>JBAVSO010000173.1:0-15535 GCA_049695635.1 Candidatus Cybelea sp. | reverse complement strand
ACGTAGAACCAGGGGCGACGGTGCAGAACCGCTGGCCGCATTAGTTAACGTAAGCGGCACCCTATACGGCACAACCTTCATCGGTGGTTACAAGCACCACCTTGATTTTCATGGTCGCGGCACAGTTTTCGCAGTGACTCCATCGGGCGAGGAAACCGTGCTCCACCGTTTCACGGGGCCTGAGGACGGCCACAATCCGCTCGCGGGCCTTCTAAATGTCGACGGCATCATGTACGGGACGACCGAAGGCGGTGGCAAAAAACGAGGCACAGTATTCTCGATTACGCCAAGCGGCAAAGAAACGGTGCTGCACAGTTTCAACGGTAGGGATGGCTGGGGACCGCAGGCCGGACTCATCAACGTGAACGGCACACTATACGGTACGACCGAAGCCGGAGGAAGCTCGAACTGCAATGGATACGGCTGCGGTACCGTCTTCAAGATTACGCCGGCGGGAAAGGAAAAGGTGCTCCACAGTTTCGGCTACGATGGAGATGGCGTCGGCCCATCTGCGCCCCTCGTCAGCGTCAACGGTACACTTTACGGCACGACCCAATTCGGAGGCGCTGGAGATTATGGAACAGTCTTCGCGATCACGCCGTCCGGGAAAGAAACCGTACTTCACAGGTTCACCGGCGGCGCTTCGGACGGCGCGGAGCCGTGGGCCGGCCTCGTCGACGCCAACGGTATCCTCTGCGGCACAACCTTTGCGGGTGGTGCATACGGCAGCGGAACGGTTTTCTCGATCACGCCGACCGGCAGCGAAACGCTGCTGCACAGTTTTGGTGCTGCAGGAGACGGCGCGCAACCAGAAGCGGGCCTCCTAAACGTCGATGGCACCCTCTACGGCACAACCTATGCTGGCGGCGCAAAGGAGTACGGCACGGTCTTCTCCATCACGCCGTCAGGTACGGAATCGGTGCTTTACAGCTTTGCCGCCAAATACGAGGACGGTACTAGGCCAGCGGCGGGACTAATCATTGTTAAAGGTACTCTCTACGGCACAACCGTATTCGGCGGCGCAAACAACGATGGTACGATCTATTCTCTAACCGGCATCTAAGGCACTGGCCAGCAAACCCGCCACACCACCTCCCGCGCGCTCGCGAGGCTGCATCGCGTTAGGCGCTTAGCTTAGCCTCGCAGGTGCGCAGCCCGGCGCCGATTCGCAAGGGGCATCGCTGGCATAGCGCTCGCGGGCTTAACTGCGCAGAGCCAAAGGGCACTGCCGCTTTGGGGTGTCTCGTCTTGGCGGCGGTGGCTCCTATCCCGCTACGCTGCAGCGCGGGATAGAGACAGAGCGCTTTGAAACGAGGCCCCCGCTCCGGGCGCTGCGATCGAAGCGGTAAAGCCAAAGCCCCGCGTAGCTCTAAGCTGCGCTGCGCAATGCGATCGAGAGCCTCGCAAACGAGCCCCCCGCGCCGGGCGCTGCGAGGTGCTGTGGTGCTGAGCCGGGCGCGTCGCGGCTAACCTCTTTAGCGGCTGAAGTCGAACATGTCGCTGATGCTGTTGGCGCGTTTGTCCGTCGCGCCGCCGCCCAGCGGCGGCAAGCCCCAGTTCTCTTCGATGAACTTCAGAATACTCGCGTATTCGTATTGTGTGTGCGCGACGTAGCGATGCTTGGCAAACTTCGATGCCGCGATGAGCGGAACGCGGAATCCGAGCCCCATCACGTCGAGCTGCGGCGGCGCGACGCTGTCGTAGAAGTGGCCATCCCCTGGATCGATCCACGTTATGACGACCGCCGTGTTCGCCCAGTATCGGCTTTTCTCAACCGCGCGGACGATACTACTCACCCACTTAGGGCCGCTGCGCGATCCCGGCGCGTCCGAATCGTCTTGCGGTGAGAGCACCCAGGATACCGAGGTGAGATTTCCGCCGGCTATGTCCGAGAGGACGTTCGTCGCGGGCGCACTCATGTCGCGCGACCAGTCGGAACCCTCGAACACGTCCTTGATCGCGCCGAAGGCATTCCACTCGGCTCCACTTTCCCCAGGAGCGTCGTAGTAATATCTCCAGCCGACGCCGGCGTGATCGAGCAAGTCGGCGATCGTCGGGAACTGATCGAAGCACGGGAAGGGTCCATCGGGCATGACACGGTCGTGCTTCAAAACGATCGTTTGGTCGCCTGGGGGGGCGTCGCAGTTCCACGGTGGTTCTTCGGGTTGACCGATTACGAAGGTGTTTCGCGTGACCTCGCTTGTGCCGGCGATTAAGTACAGTTGATTGGCGAAAGCACCGAATCGAGTCGATGCAAACATATGGTCGGCAACGGCGAACCGTTCTGCGAGCTTCCAATACGGGCGAGTGTCGGCGCTGTTGACGTACGTGTACGGGCAAAGCGGCTTCTTTTGATCGAGCTGATTCCAGCCGTCCATTTCGCCGTGATCCCACGCTATTAGGTAATAGCGCGCAAACGAGGCGTTGATACGGCACGGCGTGCTCGCGAGGCTGACCGGTTTGAGCGGTACCTTCGTATCGCCCGGCGCGCAGCCGGAACCCGAGCTCATTGGCTGCTCGAAGACGCTCGATTTTGCGCCGCTCGCGCATCCGAACGTTTGCGCATCCGCACCGGGATAGTCGGCGAAAAGATCGTTAAAGCTGCGCGCCTGCTGAATGACGACGATCAGGTGCTGCACAGGCCACTGAGTGCCCAAGCTTCGCGTGCGATGCGCCGATGACGAATTGCTTTGCGGCAGCGCGGCGGAGCCGGTCGCCCACTGCGAACCTCCGCAGCCGCCCAAGAGAATTGCAAAAATACTCAACGCGTAGAGGCCAAACGTTGAAGCCTTCATCTTACAAATACTCCTCGCACGTAAACGATGGGCGCCGTCCTTCGCGGTCGAGGCTGCGGCTCCCGCGCCGATAAAGCGACTCTCGTCAATTTGTGCTTTGCTCCTTGCGAACCGGAAGCCGCCGGCCTCGGCATGATTCGCCGCCTTCGGCTACGACGGGCACCCGATCCGGCGCGCACAGGCGCTCGCAGTCACAAACGGCTTGGACCTCGCGATCGCATGCGAGCTTATCGCTGAAAAGCTGGACGGCCAGCGCCGAATCCTCGTTCGGCTGGGCGCCGATCTGCGCGAGTTCGACAAGCTGCGAGCCGCGATCGACGCAGCCGATTCAATCGAGCGCGTGCGCGTGATCGAGGCCAATGCCGCGGCGCTCTACTTTGCGGCGTGGCGCGACGTTAGGGTTCGTTTCCGCGAGCGCGACCTCGCACGAATTCCAGCGCGCTGGCTGCGCGCCGATTCGCGCGCCTCGGTGCTGACCGGTGCGCCTCGCGCAGCGACCTCGCCGATCAATGCCATGCGAAACTGCCTCTTCGCGTGCGTGGAATCAGAGGCGCACCTGGCATTACTGGCGCACGGCTGCGATCCGCAAATGGGCTGCCTGCACGCCGATCAGCGCAATCGCGATTCCCTCGCCATCGATCTGATGGAGCCGGTGCGCGCGGACGTGGACGCCTTTCTGCTCGACCTGCTGGAGGATCGTACATTTACGGCTCGCGATTTCGGCGAGCTTCCAAACGGGATATGCCGCATTGCAGCGCCGCTGACGCATGAGCTCGCACTCACGCTGCCGCATTGGCGTGAATGCCTGCGGCCGATCGCGGCGCGCCTCGCACAAACGTTTCGCGAATCGCTCGTTAGTAAAGGCGCACCGCCTCGCACGCTCGTAGCCGAAGCCGGATATAAGCGCCGCAGCGTGCCTGGAACGGAGCGATCGCCGCTGCTCGCAACGTCGCGCAAGGCTTCGCAGCCGCGTCCGTACGCGACACGCGCATGGCGCACGCCCTCGATCGACGCACGGCCAGCAAAACCTACCGCGTGTGCAATGTGCGGCAAGCCGGTGCTCAAGCGCAGGCGCCGGCACTGCGAGGCGTGCATGCCCAAGGCACGGCGCGAGCACGGCCTCCACGCGATCGAAACTGCACGCAAGGCGCTTGCAGCGCAACCGCAGCGGGCAACGATCCGCGCCGCAGCGCTGCCGTGAACCGCGCGCGCGGCGAGGCGATCAGCGAGGGACATCGCCGCAATCGCCGCTGGGCGCGCGAGCATCCGGGCCAGCGCGACGAGGCCTGGTTCAAGCGTGAGATCGCGCCGAAGCTCGACGCCTTTACGCTTGCGGAGATCGCGGCGGCGACGGGCTTATCGCTCGCAGCTTGCTCGCGCATTCGAGCCGGGGCAAGGGTGCCGCATCCGCGGCATTGGGAAAAGTTGCGGGAGCTCGTCGACTCGTAAGCGGTTGCTCGCCGGGGTAGCCGTACGGCCACGGCGAAAGCCCTAACCACTCGTCCATCAGTACGCGGAGGCATTCCGCATGGTCAACGTAGCTCACATAGTGTTTTCGATCGGCGCTGCTGCAGCTTTGCTCGCCGGCTGCGGTGCATCGCAACTTCCGGGCGCGAGGTCGCCGAGTGGCGTCGCGCCGTTCGCTTTCACGCATCACAAGACGTTCAGGTACACCGGTAAGAAGCAAACATTCAAAGTCCCGAATGGCGTGACTCGCATTCGCGTGATCGCCGTCGGAGCGAGCGGCGCAGGAAAGATCATCGCTGACGGCGGCCGCGTGAGCGCAGTGATTCCGGTGTCACCATCGGAAACGCTGGAAATCTACGTTGGCGGCGCGGGCGCGTCGACAGCGGGCGGATTCAACGGCGGTGGCGCCGGCGGACAAGCGACAACAGCTTCCGGTTACGACTCCTATGGCGGTTATGGCGCCGGTGGGGCTTCGGATGTTCGAGAGGGCGGTGATGCGCTTAAGGATCGCGTCATCGTGGCCGGCGGCGCCGGCGGACAAGGCGGTGCGCTTACCGGGGATTACAAGTTCGGCGGGCGCGGCGGCCAAGGCGGCGCACTCACCGGCGGCTTGGGCAAAGCGGGGTGCTGCAAGCACTACGGCGGTGACGGCGGCGCCGGCGGCACCCAGAGCCAAGGCGGATCGGGCGGTAATGGTGATGCCAATCCGGGCGAGAGCGGACAACTCGGTTACGGAGGCGGCGGTGGCAGCGGCTGCGATCGGCCCTCATGCCCCTATCCCAGTGGTGGCGGCGGCGGTGGCGGCGGCGGCTTCTACGGGGGCGGCGGCGGCGGCGGGTCGGCCTTCTACGGCTCCCAAGGATCAAGCGGCGGTGGTGGTGGCGGCGGCGGCTCATCCTATGTTGAGAGCGCCGCATCCAACGCTCATCTGTCACGAGGCTCGAAAGAAGCGACCGGAAACGGCTTCGTCGTCTTCAGTTGGAAGTGAGCAGTGTGCGGGATTCTTTAGCTATATCCGTCGCCGCTGCAATGCTCGCAGCCTGCGGCGGATCGCAGCCGCCGATCGGCGCACCGGGCGCGAGGCTGCAGAGCGCGCGCATAACGCAGCGCCTAGTGCCGGCGACGTCTTCTTACCGCGTGTTGTTCCGATTCCGTGGGCATAACGGAGGAAACCCGCTTGCCGGCTTAATCAACGTGAACGGTACGCTGTACGGCACGACATATGCCGGCGGCACAAATGGTTACGGAACCGTCTTTAGCGTAACGACGAGCGGAAGGGAACGCGTTTTGTACAGCTTCGCTGGCGGCTCGGACGGTGCACAGCCGTGGGCGGGATTGATCAGCGTGAAGGGAACGCTCTACGGCACTACCTCGTCCGGCGGCGCAAATGGTTGCGGAACCGTTTTTAGCGTAACGACGGCCGGCGCGGAAAAAGTCCTGTACAGCTTCACCGGCGGCTCTGACGGTGGAACCCCGTACGCACCCCTGATCGACGTAAGTGGCACGATGTATGGCACGACCGTCCACGGCGGCATGAACAATTACGGAACCGTCTTTAGCGTAACGACGACCGGCGCAGAAAACGTGCTTTACCAGTTCCATTATGGGCACGACGGAGCATGGCCGTACGCGGGACTGACCGCCGTAAATGGAATCTTGTACGGCACGACCTTTACCGGTGGCTCGGGATGCGGCAGCTACTACAATTGCGGTACGATCTTTAGCGTCACGACGACCGGTGAAGAAAAGGTGCTGTACAGCTTCGCCAACGGTTCCGATGGAGCGAACCCGTACTCGGTACTGCTCGACGTAAGGGGCACGCTCTATGGCACGACGCTCGGCGGCGGCGCAAACGCCGATGGGACTCTCTTTAGCGTGACGACGGACGGCGCTGAGAAGGTACTGCACAGCTTCCTCGGCGGCTCGGATGGCATTTTCCCACAAGGCACGTTGGTCGACGTGAAACGCGTACTGTATGGCACAACCTCTGCCGGCGGCACAAGCAATAACGGAACGGCCTTTAGTGCGACGACGACCGGTGCGGAGGAGGTACTGCACAGCTTCGCCGGCGGCTCCGACGGATCGGAACCGCTCGCGGGATTGATCGACGTTAAGGGCACGCTCTACGGCACGACCGGATACGACGGCAGACGCGGATGCGATAAGGCCGGCTGTGGGACTGTTTTCGCATTCACCCCGTAGCGGCCGGCACGAACGATTCTCGAATGCGCCGCCCCCGCGCTCGCGAGGCCGCATCGCGCTAAGCGCTTAGCGCAGCCACGCAGCAGCGCAGCACGGCGCCGGTCGCAAGGCGTTTAGACGCCTCGCATTCCCAGCAGCGACGCCTCGCAGCTGCCTCGCAGTCTCGCAGCTTAGAAAGCAGCAGCGATGTGGCTCAGCGCCGAGGGGGGCGCCATCTTTTTGCGGCCAACTCCCGCTACGCTGCAGCGCCATGGCAGCGCTTGTATTTTTTACCGCTGCCGCAGGGACACATTTCGTTGCGACCGACTTTGGGTTGATCGCGTTGCACGGGCTTTGCCGGTGATTCGTCGTCCTTGTTGGTGTGGAATTGTTGAACGCGGCGGCCAGCGCCGGGCATGGGACCTAACAGCTGTTCGACTTGTTGCGGCGGCAGCGCGTTGCCGGCGGTCACCGGTTGTGGAACCAGCTCGCCCGACGGAATCGGCGTAAAGGGCGGCAAGGAAGTTGGACCGCCGGCACCGCCATCTTGGCCGAACTGAGGCGGTGGCGGGCCGTGCTCGATCTGGACGCGGAAGACGCCTTTGATCGCTTCGTCGGCGATGTTGTTCTTGAGCGACTCGAAGATTTCGAAGGCTTCCTTCTCATACTCGACGCGCGGATCTTTTTGACCGTAGCCGCGCAGGCCGATGCCGGTCTTGAGGTGATCCATCACGTAGAGATGATCGACCCATTGGCGGTCGATGATCGGCAACAACAGATAGCGCTGTTCGACGACGCGCAGAATCTCCGGCGTTACCTGTTGCTCTTTGGTCTCGTATGCTTCTTGCGCTTTCGCGCGCAGCAGGCGCCGAATCTCCTCGCGGTCCTTCCCGGCCAAGTCGTCCACGGTCACACTACGTTTAATCGGGAAGATCAACTCGAGCGCGCTGAGCATCTCGTCGAGGTCCCATTCGCTGGGGTGCGCATTCTCCGGCGCGTTCTCCTCAACGGCTTCGTCCACTTTGGACTCGAGCGTCTGCGTCATGAACGTCCGTGAATCGAATTTTCCCTCTAACGTCGCCCTTCGGTCGCCATAGATAACCGAGCGTTGCTTGTTCATCACGTCGTCATACTCGAGGACGTGCTTACGAATCTCGTAGTTGTGGTTCTCGACCTTGCCCTGCGCGCGCTGAATTGACTTCGTCACCAGGCCTGATTCAATCGGCTGCTCGTCGGTGAAACCGACGCGTTCCATGATGTTGGTCATGCGCTCGCCGCCGAAGAGTCGCATAACTTCGTCTTCCAGCGAAACGTAGAAGCGCGACGAACCCGGATCGCCTTGGCGACCGGAGCGTCCGCGCAGCTGGTTGTCGATTCGGCGCGACTCGTGGCGTTCCGTGCCGATGATGTGCAAGCCGCCGTTGCGCGCGACGCCGTCGCCAAGCTTGATGTCGGTGCCGCGGCCGGCCATGTTGGTGGCGATCGTCACCTGAGCTTCTTGACCGGCGTCTTTGATGATCTCGGCCTCTTGCTCGTGGTATTTGGCGTTGAGCACGTTGCACTCGACGCCCTTGCGCCGAAGCATCGTTGCCAGCAGCTCGCTCTTCTCGATCGAGCGCGTGCCGACTAGCACGGGCCGGCCTTTCTGATGCTCGCCGATAATCTCGTTGACGACCGCGTCGAACTTAGCTTTCTCCGACTTGTAGACGATGTCGGAGTTGTCTTTGCGGACCATCGGCATGTTCGTCGGGACGACGACCACGTCCAAGCCATAGATGTCGCGGAACTCGCGCTCCTCGGTCTTGGCGGTGCCGGTCATGCCGGCGAGATGGTCGTAGAGCCGGAAAAGGTTCTGGAAGGTGATCGTCGCGAGCGTTTGATCCTCCCCGCGTACCTTGATGCCTTCTTTCGCTTCAATGGCCTGGTGAATGCCGTCCGAGTAGCGGCGGCCGTACATCAGCCGCCCGGTGAACTCGTCCACGATGATTACTTCGCCGTCCTTGACGATGTACTGCTGGTCGCGATGGAAAAGGTTCCACGCCTTCAGCGCAGCGTTGAGCTGATGCGTCAGCTCGATGTTCCGCTGCTCGTACAGATTCGTGATGCCCAGCATCTTCTCGACGCGCGCGACGCCGGCTTCGGCGATCGGAACCGCATGCGCCTTCTCATCGACCGTGTAATCCTCGCCCTTCTTCAGCCGCGGCAGGATCTGCGCGAACTTATCGTAGAGCTCGCCCGACTCTTGCGACGGCCCGCTGATGATCAAAGGCGTACGGGCCTCGTCGATGAGGATCGAGTCGACTTCGTCGACGAGCGCGAAGTAGAGCTCGCGTTGCACGAGGTCCTCGACCTGCCAGGCCATATTGTCGCGCAGGTAATCGAAGCCGACCTCGTTATTGGTTACGTACGTAACGTCGCAGTTGTACGCTTCTCGACGCTGCGCAGAATCGAGCCCGTGCTGAATCACGCCGACTTTTAAGCCCAAAAACTCATAGACCGGTCCCATCCACTCGGCATCGCGGCGAGCCAGATAGTCGTTGACGGTGACGAGATGCACGCCGCGCCCTTCGAGCGCCCGTGCGTAAACCGGCAGCGTCGCGACGAGCGTCTTGCCTTCGCCGGTCTTCATCTCAGCGATGCGCCCCTCGTACAGCACCTGACCGCCCATGATCTGTACGTCGAAATGTCGCATCCCGACCGTGCGGACGCCGGCCTCGCGTACGACGGCGAAGACCTCAGGCAGCATCGCGTCGAGCGACTCGCCCTGTTCAAGTCGGCTTTTGAACTCGGCCGTCTTCGCTTTCAGTTCGTCGTCGGAGAACGCTTTAAACTTTGGCTCGAACTCGTTGACGGCCTTGGCCGTGCGCCGCAGTCGAGCGACTTCGCGCTCGTTACCGTCGATAATGCCTTTGATGAACGACATCGGCGTTTATGGAACGAGGCCGATGCCCGTTATGACCCCCGGCGAGGTGTAGTTGGACATCGGCGGTTTGTTGCCGTTTGTACCAGCCGCAAAGACGTAAATTATGCCTGCCCCGCTCGGCGTGGAGTCGGCTACGTAAATTACGCCGACGGGGTTTACCTTGATGTCGGAGGGTGCGTTGAGCAATGTATTGCAGCCCTGAATCGTGCGAATCGGCTTCGTGTACGGAATCTTCTTACTGTAAGGTGGAAAGACCAGGATCGCCGGGCCTTGCTTCGATTGGCAGCCGGCGTTCGGCTTTCCGCGGTCGGCGATGTAGATATTGCCTAACGGGTCGAGCGCGACACCAAACGGAGTGATCACACCGTTCTTGGCCGTAATCGCGAAGCGAGGGAAGACATTGACGGGCGTTGGTGTCGGCGACGGAGTCGGCGAGGGCGACGGTGAGGTGCTTGGGGTCGGTGACGGCGAGGGCGTCGGCGTAGGGGTCGGAGTCGCCTTCGGCGTCGGTGAGGGCGTAGGCAGCATGAACTGCATGACCGACGCACCTTGGATGTTGGTTACGTAGATGTGCCCCTGTCCATCCACGGCAACCCCGCCGGGCAGTTTTAAAGCCGGCTTCGGCCCTGCGATCGATTGGTACGGCGTGGTCGAGCCGGCGATGAAAAGCAGGATACGGCTTGGGTAAGTCTGCTGTGGATCGTTGTCCGCGATCACCATGATTTTGGGCACGGGGTTTGCCGAACTCGATGGTAATGGAGTTGGACCTTTGTTTGTAAAGGCGATCCCGCGCGGACGGCCTTCGAGCGCATTCGACCCAAGCGGCACCACGTCGCCGGTCGCAAGCGCTGCGAACTCAATGAGCAGCCCTCTTTGAGTGCTGGCATTGTAGTTAGTCACCCATAGGTCCGACGCGCGATCAAAGGCGAGATATTGCGGCCCGTCGAGGCTCGTGTTGGAGCCACCAATCTGATAAGTGGGACCTTTGCCGCTCGTTCCATTTGAGTAGATGCTGATCGCGTTCTGGTTACTGTTGGTCGCGTAGAGTGTCTTCGAAGGAAAGTTGGGCCCAACGTCTACGCCGGTCGTTTGCCCGAGGCTGCTGCAAGCGACGAACGCGGCGGTCATGACGAGCGCGAGAAAACCTAATGCCCGCAAGGGGCCCTTCTTTCTGATAGGCACTGCGATGCGGTTCCCGCAGTCGCCCGAGTTTCCTGGCCGGTCGCACGCCGAGCAAGGAACCAGACGGCGGCTACTAACAGCGCCAAAAGTAGCAGCGAAATGACGATCCGACGCGCGCGCCGGCGCACGTAGGCGGGGCGGCTGGACTCGGTGTCGATGATCTGGCGCGGCAAATCTCTAACGAGCCTCTAAACCGACCGCCGGAGCGGATGATTGATCTCGCCGCTGTGCACGAGCTTAAGCATCTCTCCAACCGTAACAAAACGGTAGCCGGCCTGCTTGAACCGCTCGACGACATACGGCAGCGCTTCGATCGTGGCGAGCTTCCCACTGTGAAGCAGCACGATCTCGGGTGCCGTCGCGTGCTCGACTAAATGGTGCTCGAGTTGCGGAACGGTCAGCGTTCGCCAATCGCCTCCGTCATCAGTCCAGAGCACGACGGAGTACCCCAGGCTCTGCGCGATCTTCAGCGTGCGTTCGGTGTAGCGGCCATGCGGCGGACGCATCAGCGTTCGGGCTGCAGGATCGCGGGTGAGCTCCCATAGCGCCTGACCCCCGTCGAGTATCTCTTTGCGGACTTTCGCGGCCGGTTCTTGATCGAGGTTTGGGTGCGTAAACGTGTGATCGGCAATCTCATTGCCTTCGGCTTCGATGCGCTTGGTAAGCTCGGGCCATTGCTCCGCGTCTTGACCGATCAGAAAAAACGTCGCGGGCACGCGCAGATCGCGCAGCACGTCGAGAAGCATCGGCGTATAGATTGGGTACGGCCCGTCGTCGAAGGTCAGCGCGATGAGGCGCGGACGTCCCGAGCGGTCGCCGGTCGAAAGCTCGTGCGTCATTCGATAGAGCCGGGAGACGAGGTCGCTCGAGAGCGCGAAATGCACGTTCGTTTCAGGTGTCACCAACGCAGGTGGAACGCTGCTCTTGTGTACGACCGTGCGCCAGCCGCCGTAAATCAATCCAGCGGCCGCAATGATTGCGACGATGCTCTTCACCGCAGGTGACACCACACCTACGAGTGATCCGGAACGCCGGTCGTCGAGCTCTTCGTGACGTCGGTTCCGACGATAACGGTCACGTCGCTCGTCGCCGTAGCGGTAGCCTCGGGTGAAGCACTTGCGGGCGAGTCGGGAACGACCGCGGCGTTGCGTAAGGACGGCGGGAGCGATTCGCGCACCCGGGCACCGGCGAACGTTACGCTCGAATGCTGATGGATCTCGGTCGCGCTGTAATCGGAGCGCTCCGCGTCGCCGACCTCGCCGATATTGAATCCGGCTTTTTGTAACAACGTTGCGACTCGGCGCGCCGCGCCCGTTACGCCGCTGCCGTTCTCGACGTCAACTCGCAGCGTCGACGGCGGAATCGCCGCCAGCGCGAGCGCGTCGGGCGAGGCTAATGGGGTAGGTGCTGGAACGAGCATCGTCGCGACCAGCTGTGCGCGGGCAGCGGTGTCGGGAACGAGCGAGTCGCCATAGTTGGGAAGATCGATGTCGCCGGTGAACGGCACTTGCTTGCTGACGATCGCCGAGCTTGGCATTCCTTGAAAGTAGTTAGCGATCGAAAGCAGCTCGGAATCGTTGAAGTCGGTCTGGACGTACTTTCGAAAGACGCCGAGCAGGTCGCCGAGGTGCACGAGCGTGTTGAAGCGATCGCCCTTGGCCTTATCGACGAGCGCGTGAAGTACTTGCTGTTGGCGCATGATGCGGCAAGGGTCGCTGCACCAATCGTGCCGGAAGCGCATGTACGCGACGGCTTGCTCGCCGTTGAGATGCTGCATACCTTCCTTCAGATGGATGTGCAGGTGCCCCCAGGTATCGTCGTAATTGAGCGTCTCTCCGGTACAACCGGTCTTGAGCTGGAAGCAATCCGACGACTTTACGTCAACGTCGATGCCGCCAATTGCGGCGATGAACCCCTTGGTGGCGTCAATGCGCAAAACTACATAGCGGTCGAATCCCGGAATTCCTAGCCAGTTGGCGATCACGCTCTTAGCTTCCGTAACACCGCCGTCCGATTGGGCCTCGTTGATCTTGCCCTGCGTGCCATTCGGTAGCGTCGCCACCATGTCGCGCGGGATCGAGAGTTGGTAGATGCGTTTGTTCGCGAAGTCGAGATTGACCGCCCAGATCGCGTCGCTACGCGAGTTGGTCGAAAACTCTTCGTCTTTTGCGGTGTAGTCGTAGTCGAGCCCCTCGATCAGCACGAGCAGGTTCTGACTGCCGAAGACTTGCTGCGGCGGCGGCACGAAGATCTGCGTAATCTGGGTGATCGCGGAGACCGGATTGCGATGCTCGACAATCGCGTACCCCGCCAACGCGGAGCCGCCGCCCAGCACGATAAGCGCTACGATTATGGCGATCCGTCTCGTCATAGAGCGCGCGCCTCCGCAGCCTGTCCGCAGCGGAGTGAAACGAGCCGGCCGGTAAAATCGAAGGAGCTCATAGCCTCGAGCCGCACGTCTGCGAACTCACCGATCTTGGCGTCTCCGCCGGTGAAGTAGATTCCCCCATCGACACCCGGCGCTTCACCCTCGGAGCGGCCGAACCATGCTCGGCTAACGCCCAATTGCCGTTTGAGCGGGTCGCGCTCGCGCAGGCGACGCGACTCTTCAACGAGCACTCGAACGGTCGTGCCGCAACGCTTGCTCCGGGCGCGCTCGGAGGCGAGCCGCTGCGCTTCGCGCAAGCGAATCAAGCGCTCACGACGCCGCCGTACGCTTGCGCGTCCCGCGAGTTCGGCGGCCGGCGTTCCCTCCTCGGCACTGTATTCGAAAAAACCGACGCGGTCGAGTTCAGCACGGGCGATCCACTCCTGCAAATACTCGACGTGCTCGTCGCGCTCGCCGGGAAATCCGACAATGAAGGTCGAGCGTATCGTAATACCTGGAACGCGCGAGCGAAACTCGTCTATAAGCTCGAGGTAGCGCTCGCCGTTGCTGGGACGGCGCATCGCGCGCAACACCTCGGGATGAACGTGCTGCAGCGGCATGTCCATGTACTTGCAGACCTTCGGTAGACGCGCGATCGCGTCGATAAGCTCGCGATCGACCGTCGCGGGATAAAGGTAGAGCAACCGAATCCATTCCAGATCTTCGATTCCGTGTAACCGATCGAGCAGCTCCGCAAGGCCGCCGCGGCGGATGCCGCGATCCCGGCCCCACATCGAGGTATCCTGCGCGATCAAGATCAGCTCTTTCGCTCCGCCCGCGACCAGCGCTCGGGCTTCGGCACAGATAGACTCGGCACTGCGGCTACGGAAGCGGCCGCGCAGCGCGGGGATGATGCAAAAGGTACACGGGTGGTCGCAGCCTTCGGCAATTTTCAGGTAGGCGGTGGCGCGAGGCGTCGTGACGAGGCGAGGTAAGAAGTCGTGCTCGGGTTCGGCAGCGCGCTCGAGCCGCACCGGCCTACGACCGGCCTCGACATCGTCGAGCAGCTCGGCGATGCCGGCATAGGCGCCGGTCCCGACGACGCCATCTATCTCCGGAATCAGGCTCTGCAACTGCGCGCCATATCTCTGCGCGAGACATCCGGCGACGATCAGCTGTTGGCCGCGCCGCTTCTGCGCGGCGTGCTCGAGGATGACGTGCGTTGACTCCTCCTTCGCAGGATCAATGAACGCACAAGTGTTGATGACGACCGTGTCGGCCAGGTTCGGCTGCGTTTCCAAACGCCAGCCGGCGGCGCCAAGCTTTGCAATCATCACCTCGGTGTCGACCAGATTTTTCGCGCAGCCGAGGCTGACGAACGCGACGCTCTTCACCGGATCCCCGCTACCGATAGTTGACGAACTGCAGCGGCAACTCGAATTCCATCGAGCGCAACGATGCGATCACCTTCTGCAAATCGTCTTTGTTCTTGGCCGAGACGCGAATCTGATCGTCCTGATACTGCGCGGCGACTTTGAGCCGCAAGGCTTTGATGTGGGCGAGCAGCTCTCGGCTCTGTTCTTTTGGAATGCCGCTGCGCAGCGTGATGACTTGCCGCACGGTGCCGCTTAGGGCCGACTGGAGCTCGCCGAACTCAAAGGCCTTGATATCGATGCCGCGTCGAACTGCTTTGCTTTGAAGAACGTCGACGACGTTGCGCATCTTCAACTCGTCGTCGGAAACGAGCGTGATCTTCTTGCCGTCAAAATCGATACTCGTCTTACTATGCTTGAAATCGAAGCGATTCTCGATCTCCTTACGAGCTTGATTGAGGGCATTGTCGAGTTCTTGCCGATCGACGCGCGAAACGACGTCGAACGAGGATTCGCTCGCCACGTATGTTTACGATGCTCCTCTCAAAGCGTGAAGGCGTGCTCGACGACGTCGCCGGAGCTGCCGAGTTTTCCGACGTCTTTGCCGTCGACGAAGACTTCGACGCCGCCGGCGTTGCCGATGCGCACCAGCGCGTTCTTACCATGGAACGTCTTGGACGTTCCCGCGGGGAACGTACCCTCCATGCTAACATTGCCGTCAACGGTGACCCTGAGCCAAGAGGGTGCCGACAGGACGACGGCAAGGGAGTCGGCCTTCACGACCGCCGGGGCCCGCACCACCGGTCCGGGGGTGTTGGCGGCCGGGGGCGACGGAGCGGAGCTGGCTGGCACGGCGTTCGCCGCAACCTGCGTCCCGCGCATCGTCAGCTCGTTATAAACGACGAACGCAATCAGCAGCACGGCAACCGCGCTCGCGATCCAAATTAGAAGCGGGCCGCGCCGGGACGACCCCGGCTCGCGCGCCGGTTCCGGCGCCGAGACGGCCGCGGGCGCAGGCTGGGTTCGATTGAACGCCGCGACGGCTTCCTCCGGATCGATCCCTAGGAAGCGCGCGTACGTTCGAAGGAAGCCGCGGATGTAGACCGCCGCGCCGATCGCGTTCCACCTTTCGTCCTCGATGGCGGCCAGATAGAGGGCGCGTATGCGGATTTGCTCGGCAACGTCGGAAAGCGAGAGACCGCGCGCTTCGCGTGCCGCGCGAAACCGCTCGCCTAGCGCATCGGTG
>JBAVSO010000172.1:0-7092 GCA_049695635.1 Candidatus Cybelea sp. | reverse complement strand
TCGCAGCCAGCCGTGCACGACCGGGCTGCTCGTGCGCTGGAAGTCGGTGGCGATGTCGAGCACGCGATCGTGTCGTATGTTGCATCAGGCTCTCCGCGCGACGTCGTGCGGTTGCTCGAACGCCATGGCCTCGATTTGTTGGAGCGTGCTCGCGGCGACGTCGTCGCGCGTGCAGTCGAAGCACTCGATGAGAAGACACGCCGCGAGAACGCTTCAGTCCTGGCGCTGCAGGGAGCCTTGCAGGCAATAGCCGGCAAGTTCGCTCGAGCGGAATCCTTGCTTCGCCGCGCGATTTCCCGCGCAGGTGACGACCGCGATCTGGTGGCGACGACGAGCTTGCGCCTTGCTTCGTTGATGGCAAACCAGGGCGAAGACGTTTCAGGGCTACTCAGCGCGGTGGGAGAGGACGCCGCGCAACGTCCGGCACACCGCGCGGAGGCGCTCTCGCTTATCGCCGGCCAGCGCGCCGTCGCCGGCGATTTGGAAACCGCTCGCAAGGCTGTTGTTCAAGTTGAAACGCTGATGATCGAAGTAGATTCGGAAGCAGTTCGCGCGAAGATTTTGCACCACATCGGGATCGCATTCCATCATCTTGGTATGGCCGAGCGAGCATTTGAGGTGTTGACACAATCGAGTGAACTCGCGGCAGAGCTCCATCTTTACAGGATCGCAAGTCGGGCTAACGCCGTGCTTTCAAATCTGGCCCTTCACGAAGACGATGACGTTCAGCTACAGCTACAATATGCAGAGGCTGCAGCGGAGGCTGCAACGAAAGCTGGCGATGCTTTTGCCCTGCAAACTGCATTGTTGCAAATGCTGAGTGCGGAAATGCGTCGTGGCGATGTCGAAAAGAGCATCGAAATCGAACAGCGGTTGAGCGCCGTAAGAAAGAGCGACCTTGCCATCCGGTACCTCGCGATGTTCCGGTCCTTGCGCCTCGCGTGGGAAGGGAGGTTTAGCGAGGCACACCAACTGGTCGCGCCTGCATGGGCGCACCTCCCCTTTAACTTTGACCGGATCGTGAGCGGTAGTGAATACGCGCTGTTCTTGGCACTTGATGGTCGCACGGAAGAGTCAGTCAGTGTAACAAGAGAGGTCTTGTCGGTCCTACCATCGTCGACAGTGACAGGTCTTTTCCGGATCCGCGCGATGGCGATCGCGAGGATTATCTGTGCGTTGGTAGAGGCGATTAATGGCCGAGTGACCTACGCTGATCGGGTTTTGAGAGCGGTCAAGTCAAATGGTGATCTTGTTATCTCGCTCGCGGTAACCGTTACCGACAGTATGCTAGCCCGGCAGCGGCACCGCGGCGAAAGTGGCGCTTACCGTATCCGCGATAGCGTCGAACGCCTCGCCGCGTATGGATATGCTGATTTGGCTCGGCTGATGAGCGCGGTCGATCGTGTGTTGAGCTTCGGTCAAGCGGAGGCGCGAGATCGGATTTGCCTCACGCTTTCGGAGATTGACGTTCTCCGGCTCTTGGCGGAGGGTTTCACGCCAAAGGAAATTGCCGCGCGCAATGAGCGAAGCGTGCACACGGTTCGCGTGCATATCGCTAACTCGATCGCAAAACTCGGATGCCACGGTCGGGCCCAGGCGATCCGCGAAGCCCATCGCCTCGGTTTGATCTAGCGCGCGGGTGCGTCGCCCGAGGGTAAACAGCTAATCAACTTTGACTAGTTACGCAGCATGCTGACTCGCGTAATGTAGGACCAAGCAAACCGCTTTAGGAGGATTTAGGAATGCTGAGCTTCTTGTTAGCCCTCATCGGCGCTCTGGCAGTAACACCGCCCGATCCGCTCGCTTAGAGCCCTTTTTTGGAGTGGCGCGCGCTTGTGCGCCACCCAGTTGGCACTCGTCCATGCCAGGATCGGGGCATGGACGAGTACTTTATTGGGGCGGGGGCGCTCCTGACCTCAGGGCCTTCGGCGACGATCACGGGGGCCACCCTCCACGCCCAGCCTACGCCGGGATTGGCGGGGCAGCTCCAGGCGGCACTGGTTGATTTTGAGGCCGCACAGCTTGGTCAGCTTTCGCGCATCCTTATAGTAGCGGCGGGCTGGAGCGGCGCCCGGTTCCAGCAGGAGGTCGTCCGTAGGCTGGTGGCCAGCCGAGAGTGCCGGCTTGGCGACGTCATCGCGACCCTCGCCGAGGCGACCGGGGCGCCGGAGGTCCACGTTTTTGCGCACTGGGTCCCAGACGAGGCGACCAGCGCTTTTCTGGCCGAGCGGGGCGTCCAGGTTCTGTCTCATCCCCTCGAAGCGATTGGACAGGCCGCGCTGGTCTCGGGTCAGCGTCTGGAGCGCTGGCGTTGCCCGGTCCGCGCGGCATAGCTTCACTGAGCCGCAGGGCGTTCAGGTGCTTCCAAGGGTGAGAACGCACGATGCAGCGTAGAAATGCATATAATGCCCAATGCCCGCGTTGCGGTTATAGACGACGACCGCATGGTGCGGGAGATGTTAGAACTGGGACTCTCCCGCGAAGGCTACGAGGTGCGGACGGCCACGGATGGCTTGGCCGCGCTCGAGCTGGTCAAGGTCTTCGATCCAGAGCTCATCGTCCTCGACATCATGATGCCGAAGATCGACGGTGTGACGCTACTTCCGCGGCTGCGCGAGATCACGCAGGCGCCGATTCTTATGCTCACAGCCAAAGGCGGGACCGAAGACAAGGTTCGATCCCTCAGCTCCGGAGCCGACGACTATCTCGTCAAGCCGTTCATCTTCGAGGAGCTGATCGCGCGCCTTCAGGCGAAACTGCGGCGGCCCCAGCTGATCGAGGAGAACGTGTTGCGGTGGCGCGACATCTCGATCAACCCCGCAACGCGCGAGGCGTGGCGCGGCAAGGAGCCGCTCGAATTCACTCAGCGAGAGTTCGATTTGCTGGAAGTTTTCATGCGCGAGCCGCGGCGTGTCTTCAGTAAGGACCATCTGCTCGAAATCGTTTGGGGGCACGACTTTGAAGGCGGCCCGAACATCGTCGAGACCTACATCTCGTATCTGCGGGCAAAGGTAGATCGCCCCGGCGAGCCGGGTTCGTTCATTCGGACGGTGCGCGGCGTCGGATATGGGCTCTCTCAATAACAGAGGTCTCGTAGGATGAAGCTCGCAGCGCGGCTCTCCGCTTTGTACGCCGTCCTGCTCGGCGTAACGGTCCTGATCGTTATCCTCGCCTCCTCTATCGCGCTCGTCTTCGAGCTTCAACAATTTTCACGTGACGTCATGATCGCCAAGCACGAAGAAGCTCGCATTCTCGTCGATCAATCCCGGCGAGAAGGCATGACGCTCGCGCAAGCGGCACCCGATATCGTTAACGCCTTGAGCGGAATTGGTTTGCGCGTCACCGTCTACGACTTGAAGGGGCGGTATCTTGCCGGGGACAAGACGCTGCGCCCCAAAGTGCTCGCGGGTGTGCTTTTGGCCGGCGGAATGCAGCATTTCATCCCGCGATCGCTGCACGGACCTCAAGTCACGACGATCCATTCGTCGCACGAAACGTTGCGGGTCTATACGTACCGCGGCGGAATTGCGCCGCCGCCTGACCAGCCGCTCGAGCCGATCTCGCTCACCTCCGTGGAGGGTGGTTACGTCGGTTTCGAGCAGTCCTTTCCGTTGTTGCTGGTTTCGCTCGTTCCGTATTGGCGGATCGTGTTGACGATCGCGCTAGTGGCAATTCTGCTCTCGTGGTTTGTGGGCAGGCTCTTCGCGCAGCAATCGCTGCGCCCGATCAACGAGGTGAGCGATTCCCTAAGAGCCTTGGCCGACGGCGACTACACGCAGCGCCGTTTCGTTATGCCAGGTGGCGACGAGGTGGCGTCGCTGACGGCCGCCTTCAACGATGCTGCCGCGAGCGTTGCGAGCGCGATCGATCACAGGCGTCACACGGAAGAGCGGATGCGTCAGTTTGCCGCAGAAGCGTCGCACGAACTTCGAACTCCGCTCACGGTGATTGCGGGATATATTGATGTGCTGCGGCGCGGTGCGATCGAAGAGCCGCGGATTGCGCGGCAGATCCTCGCCACGATGTCGCTCGAGAAAGAGCACATGCGTGGCTTGATCGACCGGTTAATGCGCTTGGCACGCCTCGATTCGGAAGCTGCTCCCCAGATCGAGCAAATCGACGTCGCCGAGCTTCTGCGCGGCCAATGCGAAGCTGCGCGGCGGCTCGACGACCACCGGACGATCGATTACAGCGTGGATAACGTCAAAACGATCGAGGCCGATCGAGGCGAGCTTGGCGAAGCGGTCTGGAACGTGATCGAAAACGCGCTAAAGTATGCGCCCGAAGCGCCGATTCATCTGCGGGCCTCGCGGACGAACGGTCATGCCGTCATCACGGTGCGCGATGAAGGCCCCGGGATGTCGGAGTCGGAGCGCCTTCACGCCTTCGAGCGATTCTATAGAGGTGACCGGCGAGGGGAAATCGCGGGAACGGGTCTCGGCCTGGCGATTGCAAAGCGCGCCGTCGAGCGTGCCGGGGGTGAGATCTCAATCGACAGCGCCCTCGGTCAAGGCACCGCAGTTACGATTACGATCTGAGCACCTTCCGCCCTTCTACTTCGCTCGCTGCGCTCGCTTCGCTCAGGATGACACGGCGGTTTCACAGGCTAGCTTCAGGCGTTTTGGACGAGCGTTTTCTATAATCGTTCGGACATGTCGCCACGACGGAGCATAGCAGCCGCGGTCTCGCTGCTGTTGCTATTGGCGGCAATGACGCCGAGCGCGATAGCCCAGTCGGAATCTGGCGAAATCGACATCGTCGTAGTCGATGCGTCGACCAAGCAACCGCTCGAACTCGCACGAGTGCTGTTGGACGGGCCGGTGATCGCTTCCGAGCTCACGGGAAAGAACGGCAAGGTCGTTTTCACGGACGTCCCCGACGGCATCTACCGAGCCCGCATCGTGCGACGGGATTACACAGGTTTGACGTCGGCCTCGTTCGAGGTGCTTGACGGCCGAATCGTAACCGTTTCGTTTTCACTCGCGCTGGCAACGGGCGGCTTGAAAGTTATTGGACAAGTCACGGCCAAGGCGTCGGCGACCATTTCCTCGACGAGCATCGATCAGAACTCGCCGCAACGAAGGCTCTCGACCGATTTGGCCGACGCGCTGAACAAGCTCTCCGGCGTAACGGTCTCGACCTCGAACGATGACAGTGACGCGACGCAAACAATTTCGCTCGAAGGTCACGACCCGTCGCAGACGCAGCTGACGCTCGATGGCATTCCGCTTAACGCTCCGGGATCGACCGGAAACCTTGGGTCGTTCGCGACCGACCTCTTTCAGGGTGCCTCGGTACACGCGGGCGCAACGCTCGGTGGTCTTGGCGGTTCGGTGAGCTTCAGCACGCTGCAGCCGACGCTGAGCTGGATATCCCAAATTCAGATCTCGACTGGAAGCTACGGTCGCTACAACTATTCAATCGCCGAGACCGGATCGGACGGAAAGCTGGGACTTGCGGTGCAGACGGTCAATCGGCTCTATCCAAGCCTCGTCGATGGTGATCTCTATACCGACGCAAGCGGCCTCGATTACGTCCACGACGGCGACAGCACCGTCTCGGGAAGCATTCTCTCGGCGCGGTACGAGTTCGGCGACAACAATTCGCTCACCGGCATGTTCATGAACTCGACGCGAAACACAAACATCGTCTGTCTCCGTTACAATGGCGATCCGGCGACGACGCTGCCGTGCGGCTACGGGCCGAACAACACCAACGACAGCAACGTACAGTTGTACTCGCTTGCGGATAGCGCTCTGATTGGGGCGACGCAGCTTCAAACTTCGCTGTTCTCACTCGACTCGGGCAGCGTCTTGAACCAGCTAGCCCGGTACGTCAACGGCGAGCCGGCTCCGACGGGCTTCTCGAGCGCTACGCGGTCGACGGGATACGTTCTCAATGCAACGCTTCCAGCGCAGCAGCGCCACACGATCTCATTTCAGGCCTACGGAACGTCGTCGCAGTTCACGACGACGCCACTCGTCTCCGAGGCCGAAGAATTCTACAATGGCTCCGAGACGACGCAGTACGATGTCGTACAGGTTACCGACACGATTCACTCTAGCGACAAGCTGACGCTCTTTGGATCTGGCGGGTTCAGCGCCGCGACGGGTAACACCGGCATATCCGAGTTAGGCAGCGTCGGTGCGACCTGGCGGCCCACCACGCGCGACACATATAGCGGATCGTTTACACTGGGCGGCGCGGCTGCGACCGCCGGCAGACTCCAAGTGCTCAGCGATCCGGCGTCGCTGCGCTTCGACTGCGCGGGGAAGGTCGCGTTCGGCAACGCACCCGGTGGAGAACCGCAAAACAGCTCGTCAAATTCCGTGCGAGTCAGCTATACTCACCAACTCCATGGCGGAAACGTTTCGCTCACGCTCTACCGGCAAGTGCAAAATGGCGTCCTGCTGCCCGTCTACGTCAACGGCTACGTCTTGAACCAGCTCGGTGCACTGCCACCGGGTTATCTGGAAGAGGTTGCGTCGGTTTATAACTCGCCTGCCGGTTGCAACGGAGCGCCGTTGACACCCTTTATGCCCCAGCAGCTCTACATGATGACGCCGATCGCGGGCGTGCAGCGGCTCTATCAGGGCGCCTCAGTGACGGGATTCATTACGCTCGGGAATCTCGTCGTCGAGCCGTATTACAATCTCACCGGCGCGCAGGCCGCATCGGATAGTTATCTGTTCGCGAACCCATGGTCGATCACGATCCCGGGCGAGCAGCTCCCGAACGTGCCGTTGCAGAAGGCGGGGATCGTTTTCGATTACAAGGCGCCGAACTCGATGCTCGAGTGGCTGGCCGACGCCCAACACGTAAGCGCAAACAATCCAAACAATCTGCCCGCCTATACGACGTATGATGCGGGCGTCACCGCGCAGCTCACGCGTGGAACGCTCACGTTCGCGGCAACAAACATTACCAACGCGTTCGGCGGAGTATTCGCAAGCCCGGCCAATGCGGTGCCGTTTACGACGGCCGGCGGCGACGTCATCGCCAACATCGCGCGTCCGCTGATGCCGCGAACGTACTCATTGACCTACTCGGCGAAGTTTGGACAGGGCGTCGCGTCGCAGACCGCCTCGACCT
>JBAVSO010000171.1:0-4449 GCA_049695635.1 Candidatus Cybelea sp. | reverse complement strand
GGCGCTGTGCGATCACCGCCGACGAGCACCTCGAAGCGATGGTCGAGCCGGTGCTCGACCGTCGTCAGGCCCAGCGCTCGCACGCGTGCCGCTGCCAACTCGATTGCGAGCGGAAGGCCGTCGAGCCGACGAACAATGGTTCCTATGACGTTTGCGGCATCGTCCGTTATCGTGAAGCCGGCATCGTGGCCGGATGCTCGGTCGACGAAAAGCTCAACGGCCGAATACTGCATCGCCGATGGCGCGGTGAGCACTGCGCCGGCCGGCGGCCATTCGAGCACGGGGATTTCGTAGATTGTTTCGCCTGCAGTGCGCAAAGCCTCGCGACTCGTTGCCAAAATCCGTAGCTCTCCTTGCTGATGCAACATTGCGTGAGCGAACGCCGCCACGGCGCCAACCAGATGCTCGCAGTTGTCGAGCACGATAAGCGCGTTTCGCTCGCGCAGAAATTCCGCGATTCGATGGGCGATCGGCACGTTTGGCGTGTTGGGAATGCCCATGGCTGCGGCTATTGCGCGCGTCACCTGCGCCGGATCCGAAAGCGCCGCAAGGTCTACAAACCAGGTGCCGTCGGGGAATTGGGGCGCCTGCTCGCGCGCGACGCTTAAAGCGACCCTAGTCTTTCCGACGCCGCCGGCACCCACCAGGGTCACGAGACGATGACTTGATAACAACGCCGCGGTTTGTGCGATCTCGTTCGTTCGGCCGATCAAGCTTGTCGGCGGCGAAGGCAAATCTGAGGAAGGCCGAGCCCCGAGCTTTTCAGCTGCGGCGCGTGGGCCGCGGCTTCTTGCGTTGTCGGCGAGCGCCGTCAATTCCGAGCGCTCCTCCGAGGTAGCATTCAGCGCGTCGAGCAGCTGATCGACCGTTTCGCGATACGGCGCGCGGCGGGTTCCAACCTCGAGTGCGCCAACCGCCTTGGCACTGATGCGTGCGCGTTCGGCGAGCGCCTCCTGCGAGAGGCCTGCGCCGATGCGAAGCCGCCGCAACAGGACGCCGAACCCGGCCGGATTGGACTGCCTCATTCTGTTCGGATTCCACGACCGCCAGTCTGTTCCGGTTCGCCTGGCGGGGTAGCCAAAAGCCGGAGCGCGTGCTATCGTTGGCGTGTAGCGCCTGGCTTTGCGCCTTGTGATTTTGGCGCGTGGGGACATGCACCATGCTGCGATACCGGTTTCGCTTTGTGTCGTTGTTCGTCATCGGCCTCTTGCTGAGCAGTTGCACCGCGACGCAGTATACCGCCAGCGTGCGTAACACCAGCGCGTTGACGGCGCTTGCAACTGGTGGAAGCACCGTTTCAGTACCCGCGCACGCTTTGGTGCCGTCCCGAAAGCGACGCGACCCGACCTCTGAGTACGTTTCGGACTTCTACAACGGTGACGTTTTACAATGCAAAGGCGGCTCGTGCAGCCTATGCATCAGTCCCGGAAGCGGACCGCAAGGTATTACAAGCGGGAATCTCAGTACCGAGCAGGTTGAGACGCGCTATGTCTACGTCGCGGTTACGTACGCATCGGAGATCCTAGTCATCGAGCCGACAGTAAGCCCTTGCTCCATTGTGCGAACGCTCTACGACCCTGGCGAATATCCGAGCGACGTTGCCGTGAGAAGCGATGGGATGGTCGGCGTCACGAACATCTGCTCGGCGCCCTCTTGCGGCCCGGGGAACATTGCGTTCTACGCACCAGGAGCGACATATCCCACCAGCACGGCTACGGGCCTGCTCTCGCGATTCTACTTTGGAGACTTCGATAAAGCTGGAGACTTCTACAATGACGGGGTGACCGCAAGCAGCGCGACCGCCGTTGGCGTCGTCCCGGCCGGTTCGACGAGTGATATGCCGACTGGAATCTCTGGCATTGGTTTTCCCGGCGGCATTCAGGTCGCGCGAAACGGCACCATCAATATCGACGATCAAGATTGCCCTTGCATTCAGATATATAAGGGGAGCACCCAGATCGGCACGGTCACGCTTCCCGGAGTTGAGGATCCGGTTTCCTTCGCGCTCAACAAAAAGAACAAGGAGCTGTGGGTGACCGACGCAGGGTCCGGCAAAGTCGACGAAGTTCCCTATCCCGCGGGAGGTTCGATTATTGCGACGCTCAGTGGTTTCACCGAGCCCATTGGCGTCGGCGTGATTCCGCCGGATAACCCGTAGCGCTCGCCCTCACGTCGTCCTGCCCATTCGGAGCGGGAATCTTCGACGGGCCGCTACGTTCGTGGCAAAAAGCTCACCGGACTGATGGACCTAGTCCGCATCAAGAGCTCTCCCGAAACCGACCGCCTGGACTTAGTAGCAAGCTCGACCACATCTATGGTTTCACTACGCCCTCAATAACGAATCCTACTATTCTTAGCCACCTGCGCGAGGAGCACGCCGTAATCGTTTACTTCGAGTACACTAGGCAGCAACTTTGTTTTCCTCTCAAGTTTGACTGTCCGAAGATTTGCTCCCGGCCTACCGCGCTGACGTCGTAAGGCAAGCAAATTTCAGCGATCGGCTGGCCTTCGGAGTTGGTCAAGCCATGCCCCGACGCATTAGATGAGGGGCTTACGTCTCTTGTTGGGCCTACGATGAAGGCGCGATAAAGCCTCGATACACCCTGCTCGATAAATTTCGCACTCGTGATGCGTCGAGAAACAGGCTCTGCTCGAAGGTCCGTACTCACCACCATCCGTACCTCCGGGGGCAAGTCGTACCTTTCCTCAGGAGTTGCCCCCAGCAAGTACAGCGACACTCCAACTGACCAGGGATCTACTCCACCGTATAGGGGAATCGGAGTCCAAGATATCAGAGAACCGTTGCAAGGCAATCTGAACGTCAGTTCGCAAAGAGCGACATCGGTCGAACCTATCCGGAATACTAGAGAGGGGTGACAAAGTTCGACGAGATCTCTGACGCGTTGGCAGTTGGAAGATGCAGCCGATGGCGAAATTCCCCACGCGCCCCGACCGTATGTGATAGCGACCAGGGCCATACCGTTGGCTTCAACCGTTGAAGCGATCGTTCCACTCCTCGGAGAGAGTAGCACATGCCCGCGAAGCGCGGTGCCATTTGGTCGTAGGGGCAAAATAGATTTGAGGCTACGGCGCCAGAGCGCTGTAGCCTCGATGGGGCGCGTGGTGAGCGGGTCTTATTCCGGAACTAGGGTGAACTTTTCCCAGGTACCGACCACTTCTGCATTGGTGTGAAATGGCACGGTGTTTGTAGTGCCGCAGTCTGCTATCGCGGTAATATAAGTCTTCCATTTCACCGACTTAAGGGCCACGTATCCGCTGCCTTGGATGATCTCGAATTTCTCCCGCAGACCGACCGATCTATTGTTGGTATGCAGTTGAGAGTAGCCATATTTGTGGGCGCGGGCGCCCACGTCGCCGCCATTCACGGCGGTTATGTAGTAAGGTGTACCGAGGAGCTGGAAGGCGACCACGGGGTTACCCCCGTTGGTACCCTCGTTCACCATTATGTACTTCTCCTCAGGGCCGATTGTAGTGGCGTCATCGTGAAGCGCGACTTGCCCCGAACCGCAGTTGGGCTCGGCGATCGGCGGGCCGGCAGCCGTGACGTAGTACGGCCCGGGACCGGTATCCCAATTGTTCATTTGAAGGGCGACGGTTTCATAGCTCAGATTCCGCGCATTGTGGCCGCTCGCGGAGCGGTTCTGTGTATCGGCGATCAGCCGCGCGGCGTTGGGTACCGCGGCGCTACCCGGCAGCGCGGCGCCGGGTGCCGCGGCGCTGGGTGTAGTAGCCATGTTGCCGGAGCAGGCTGCCAGCAGGCTCATGGCGATCAGGGAATAGAGTGTTGAAGTAAGCAAACGCATGGGTGAAATCTCCTTCAGGTAGCTAAGTTGGTCTCGATTTTATCGAGCCAACCGAGGAGCGCGTTTGGTTTGTAGCGCCGCTCGGTCAAGCGCTATTGTGCGCTGTGCGGGCGAGGGGGTAACACCCTCAGATGCTACAGTTAACCCGCACAGTTCTCAACTACCACGTCACGAACTTCGATTGCCGTGGGTTCGGCCTCACAGCGTCAGTGCGGCATTCGCGAACCGGGCGGGGCTACGCTCGAAGGCGTTATTACCGCAGCGGAGTCGGGACTGGAACAGGCGGCCAGAAGCACCGCCAGGCCGAGCGCGGAGAGGGCGGGATGCGAAAACGTGTCCGCTGCACGAGAAACCTGTCGACTCTTCAGCCCGCGCGCGGTAGTTGTTGATACTGCCTTTGGTGGACGCGGCTAGCCGAGCAGTCGCGCGTCGAACGTGCGCGAGCCCAAAACCCATTTCGACTGGCGTTCGCCGGCTGGCCGAGCATTTAGCCGGAGGTACAGAGTTGCGCGGGAGACGTAAACGTCCCGCTCATCGAGTACACGTGGTCAGCGCCGTACTTGGCGTATTTCGTCTGCTGAGTGAACCAGTTGAAGTAGACGAGTTGCTGCGGATGGTACGTGAA
>JBAVSO010000170.1:0-25063 GCA_049695635.1 Candidatus Cybelea sp. | reverse complement strand
GCCGAGCACGAGGCCGCCAACCGCGGCCAGCGGCGGCGCGGTGCGCGTACGCAACGCATCAATGAGCAGCATCCAAATCGGCGTCGTCGCGAGCAAGAGCGCCGAGGTTCCCGCTTCAACGCGCGTCTCCGCAACGCACAGAAGGCCATTGCCGACGACCAAAAGCAAGAACGCCGTTATTACGATCTGCCCGATTGCCTTACGGTTTGGGAGCGGCGGCTTCTCTTTCGACGCGAACCATTGCCAAGCAAAGAGCAATCCGCCGGCAGTCAGATAGCGAATTCCCGTCATCAGGTAGGGTGGAATGGTGGTGACCGCAACGCGGATGCCCAGATACGTCGATCCCCAAACGATGTACACGACGACCAGCGCGATCCACGGAAGCCAGCGGCTCCAACGGCTCAAACCGGCCGCTCGCCAAGGATCGTCGCTCGGCGCATGCGCCGGTGCGCCGGAAAGTAATCCGCAAGCGCGCAGTGTTGCGCCCAGCGGTTATCCCAAAAAGCGACTGTTCCCGCCGTCCAGCGCCAGCGAACCTGGAACTCCGGCTGCGCCATATGCTCGAAGAGAAGGCGCAGCAGTGCCTCGCTCTCGCGCGCCGCGACGCCTTCGACATGCGACGTAAAATCTTGATTAACGAAGAGTGCTTTACGCCCCGTTGCAGGGTTGGTTCGCGCAACCGGATGCGAAACGGGTGGATGCGCTGCGTAGATCTCGTCGCGACGGCCTTCCATTCCTAGCGCTGTAAAACGCTCGGGTGTGAAGTTCTTCGCAAACGAGTGGACGGCGCGCAGACCCGAGACGAGCTGTTTGAGCGGCTCCGAAAGGCTTTCGTACGCGAGATACATGTTCGCCCAGAGCGTATCGCCTCCGAGCTGCGGAATCTCTTCGGCATAGAGCACGGCAGCCTGCGGCGGCGTTGCGAGGTAGGTGACATCGTTATGCCAGCGGTCGCTATTCGCGCGATGGGTCGCGTCGTGCTCCAAGATCATAATCTCGGGGGCTTGCTCGTGCCCAGGATAGAACGGGTGAAGGTAGAGGCGGCCGAAGCGCGCCGCAAAATCGCGCTGCTGCACCGGGGTGAGCGATTGCCTCGGGAAGAACAGCACGAGATGTTCGTCGAGCGCGTTGCGAATCGCCGCGACATCACCGTCCTCAAGCGGGCGGCTAAGGTCAACCTGCTCGACGATCGCGCCGATCGCAGGCGTCAGGGGTTCGGTTCGTAGCCGCACGAGAGGCATTGCGCTCTTTGCGATTCGTCGCAGCCGCGGTGGGTCCGCCCAGGCGCTCGGCGAAAAACCGGAGCGATGAGCACTCTTTTAGGACGTTTGCTTTTGGTCGCGACCGGCGCGGCGGCCGCTTCGGTCGGGACCGCCCCTAGCGTGCTGCCGAACGGATGGGAGCTGCGCGCTACCTCCGACCCGGTCGTGCAAACCGGCACGATGCCGCAGGGCGCCGCGATTTCTTCCGACGGCTCGACGCTGGCCGTTGTCGAATCGGGCTTCAATCCTCCGGCGCTGGCGCTCTACGCGACGCCGTCGCTGCGATTGTTGAAAAGAATCTCGTTGACCGGTGCTCTTGGAAAGCCGGTTTGGACCGATCGCGGCATCCTGGTCGCGGGCGCTAATGCCGACGCCCTGTTCGTCGCCGACCCACAGAGCGGTCAGGTCCGCAAGATCGCGCTGCCCAAAAACAGCTATCCAATCGCGGTTGCGGCTCGAAACGGAACGGTTGCGGTGGCGACGGACGGCGACAGGGCCGTCCGTATCGGCAAGCTCGACGCGCTGAGCGAAGCGCGAGCCGTTCGCGTTGGAACTCAGCTCGGCAATCTCGCGTTTTCAAACGACGGCACGAAGCTCTTCGTGACGGTGCGCTCGTCGAGTTACGTCGCCGAAGTGGACACGCGCACCAAGACCGTGCGGCGCATTTCAACCGATCTCCATCCCAGCGACGTGCTCGTCGTCGGAAAAAGACTCTACGTGGCGCAGTCCGACGCCGATACCGTCGGTGAGTACGACGTCGAAAGCGGGAAGCGGCTTGCCGACACGTTTGTGGGCACAATGCCGCACACCATCGGTTCTTCACCCAATGCGCTTGCCGCGCAGGGCGGCCCGGTCTTCGTCAGCCTCGGTGCGGCCAACGAGATCGCGGTGTTGCGTGACGGTCGCGTGAGCGCTCGACTACCAGCCGGGTGGTACCCGACCGCTGCGATTCCGTACGGTAACCGGCTCTACGTAGTAGACGGTAAGGGAGAAGGAACCAAAGCGAATCCGGATTTCGACGTGATGAGCCGCGGCTACCGCGACTACGTCGCCGCAATTCAATACGGCTCGATACGCGAACTGACGCTCGACGGCGCGTCGCCCCCCAATCCCCAAGGCGCGATAAACGCAAGCACGGCGCATTCGCAGTCAGTCGTTCGCCAAAACGGTCCGATCCGGCACGTTTTCTTCATTCTTAAGGAGAACCGCACGTACGATCAGATTCTCGGCGACATGTCGGAGGGCAACGGCGATCCGAAGCTGGTTTATTTCGGTGCCCGCGTGACGCCGAATCAACACGCACTCGCACAGCGTTTCGGGCTCTTCGACGACTTCTACGCTAGCGGCGAGGTGAGCGACCCGGGCCATAACTGGGCCGACGGAGCCTTCGTCAACGATTATGCCGAGCGCATGTGGCCACCGGCTTACGGCAACCGAAACGATAACGATCAAGTACTGACGGGGATCGGCGCTTCTGTTCCGGCCCACGGATACATGTGGGACGCGGCGCGCCGAGCCGGCGTTTCGTTTCGCGATTACGGCGAGATGGCGCTGATGCCGGCCATTGACGGCCACCCGGCCTCGACGGCGCCCAGCATAGGCGATCGTTACGACCCGCATTACGTCGGCTGGAATCTCGATTACAGCGATATCAACCGTTACAAAGAATGGAAACGCGAGTTCGACCGGTTCGTCGCGACCAACTCGGTTCCGCAGCTCGAGTACATGTGGCTTCCCAACGATCACACGGCCGGAACCCGCGCCGGAAGGCTCACGCCGGCGGCGTACATCGCCTCGAACGATTACGCGGTCGGGCTGATCGTCGCCGCGATCTCGCACTCGAAGGTCTGGCCGTCGTCGGCGATCTTCATCACCGAAGACGACGCGCAGGACGGAGCCGATCACGTCAGCGACCAGCGAACCACGCTCTATATCGCGTCCCCCTATGCAAAGGGCGGCCTGGTGCACGAGCACTACTCGACCGTCAGCGTGCTGCGCACCATGGAGCTTCTTTTAGGGATGCAGCCGCTCTCGAACTACGACGCGACCGCCCTGCCGCTCTACGCCGCTTTTACAGCGACACCGAATCTCGCGCCGTTCGACGTTACTTCGCCGAAGGTCAGTCTCACCACGCGAAACTCAAAGGTCGCCTACCATGCAGCGATCGCCGAGCGGCTCGACTTCAGCCGGCCCGATGCCGTCCCACCCGGCATTCTGAGCGACATGCTGCAACACGCTCGCTATAGCGCTTCGGTCACACGGTAAACGAGGCGATCTCGTTCTCATCGCGCAGACACGTCCACCACGAAGAGCCGTCGTAGACGAGCGAGCGCGCTTCATCCGGCAACGACCGGATCGGTTCGAAGGCCGGCGCGCTCTGCGAAATATCGAGCGTGCCAAAACTCAAGTGCTCGAGCTCGTCGTCGCCTGAGATCATGTAGAAGCGTCCTTGCGGTCCGAAACCGAGCCCTGCGCAGCGAGTCGGTAGCGCGATCTCGCGTTCGACCGAGGCATCGGGCTTCAGCACGAGGATGCGCCGGTACGTCATCTGTCCGAGATAGATCCGATCGCCGGCGGCGGCCATAAAGGATCCGGTGAGATCGGGGCACGGCGTCTTGCTGCCGAGATCGAATCCGCTCTCCGGCACGAGGCGATAGAGGTAGCGATCGTCCTCTTCGCCGTGCGCCACGACGACGCGCAGGTCGTTGCCGAATGCGCTCAGGCCGTACGGTCGGCCGGGCGCCTCGAATTCATGGCGCACGCTCCACGAGTTCGGATCGATCGCATAGATGTGGTCGGTATCCCACGAGCCCATCCAGAGAAGGCCTCCAAGATAGGCCAGCGGATGGGGACGAGTTGCCGGCGACGGCCGGCGATTGAGTTCTTGTGCTGTTTGCATATCGGCAGAAAGGCGCTCGCATCGCCAAGGGTTGCGGAGGGCTAGCGTCCGTTAATTCGCGCGTGGATGGCTGGTAGCGTTCCGGGAATAAGGTGCATGTCGGCGTTACCGAATCGCAATCGTACGCAGGGAAGCAAACGGCCATAGTCGCATGGTTGCCTCTTCGGAACGGATGCTTGGAGGTAGACTTCGATGCAGCGAGTTACATTCGTTGGAGCCATCCTCGCCGCGACAATTTTGACGGCCTGCGCGGGCTCCGCGCTGCCGTCCCCATAATATCATTCAGCCCGGAGCAGGCGGTAGACTCCGAGCGAGACGAGCTTAGCGTCGCTCGCTCAGGACGGCCCCTTGTCGAGGGACGCGGTTCTATTCCCGTTTGCGCTACAAGAAACGCCTGATTTTACGCGCACTTTTGATTGCTAGAGGTCTCGCGTGGTACCGTTCTGGCACGGCGGCTTGTCACCCTGAGCCTGTCGAAGGGTGGCATCGAGATCCGGCGCCGCCAGCGGTTTCGCAAAAGCACTCGTCACGGCATCTCCAAGCAGCGGTAAAGGCTATTTGCGGCGGCGGGCGTATGATGATGCCGTGGCACGTCAATTTCAGGTGGTCATCGAGCATGACCCGAGCGAAAACGCTTGGGTCACGTATGTCCCTGCACTGGACCACCTTTCAACGTTCGGCAATACGAGAGACGAAGCGCTGGAGAACACGCGTGAGGCCATCCTTGGCTACATCGAGGCAGCGGAGAAAGAGGGTATTGCCATAAAGATCGAGCCGACGCCGGCCGAGCTCGTCCAAATCGCGGTTTAGCACTGCCAAGAACGCCCCGTGTCGCGGGCAAAGCGATCGTCGCTGCGCTGCAGCGCGGCGGTTTCACGCTTTCACATCAACGCGGCAGTCATTACTATCTGCGCCGTCCCAACTCACAGCGGCTCGTCGTGGTTCCTGTTCACGGAAACCAAATCGTACCGGTCGGCACCCTTCTCTCGATCTTGCGGCAAGCCGAGCTTAGCACCGACGAACTGACTGAGCTGCTCCAGTAACTGCCCACGCGAACCGGCGGTGGGGCGCAGCATTTATCGACGGGACAGGCCCGCCGGCCAGACCGTTGCGCTTAAACACTGCGCATTTTGCATCATTCGGCCCAGAGGAGGCGGTAGACTCCGAGCGAGACGAGCCAGCTTGCGACGAAGAGGGCGATGATGACGAAGCCGAGCATGCCGAAGTTTTCGTTCGCCGTTCGAACTGCGTCCCAGACTCCGCCGTTGAGCGCAAGCCGGTCGGCGATGACGCCGCCGGCTTCGATCGCGCCGACGATCACCGCAACGAGCACCGAGACCGATGTGATGACTAGGTTGTAGTACAGCTTGCGCATCGGTTTGACGAACGCCCAGCCGTATGCGCCGGCCATCACGATGCCGTCGGTCGTGTCAATGAGCGACATGCCGGCCGTGAAGAGCAGTGGAAAGAGCAAGATTGCGAAGACCGGAAGCCCCTTGCCGGCCTCGACTGCCGCGATCCCTAAGAGCGCGACCTCGCTAGCCGTATCGAATCCGAGTCCGAAGAGCACGCCGATAGGATACATCTTCCAACTGCGGTCGACGACCTTGAGCACCGGTCGAAAGAATCGCCCGACGAGCCCGCGCCGGTCGAGCATGGTATCCACGCGTTCGTCCTCTATCAGCTCGCCGCGGCGCGCGCGCGTGAACGCCGCGAAGATGTCCACCAGCACGGTCAAGTTGATCGCCGCGACGAACAGAAGAAAGGCTGCCGAGACCGAGGTACCGACGAGCGCACCGGTTCGCTGCAGCGACGGAAGTTCGTGTTTAACCATTGCGGCCGCGACCGCGATTGCGAGCGTCAATGCGACGACCACCGTCGAGTGACCGAGTGAGAAGAAGAAACCGACTCCGATCGGACGCTGCCGCTCCTGCACGAGCTTTCTCGTGACGTTATCTATTGCGCAGATATGGTCGGCATCTACGGCATGTCGCAATCCGAACGTGAATGCGAGCAGCGCCGTGCCGAGCAGAACCGGGTGGGGTAAGAAGGCGAAGAACGCGAGCCCCCAGGCCAGCAGATTGATGCCGATGAGAAAAACGTAGATTGCGACGACTCGCGCGCGCATCGTCATCCACCCATCGCCGCGAGCGCGCGTCGCGCCTCGCCGGCATAGACGGGGTGAAACCGTGGGTCGGCGGCGAGCGCTTCGCGCAACCGGTACCGAGCCTCCGGAATGTGTCCCGTATGCATTGCGATGATGCCGGCGTGATACTGCAGTTCGGGATCCTGCGTCTCGTATCGCACTGCCCGCTGCGCATAGGCTCGCGCTGCTTTCCATCTTCCCATCGCCGCCAAGACCCACGCCATCGTGTCGTCGGCGTAAATCTCGTTACCACGTTTTGCTGCGTCGGAGCGCGCGGCGGCTAACGCGTCGCCGAGATGCTCGCGGTGTTCTGCATAGTAGATCGCCAGCAGGCGGTCGTTGATTCCTTGGGAGTCGAAGAGCTGCTGCTCGGCGCGGATCAAGGCATCGGTCCGGCGCGCGCCATCGGCGTCGCCGAGCGCGCGCTGCGCGTCGGCGACGTAACCGAGCGCCTGCGGAAGTGGATACAAATTAGCGCTCTGCTGTGCCGACGCAAGTGCGCGTGGCCAATCGCCGTGGGCTCGAAAGAGCTTTGCTTGAAAGAGAAGAGCCATCGCGTTATCGGGATAGACGCGCAGCGCTTCATCAAACTCCGCGCCCGCGACGTTCGCATCTCCAGCCTCGAACGCGAGCTGCCCGTCACGCATGTGATACCACGAGCGCGTGTAGGCCGGCATGCCGATCATCCCATCGATCAGCGCCGTCGCCTGCGCCATCTCAGCCCGCGCCCCCGCGAGGCTGCCGGTCAACTCATCGTACCGGGCGCGAATCGACATCCAGGTCGGATTGAGCTCTTGATCTTTTGGGCGCGTAAGAATGCGCCCGGCCTGCTCGTAGCGCCCTAGCTCCATCAGGATCGAGGCAGTCTGTGCGCGGGCATCGTCGTCAAAAGGAGCGGCTTGCACGGCAGCCCGCTCGGCCGCGAGCGCCGGCTCAAAACGGTGGACGGCGAGATCGCTCGACGCAAGGACGCTCAGAGCTTGGATGTTGCCGCTCGGCTGCAATCGAAGCGATTGCTTCGCCATTTCTGCCGCGCGCGTAACGTCGTTGAGGTCGCCGGTCTCTCGAAAGCGCTGCAGGTATTCGCCGCCCAGCATCCGGCGCGTGATTTGATCGGTCGAATCGAGGCGCGCTTGCCGTTCGTAGAACGCGATCGTTGCGTCGCGCTGGAGGTAATCGGTCGAAATCGGGCCGGAGAACAGCGCGTCCGGCTGCGCGCGATGCGCCCAGAGCCACGGCCACGCCGCTCCCATGGCGATTGCCGCCGTGAAGGCGACAATCGCCCCAGGCTTTTTCACGATTAGAGCGGTGCCTGGATGTACGGGAACGTCGTCGTGTTCATCTTATCGTACGCAACGTTGTCCGTGGTGAGACAGGGCGCTTCTTTGCCGTCGTCGGGAACAAGGCCGAGCGCCGAGAGAGTGTTTCCGAAAATGGCGCCCAGCGAGATGTCGATGATGTCGTCGTCGAGCGCGCGGCCACCGAACTTGCTGCCGGTCGCACCGCCCGTTTCGTAACCGAGGTAGGCGGCCGTCGTAACGTTTTGCGAAAGGTCGGCTTTCATGACGTTGGGGTAGAGCACCGCTTGCAGCGTCTCGGACCATTTCTTGCTGCGGAACGCGTGCGAGAACGATTTGATCTGGCCCTGTAGGACCGGATCGTCGTACGGCTCCGAGCGGTTAGTTTTGTTGTGATCTTCGAAGAGTTCGAAGGCTTCTTTTACCGCGGGCCGCGACAAGAGCTCGATTTGCTTGTACGAGACTTGCTTGCCTTTGGCTTGGTCCGGCGCGAGCTGAGAGCCGGCCGGAGTCAAGCGCGAGCCGTTTGCGCTGCAGCCTCCAACAATTGCGCCGGCCAGCGCGAGTGCTATCAGGGCGAGTGTGTAACGTGGTTTCATCGTCGAATCTCCTATTCCGGCTTGCCGTTGGGCGTGCCGGCAGTCGCCCAAAGGGCGATGACGCCGGGCGCTCCGCCGGGTGGCGCAAGCAGTTTTTTGGGCATCTCGATTACGATCGAGAGAACGTCGTAAGGCGCGAGGAAGTCGTGCGGCTTCTTGATGACGCAGTGGTTCGAGCCCGCCGTTCCGTAGCTGACGCCGTTAAGAACGATTGGCTGCGATGCCGATGCGAACCGGAACGACGTCGCGGTCGCCGGCGGCGTATGCGGATGGTTCATATAGTTGCGATCCGGCACGATCTTAAAAAACTGCGCAAGATCGAAGAAGAACGGATCGCGCCGCGGCCCGACGAAGACGTCTATGCGGTTTTTGAGCTTGGCGACCGACCCGAACGCGAACGTGCCCGTCTCCGGAACCAGCGTGTTGGTCGTTCCGACCTCGTTCGGCGCTGTTGGCCCGTAAAGGGTGACGCGTTGGTTCGAGCCGGCCGAATCGGCGGTGAACTGCACCACGGTATCTTCCTTGATTGAGTTTGAGCCAACCCCGCTGGTCGCGATCTTGAACTGGTAGAGCACGTTGGGATCGAGCGCGATGCCGCCGCTCATTCCTTTTGGAATGAGCGGACGAACGTCCATCGCAAGCGCGACCCGCGACGCATCGTGCGGATCGGGGAAGAGATAGACGTCGGTGATGTCCGCGAGCGGATTTTTGACGACGGTCGGCGAGTCTTGATGATCGGATCCGCGCGCTGCTCTGAACGAGTAGAGCGAGATCGCGAATGCGAGCAAAAAGACGGCCGCCATTGTTGCCGTGGATCGAAGCAGTCTCATGTGGTCTCCTTTATGACGAGTGCGCGGTCCGCGGACCGCGAGAGAGCAAGGCAGGGAAGAAAGCGAATGCGCCGATGCAGAGTAGCGCTAGCGCGGCGAGGACCGGTTCGGAGACGCGAAGCCCCTCGCCGATCGCGCCTTGGGCGAGCATGATCGCGCCAATTATCGAGATCACGCCGGCCGTTAGGAACGGCGCGAACTGCGCTGCGCGTGCGAACTGCGAACGCCGCCCCAGCCACGCAGCGCCCCGGACCACGGCGAGTCCCAAACCGCTGAGAACGGCAGCTAGGCCAAGGCTGAAAACGACGATCAGCAGCAGACCGTATCCGACGCGATGCAGGTGCAAGGCCGTGAGCAGCACGACGATCGCCGCCGGGCACGGCGCGATTCCGCCGCTCATCGCCGCCAGGACGGCGCTCCCAAAGCGCAGCGGCGCAGCGCCCGGAATCGCGTGCGAGTGGCCGTGCCCCTCGCCGTGGTGATGGTGCGCGATTCCGTGTTCGTGCGCCCGCGCGTGATCGCGATCGGCGTTTGCCCGCAGTATCGCAAGCGCCAGGCCGCGCGCCCCGATGAACGCCACGGCGACGCCGAAGATCAGCGTGATCCACGTGAAGAGCCGCTCGGTCGCAAAGCCGGTGGCAAAGGACAAAACGACGGCGAGCAACAGCACGGCGATCGTGTGCGCGAAGGTTAGCGCAGCCGCGAGTATCACCGCTTGTTTGAACGTCGCGCGCGCGCCGACCAGCGTGAACGCGAGCAACGCTTTCCCATGACCCGGTTCGAGCCCGTGCAGCGCACCCAGTCCGAAGGCGGCGAGAATCGTCAGCAGCACCCAGACCGGCGTCTGCGCGTTGCGAGCGACGAGGTCGGATAGAGCGGAGGCCTTCACCATCGAGGGCGCGCTCCACGCCGTCGTGTCGTCGCCGCCGATTCGCGCGTTCAGGATACGCCCGCGGCGTACTTCGAACGTGGCGCGATCGTTGTGGCGCGGTGAGCCGATCAACGCGCTCGGGTACGAGCGCAGCTCGTCGGTGGGATCCGTTACACCCGGCAAGACGATGTCTTTCCAACCGATGCGGCGATCGGCGTAGACGAGGTCGTTAACCGCGATCGTCGCGCTTGCGGGAAGAGGAGCGACGTAATCCCCGGTCCAGTAGAGAATCGGTAATCCGCCCGCCCCGGGCCGCGTTCGCGCCGAGAACGCTTCGATACGGAGTGGAAGTGCGCGGGCGCCGGCTTTTACGGAGAAGCCGGTGGCCACGAGCGCGCTCTCATCGCGCGCCCAGTCGCGCATGCGCGCCGGCGTCCAGACACCTCCTGCGTGCATGATTTGAAACGTCGGAATCTCGGCGATGTCGAGAACGTAATGGACCCGCAGCTCCGTCGCGCCGGCACGGATACGCGCGAGATGATTGATCGTGAAGTTTCCGAGTGGGTGGGCGCCGGCGCTCCCGATGCCCAGCGCTGACAAATAGACCACCCACAGCATAAATGCCGCCGCCCGACCCACGCGCAAAGCTCCTTTCCGTTTTCGCTCTAACGGATGAGAAGCGCGCTTGGATTGCGGTCAGCGACGTTTTTTTGGGCTGCTCAGCAATCGGTCGTCGAACGCGAAGGGTTCTGACCTAACCACACGCACCGAGTGTTTGAAGTCGGGGTGCGCCGGATTGATGAGGATGTTACGCTCGTTTGGGATGACCGCCGACGGAACTGAGAGCAGGAGGTCTTTACCTAGGCCATGCCACCGATCTCCAATGTCTCCAAGCGACTCTGGGGCCGGATACGCTCGCCAGCCTTTCTGCAATTTATCTGCTTCGACCACGTGCGTCGGAGCGCCGTCGGCTATCGCGATCTCGATGCTAACTAGATCGTTCGGAACTAGGTCGACGTCCAGGTGGACGAGATACTCCAGCGCGCTCAGCGACAGCGTTGTAGACGTCGAGACAACTACCTTGCCCGGTCTCGTCCATCGCGTTCCGTACAGTCGCGCCCCCTGTCCGCTGAGAGCAGCGGAGGCATAGCGAGCTTTAGTGATCCGCCAAACGATCAACTATACTCGCCGTACTCGATTCGCCCGAGCACTTGCTCAACTTGCTGAAGTCCGGGTTGCGTGCTTAGTAATGAGAGGGGAGTGGCGCCTCCTAAGGCGCGGTTGGGCCGGCGCAGCCATTCTCCGGCCTTCTCTTGGTCGCCAAAAACTTTCGTCGCGGCTGCAAGAATGTAAGCCAGTCGATATATTTTGTCGCTTTCGTCCGCCGGCAAACGCTGCTTTGTCTGAATGCGCATCAGCGTCCGCGCGGGAATGCGCACCGCTTCCGATACTTCCTTCGCGGTAATCGCTGCGCTAGCCATGATGGCTCGCATCGCGTCGCTGGGGAAACCATCCTCAATCGCTACGGCGAAGTCTTCAAAACTCTGGATCCGGCGATGAAGCGCGTTCTTGCCGCCGAGCAAGCGGGCCACCTCTCGAACGTCGACCATTGTGGCATTAAGTATACTGCCAAATGGCCGCCTCAGTCAAACGGGTAAGTCTTAGCGGCGCTGCGGAGGCTAGGGCCGCATCACGATAGTCAGCCGAAGAGTCCGTTTTTCTCCGGGGTGGAACTCGTAATCGTTGACGCCGGCACCGCCGAGCGCGGGGTTGATCGCGGGATTCTCCGCATAGCGTGGGTTTCGCGCATCCTGCGGAAGCCAGGATTGGTAGTAATATTCGACGTCGTCGGTCTGCGCGTTGAAGATGTTGAAGACGTCGAGCACGAGGTTGTAACCCCGGCGCGTCTTCCAAGTGCCCTGCGCGTTGTAGGTCACAGAAGGAGCCGAAACGGCATCCCCGGCTTGATCGAGGACGCGCGGACCAAAATATCGCAGGCGCAAGCTTGCCGCATAGTCGGATTTATCCACCGTTATGCCCGCCGCGCTAACGACGTTGATAGATTCCGGAACGTACGTCCCGAGGTTTTCGGGGTTCGTGAGAAAACGCGCGTTTGAAGTGGCGATATCGGCGTCGAAGGTAAGCCACGGCCGTGGCTGGTAAAAATTGGCGAACTCGATTCCACGGCGCATCGTGGGGCCGCCGGCCGACGTAACGCCGTTGTCGCCGTCGAAGATTAGCTCCGAGTTCAGGTGAAGCTGCCACAACGAAAGCGTGCTGTTGAGGCCGCCGTGCGAATAGCGATAGCCAAACTCAAGCCCCTCGGCGCGTACAAGCGGCGTATTCTGCAGAACCGGCTGCCCGAGCGAGTTATAGGGCGCCTGGGTCTGCGGGTCGAGCGTATCGGTAACGCCGCGCGCGTCGTTGCTGTGAAAACTCTCACCCCAGTCGGCATAGAGCTCCTGATGAGGCGAGAGCGCATAACCCGCAGTGAACTTCGGGCTGACGATGCCCGAGGAGATGTCGCCCGAGTTCGCGGTCGCCTGCGCCGCGACGTCGAAGTTATAGAGATCGAAACGCAGGCCGGGCGTGAGCTGCAGCTTCGGCCCCACCTGCACCAGCGTCTGCACCCACGCGTAGGCATCGCGTTCGACCACGTGCGCGAGGCTCAGTGTGCCGTCGGCATACGGGACGTCATCGTTGGTGAGAAAGAGCCCGAGCGTCGAGACGTTGTCGTTGCGCATCCCCAGACCCACCGTCGGAGTCGAGAAACCATTGGAGTTGAACGTGCGCGTGAGGTTGACGCCCGAGACAAAGCGTTTGTCCTCTTGCTCGCGTTGATCGCCGCAGGCGAAGACAAAGGGTGCCGGTACGATCGAGCCGGCCGGCGCGCCTTTCGCCCCCGGCACGTTATTAGCCGGACAATATGAGACGTAGCTGTTGACGTGCAGCGGGCCAGGATTGCAGGTATCGTAAGCGACCGTACACGTGCGCGGATTGCGCGTTACGTTGTAGTAGTCGGTGGCATCGCCGAGGTAGTAGGTGAAGTTGGAAAAAAGGTTGAGATACTGCTCGAATCCGAAGGCATTGATTTGCGTGGTGCCCTGCGGGTCGGTATGCTGCCATTGGCTCGAGAGCGCGTACCGATAGGTCGTGCCCCCGTCAAAGGGGTCGACCAGGCCGTACGAATCGAGTGCTCCGTCGGTCACCAGACGAAGCGGAATTTGATCGCTCGACTGAAAGGTTCCGTGATAGCCCATCGCCGTAACGTTGAAGTCGTTGGTTGGCGTCGTGCGGCTCCAGCGAAGCACGCTATTGAACTTAGCGTACTCGTCCGGCCGATCGAACGAACCGTTGTCATGATAAACTTGAAACGCGTAGAGGAGGTTGCCAACCCCCACGCTCGGCGAAGCGGCGACCAGAAAGTTGTCGTAACCGAAGTTTCCGACACCGAACTCGGTGAGCGGCGCGTCGAGCGTGTTCCTATAGTAAAGCGTGTAAGCGCCGGCAGTCGAAAAATCGCCGGTGCTCGCGTAGTACGGTCCTTTATCGAACTCGACGTTGCTGACGAGCTCTGGAATCAACCAGTTGATATCCGAGTATCCTTGCCCGTGGGCGTGCGTCGGCAGATTGATCGGCACTCCTGCAACCGTCGCTTCGAGATCGGTGCCGTGATCGAGTTGAAAGCCGCGCAAGTAATATTGATTTGCTTTGCCCTCCCCGCTATGCTGGCTAACGAGCAGACCCGGGATCGCCTCGAGGATCTCGCCGGGACGAAATACCGGTCGGGTTGCGATCTGCTCTCGATCGATGAATCCGACCGAGGCTGCCGGTGATTTCCCAACGAGGTTGACGCCTCGACCGTGCGCTACGACGCGGCCGATCGTCTTATAGGCGTGCACATGTTGCGCCGCATGCTGCGCGTGCGGGCTCGGCTTTGGGCTGGGCGCCAGCGCCAGAATCACCGCTAGACAAAGAACGGACATAGGTCTCGACCGAAGAGACGGGCGAGAAGGGCGTTTGGATTGCGCCGGAAGAAAAACGTTATAATCGCGAAGGAGGAAGAATCGTGAAAGGTCTTGCCTGGCGCTCCGCGCTCGTTCTTTCTGCAGCCGGTCTCGTCGCGTTACCCATACGCGGTGCGGCGGCGCCGCTCGACGAGCTCGACCGTTTCGCCGGAACGTGGCAGAGCAGCGGAACGTTTGTTGACGGCCCGTACTCGAAGGCCGGCACGACGACGGCGACCACGACCTGCGCCTGGTCTACCGGCCGAGCGTTCATGATCTGCCAGCAGAGCGTCTCGATGGACGGCAAGATGACCTACGGCCTCGGCGTCTATACTTACGATGAAACCGCGAGCGCGTATCGTTTCTACAACGTTCAAACGGGACAGACGACGTCGTCGACGATCACCGTTGCCGGAAACACGATAACCTACCCCTTTTCCTTTACCGACAACGGGAAGAACGTCGCGATACGGACGCTCAACGTATGGGATAGCCCCAGCGTTTACCGCTGGCGAAGCGAATACTCAACCGACGGCGGAATGAACTGGAAACTAATGGGCTCCGGCTCGTCGCAACGGCAGTAGCCGGCTTAGGTTACGGCGTTCGTCAGCGCCTCGAGCGCGCGGTCCATTGCATCCACGCGCGCATCCAGTCCGGTCACGCCGGAGCGTGCGGCGATCTCCGACATAGGCTCGTACGCAACGCTGACGCCGCCGGCGTCCTCCCAAACGATCAGCTTGAGGGGAAGTTCGAGCGCCACAAGTGGAAAGGCATCCATCAATGGCGTACCGCCCTTGGGATTTCCAAAGACCAGCAGCGTCGTTGGTCGCAGGCTCAAACCCACGCCGGCGGCCGCTGCCGATTGGTCGATGGATGCGAAGATCGTGTTGCCCGCGTCCGCGATCGCCTTCTTAAGGATCTCTAGAGTGTGAGGGTACGAGTGCCGGCTCCGTTTGGCAATGATAGCATCCACAGCCTTTTGCATTCGCGATCCGAACCATGCAATCTTCGTGGCGCAAGGCTCACATGTGCATTGCGGCTTGCGAGCCCGCCTGCATGAACTCAATGTGGGAGATCACGCCGCTCCAGTCGGCCGGTGAGATGCGCAGGTCGCTTTGGAAGGGGCACTGCAGTTCGAACAGCAGCACGAGCGTCCCCGCAATGATGATCGTCACTGCCGACGTCATAATCAAGTGGACCGTTTTGTTCTCGAGACCGAAAAGCCAGCAGAAGCCGATGATGCACGCTCCGCCGACCATCAGAACGAGCCATTCGAATGACGCTATGCCCGAATCGTTCTCAGAGAGCCTCCGCTGGCGATAGTCGTGCAATGCACTGAGCTGCTGCATCGTGGCGCTCTGCGCATTGGCCCCCTTGAAATTCGCCGGATTGAAATCTGCAACGTCCCCAATCGCGTCCATTACAATTAAATCGGCTTGTTTGTCGAAGGTGCGGGTCCGCATTGCCGGCCATTCCCGTTCAAGCATCGCATTGGCGTAGAGCAGCATGTCGTGGCGCACTCGACTGCGCGGCGCTGCAGGAAGTCCGGCGGAGGTGTGCCAGGCATCGGTTGCCGCAGCCGATTCCTGAGCGACGATTTGGCGCGAGTCGGCGAAGTGCTGCCAGGCGATTACCGTCATGAAGCCCAAAAGTACGCCGTAAAGCGCTCCGACGATCGACACGATGAACCCCCCTACTTCGTTGTGTCGTACGAACTCGACCTCAGCGAAACGTTGGTGCACGTACCACTGTCCGGTGCACGCAATCGTGACGGCGGTCGAAGTCGCCCAGAGCAGCAGCAGCACGGCATTCATCCGGTAGAATAGGTCTGGACTGTGACTAGCGATCGCGGCTGCGGCTGCGCAGCTGATCGCCGCGTAAAGGCCGGCAAGGGCCGGCCAGCTCCACGCTGGGCGGGTTCGGGATGCGGTCAGAATCATGCTAGGCGCGGACCCTCGACGTTCGTTTATTCTGGCTGGCAAGCATGCGCTTTTTTCCTTTCACGTCTTGTGGTAGCTCTTGCAGGGGGGCAAGGAGAGGATGCCTCAACGGCAAAGGCGCCGGAACCGATATCCGCATGAATTAGCCGTATAAATGCCCGAGATGCGAAAAGTCGCAGGCCGCCCGTCGTTCGGCGCACTTCTGCGCGAATTTCGCTTAACCGCCGGCCTATCGCAAGAAATCCTTGCAGAGCGCGCGGCGATGAGTGCCGACGGAATCAGCGCCCTCGAACGTGGGGTCAACAAGGCGCCGCAGCGCGAGACGCTGGCGTTGTTGTTGGGTGCGCTTCAGCTCGAGCCGCAAGAGCGCGAAGCGATCGAAGCCGCGGCGATGCGACCGTCGCGACCCCGCGCGTCGGGGACGCGAGCGAGCAGGAAGCGCAACTTGCCGAAGTTTCTCATGCCGCTCTTCGGCCGCGAGACGGAGCTCGCTGAGGTTGAGCGTCTCGTGGCAAGCTCGCACATCGTTACGGTCATCGGCGCAGGCGGCGTCGGAAAGACGCGCCTCGCCGTCGAAACCGGATCATCCGCCGCATTGAGCGACTGCGAGGACGGCGTTTGGTTCGTGGATCTCGCGCCGGCGCACGATGCCGGCGGCGTAGCATCGGCGATCGCGGCGACACTCGGCATTCGCGAGCGCTCGGATACAACGCTGCTCGACTCCATCGCCGACGCGTTCGTGCGAAAGAGCGCGTTGCTGATCCTCGACAATTGCGAGCAAGTGGCGACGGCTGCTGCAGCGGCCGTTCAAACCATTTTGGCGGGCTGTCCCGAGGTTCGCATCCTCGCAACGAGCCGCCAGCCGCTGGAAGTGCCCGGGGAACAAACGTATCGCCTCGCTTCGTTGAACTCGGAAGCCTCGGTCGCGCTCTTCAACGAGAGCGCGCGGCGCGCCGATCCATCGTTCGCGCCTAACGACGACCGATTGACCATCGAGCGGATCTGCGGCCGGCTCGACGGAATCGCGCTGGCGATCGAGCTGGCGGCGGCGCGGGTGCGATTGCTCAGCGTGGCCCAGGTCGAGGAACTGCTCTCGGAACGCTTCGCAGTGCTGACCGGAGGCGGACGGTTGGCACGCCATCAAACGATGCGCGCGCTGGTGGATTGGAGTTATGACCTGCTCTCGCAAGAAGAGCAGACGCTCTTTGCTCGGCTCGCCGTCTTCCCCGCCGAGTTCTCGCTCGAGGCTGCCCTCGCGATTTGCTCCGGACGAGGGGTTGCCGAAGCGCAGGTTCTCGAGCTGCTTGGATCTCTGGTAGACAAGTCGTTGGTTAACAGCGAACGGCGAGGAAAGGCACGGCGCTTTAGGCTGCTCGAGACGATGCGCGCGTACGCTCTCGAAAAACTCGGCGGTGACCTCGACGCGTTAAGTCACAAACACGCGGAGTTTTACCTAAAGCTCGTCAACGCCACGGACAGACACGTTTCGAATTGGCTCGAAATCATCGAAGCCGAATACGACAACCTTCGCCGAGCTCTTGAATGGGCGATTGACGAGGGCGCCGCCATCGAATTGGGCGTGCGCCTGCTGGCGGGAATGCGCGAGTTGATGCTGATACGCGGATTCGGCGCCGACGCCGCGCGGCGCGCGGAGCGCGCTCTCGCCGGCCCGACCCTGCTGCCAAAACCATTGCAGGCGATGGCCTGGGAAACGATCACCGCGATGCGCGGAGACTTGCTCTTGCCGTCGTTAGCGCTCGGACCCGCGGGGCGATTGCTGACGCTTTCCGAAGAGCTCGGCGACTACGCGGGGATGGCGCGAGCATTACGAGCTCGCGGTGTCGCGCAATTGCGGGCTGGATTCTTCGAGCAGGCGGAAGAGGATTTGAACCGAGCGCTCGAGATCTGCAAGCAAGTCGGTGAGCGGCGCGAGGTGGCGAGAACGCTGTCTTCGATTGCAGTCGCGTACGAAATGACCGGCCGCCTTGAGGAAGCCCGCCAGACGGCACTCGATGTGCTCGAGATGGCGCGCCAGGAAGGCGACGAGCGCGTCGTCTGGGTCAGCATGACGAATCTCGCCGAGACCGAATTTGCGCTCGGCGAAATCGAGGCCGCGGTTCGCCGGTTGAACGATCTCCTCGCGAGCAGAATGGCGCGCAAGAACGTGCGTCTCCGAGCGAACACTCGATCGAACCTGTCGGCATATTTGCTCGCGCTTCATCGTGACGAGGAAGCTCGCGCGACGGCTCGGGCCGCAGTTTTCGACGCACGCGAAGCCGGAGACGCCGGCATTTTGGCGTGCGCGATCGGGCACTTGGCGACGATGCTGGCGCACAGCGACCCAAGAAACGCGGCGAAGCTTCTTGGCTACGTCGAGAGTGTTTTTGCCGGCGGATACAACCGCGAGCCTACCGAGCGATACACCTACGAGCTTCTCATTGAGACGCTGCATCGGTCGTTGAGCGACGACGAAATTGCGGCAGCTCAGCAGGAGGGCGCTGCCATGAGCGAGCTGCAAGCGATGCGGCTTGCAACGCGGGGTCGTGCTCCGGCCATTACTCCCTGAGCGCGTTCCGCCGCTTCTGTTGAGCGATCTCGTAATCAACGTGTGTGTGAAGGGTATCGAGCGTCATCGAGCCGCTTCCGATGACCCACGAATGGAACCTGCGAATGTCGAACGCAGCGCCGAGCTCGTCCCGCGCGTGCCGGCGAATTTGCAGCATCGTAAGCTCGCCGGTCTTATATGCGAGCGCTTGTCCCGGAATATCGGTCGAGTAACGCAGCGACTCGGTCTCTATCTGCGGTTCGCTCAGGGTTAGGTTTTCGCGCATAAACTGCATGGCCCGTTCGCGGCTCCATCCCAGCGCGTTCATCCCGGTGTCGACGACCAGGCGGGTCGAGACCATCAAGTCTTGCATGATCCGGCCGGCTTTATCGTAGGGCGTTTCGTAGACGCCCATATCCCAGCAGAGCTGCGAGGCAAACTCTCCCCAGCCCTCCACGAATCCCGTCTCGCTGAAATCGTACCGCCGTACGTTTGGCAGCAACGTATTCTCTTGCTGGAGCGCGATCTGAAAGTGATGCCCGGGGATCAGCTCGTGACAGATCAGCGCGCCCGCGCCCAGCGCCGACGTTCGATCCGGGTGCCACGCGTTATAAAGGTAGACGCCTTTCGGCCGCGCCGCGGTCGGCTGGTCGTAGTAGCCGAAGGTCTGCGACCCGGCAAGCTCTTTCGGTAGCGGCGCGACCCCGTAGGGCGCCGTCGGAACTTGAAGGAAGTAGCGCGGCACGGCTGTCGCGGCGCGCCCGACGTAGACTTCGAGACGATCTCCGAACTCCTGCGTCGTCTTTACGTAAAATCTCGGATCGTGCGCGAGAAACGCCTTGAACTCCCGAAGATCGCCGCGAAAGCCGACTTCGCTTCGGATCGTGTCGAGCTTCGCATTGAGCTGCGCGACCGCGTCGAGGCCCATCGCGTGCAGCTTTTCAGGCTCGATCGTTAGCGTGGTGTTCGAGACGACGAGATAACGGTAGTACTCCGCGCCGCCGGGATACTCCGAAAGACCGACGCTCGCCGGAGCGCCTTCGCGATAGGGACCCTTGAGATAGGCCGCGACCGACTCAAAAGCGGGAAGGATTTCGCCCGTAACGATCGTTTCTGCTGCATTGCGAAGAGCGCTTTGCTGCTTGGGCGCGAGCGCTTTGAGCCGCGCATCGCTCGGTACGAGCGCGAGGCTCGCGGCGGGTTTCGCGTAACCTGCGAAGACCGCTTCGGCCGCGTCGGTCTCGACGTTGGGGAGAATGATACCGCGCTGATGTTGCCCCTCCAACAAGCCGCGCATCGAGCCGATGAAAGCGGCGTATTGGTGAAGCAGCGATTCGTAGCGCTGCGCATCGGAGACATTGGCGAAGCGAAAGTTGGCGAAGATCGAAGAGATGTAAGCGATCTGCAAACCGCCCGCATAGGGAGTCGCCTGTTGACGCAGCCAGAAGTAGGTGCGGTAGGCGACGTCGTTGGTTGCGAGATAGCTTAAAGTCCGGTACGTGAGCCAGCGATCGTGGTCGAGCTTTTTAGCGCCAATGCTTTTGAGTGCGTCGAGAATCCCTTGCGCGAAGTCGGCATCGGCCTCGGCGTTCGCGTAGGTGAGCGGCTTGATCGTCTCGATTGGCATGCCCAACTGCGCGCGAAGAAAGTAGTTGCTCTCGATTTGGTGCTGCCAGTAGCGATTGGCGAGGGCGTCGAGCGCGCTCGAGTCGCTACTCTGCGGAGGCATCGGCGTCGCGGCAACAAGCAGCGCGACCAGAAGCACGATAGAATATCGCTTTGAGATCCTCACCGGCTCTTGTGCGTCGCTATCCGACCGATCGCGGAAGGACCCAAATCGCTTGTGAACCACATCGCGTGGCGCGGTCCCGCGGTGATCTCGAGGAGTTCCGGAAAGCTCCCGGGCACTGGATAGAAGCTCACCTTGCCGGAGGTCGTCATCCGCCCGATGCCGGCGCGACCGGTGAAATCGGTAAACCAGAGTGCACCGTCCGGACCGGCAGCGATGCCCGAGGGCTGCCCGTATTCAAAGTTGGTGGGAAACTCTTTGTATTCTCCGCTCGTCGTTAGCCGGCCGAGTGCATTATCGTCGGCTTCCGTAAACCAGAGGGCCTTATCCGGTCCGACGCAGATGAAGTCGGGCCCCGCGCCGTACGGCCCGCTTCCTACCGTATACGACTTGTACTTTCCTGTGGTCGAAACGCGAATGACTTGGTTCGAAAAGCGGCTGCCGCCGACGACGTACTGCGTAACCCAGAGATTCCCGTCGGGACCCGTTACGATGCCTTCCAGTTCGGCGTCGCTTGGCGCGACGCTGAAGTGCCCTATCTTGCCGTTCGTCGTCATGCGGCCGACGGTGCCGTTCGACTCGGCAAACCACAACGCGCGATCCGGGCCGACCGTTATCCCTTGCGTATAGGAGCCGCCGGGATCTTTGAAGAGCGTCACGACGCCATCGGTCGTAATGCGGCCGACACCTCCCGCTCCTTGCTCGACGGTAAACCAGAGATTCTTGTCGGGCCCGACGGTGATGCCGTCGGAGAGCTCTGCTCCGGGAGAGACTTCAAGCGTATAGGTTCCACTCGTCGTGATGCGCCCGATCACGTCGTTTCCGGTGTCGGTGAACCAAAGGGCGCCGTCAGGACCGGTGGTGATGCCCGCCGGCAACGCGTCGCCGAACGTGTCTTGGTAGAGTTGCACCTTTCCGCGCCGGTCGGCAAGAAGATTGTTTGCGTTCCGCAAGGTCGCGCCACTGGGCAGAGCTGCGCCGTTTGGCGAAGCGCAACCGGCGACCGCGAAAACGGCCAGGGCGCCTGCAAAGACCGGCGCGCTTAGTTTCACAGAAACCAAGCGTCTCATTTGTTTAAACTTCTTGCCGTTGCCGCGTCTACCTTGCTGCAGAAACGGGCCAAAAAGGTACTGCTTTGGGGCGCAAGCTGTTCGGCGGTCGCTCGCTAACTCTTCAAGCCCCGCAGTAGGACCCGGCGATTGAAAATCGGAACGCGCGAGACGTGATCAGCAACATCGTTCTCGTTCACGGCGGCTTCGTTGACGGCTCCGGATGGATGGGTGTCTACAATATTCTTAGGGACGACGGATTCAACGTGAGCGTCGTCCAGAACCCTACGCTTTCGCTTAAAGGCGATGCAGCGGCAGCGAAGCTCGTCATTGACCAGCAGCCTAGGGACGATCGCATGATTCCGTTTCCGGCGCAGCAGTTCATGCGCCAACGAGCCGGAGCGACGTCGGTGGAAGTCGGGGGCAGTCACGCGATCTACGTGTCGAATCCAGGCGCGGTTGCCGATCTCATCAAGTCGGCTGCGAAGTCCGCGCGTTGACGCGCTGGAAAACGCGATTAAGGTGAGGCGAACACCGCTGGCGAAACGGCTGCATTCGGCTTGTAGCCGCTGAACGAAAGAGTGCCGTCTACGCTATAGCCGGGGAATCGTGCCGAAATGTCGGCCGTTATCGGCAGCTGGAACGTTCCAACTGCGGCGTACCTCTGATCGAGGTCCAACTTTCCGCCGTTGGTATAGAGCCATTCGGCGTGCCGAACGAGCGCCGTAGCGTCGTCAATCGTCACCGTCAGTTTTTCGACGCGGCCGCCGGATTTTTTCGGGACGAGCGAGTAGCTCGAAAGAGTTCCGGTATCCCCAAGCGGCGTTACGGTATAGTCGCCGGCCAGATCCTCGTAGCTCGGCGTGGACGACGCAAGATCTTTGAACCGGCTCAGCGGACCCGAGACGTTCTGGAACTCAATCTTGCGCCTGGGTTTGAGGTAATAGACCGTGCCGTTAAAGGTGCGGTGCACCGGCACCAACGCGTGGAGCGTCGCGGATAGTTCCGCGGACGCCGTGTACGATTGGAGTGTGGGGTTGGGGTTTGTGGCGCGGCGAAGCAAGTCGAGCGATGCCGTTTGCGCCGGTTTCGCATCCAGCGGTGCGAGGGCCGCGAGCAAGACCACAAACGCCAGAAACCTCATTGTGGCGGATTCGGCATGTTGACTGAGAAATCCTGATCGCGTGCATCTCTGGGCGGTCGCTACGACCGCGTTCCTTGCAAGTACCGTTGAGGCGATCGAAGCGGTGACGATCGTTCTTGCGGTCGGCTACGCTCAAGGCTGGCGAATCGCGCTCAGGGGCGCCGGCTGTGCAAGCATCGCTCTCGCTGTGATGGTCGGAATCGGTGGCCCTGCAATCTTGCACTTCGTTCCGATCAGAATCATCCGGATCGCTATGGGTCTCTTTTTGCTCTGGTTCGGCTATGGCTGGCTGCGCAAAGCCATCCTACGGTATGCGGGTCGGATCCCGCTGCGCGACGAGGATGCTGTCTTTGAGCGTCAGCTCGCAACGTTGCGCAACGCGCGCGAGCAGCGCGCTGGGTTTACGATCGCGTTCAACGGCGTCTTCCTCGAGGGGCTCGAAGTCGCTATCATCGTCGTGACGGTCGGCTCCGCGTCGAGCGACGCGCTCGAGGCCGCGGCAGCCGGCGCGCTGGCAGCCTTCGCCCTGGTTGGGATCGCCGCGGTCCTGGTGCGCCGGCCGCTCGCGCGCATTCCAGAGAACGCGTTGAAGTTTGTCGTTGGCGTCATGCTCGTCTCATTCGGGACATTCTGGCTCGGCGAAGGCTTAGGCATAATGTGGCACTTTGGGGATGCAACGCTGCCGATTCTGGCCGCCGGCTATGCGGGCTTAGCCCTCCTGATGAGCCGATTTCTAAGATTCACCGTATCGCCGCGAACGTAGATGAAAATGCAACGGCTTCCGAGCTATCATATTCCGGCCAGCCGGCTCGGCATGGGCTCGAGCCTTGGAAATTCGTCCCTCTGGGTCAACACGAAGAACACCGGCGACATCGAGCGGATATTCTGTATCGCGGCTGGCAAGACGCTGGTCGGTTCATTCTCGGTGCGTTACGGTTTGCTCGGGCGTCCGTTGCGCGACCTTCGGCTTGGAGGCGAGAACGACGCCGCAGAGAGATCGTACACGCCGATCGAAGCGACAAGCGACGTGGTTACGTTCGACATTCATCCCGCATATCAACGGCGCCGCTTCGTTTTGGCGGACGCGCTCAATGTCCGGGAAACGATCTTTCTCTCGCTGCTCGCGCGTGAAGAAGCGCAGAGCGATCCGCCGATTCTATACTACCTCGTCGAAATCGAGAACGGCAGCGCCCGCGATTGCGACGTCCGCGTAGTCGGGTCGGCTCGCCTGCGTGGCGAGGCCGCGGAAAGCGTAGTCGCAGAATATGATGCGTCGCTCCCAGGACTCATCGCAACGAATAAGGACGCGCTAAAACCGACCCGCATTCTTGCTTGCACGGAGCAGCCGGTCGCTTACGAAACGAGTTTCGACTTCGGCCACGTGTACGACGTCGCGCGGTTGCGCGCGCTGTCGAATTCATGCGAGCCCCGCGGCGACATTCTCGGCAGTCTGCAGCTCGAGTTCAATCTCCAGGCCGGAGAGCGAAAGCGATTCGCGTTCAAAATCGGGGTTTACGAGGGCAACGCCGACGAAGCGCGAGCGAGCTTTAAAGCCACAATATCTGGTTTGGACGCCCTCGACTTGACGATTGCACATCTCGAAGACGCGATCCACCGCAGCGAGGTGATAACACCCGATCCGGTGATTAATGACGGCGCGCTGTGGAGCAAAGTCAACATGCGGCGCGTCATGGCGAAGTATCCCACCGGCTGGCTTTTCACCAACGACCCCGGCGTTACGTCAAACGTCGTTTGCCGCGACTGCGCCTGGTTCATCGTCGGCAACGACTATTTCATGCCGGAGTTCTCGCGATCGCTTTTGGACAAATGGGCAACGCTTCAGTACCCGGACGGAAAACTTCCTGAGTTCGTCAATGCGCTGACGGACCAGCCCGAAGACGATGGCCTGAACATCAACGATGATACGCCGCTGTACCTGATGGCAGCCAACCACTATTACCGCGCCACCGGAGACCTGGCCTGGCTGCGCCAGAGATATGTATCGCTGGCCAAGGCGGGTAGGCATATCGTTTCGCAAATGGACGCGCGTGATTTGGTCTGTTGCAGCGCGAACGATCCGCGCGGCGACGTCTGGGCCATTGCCGGCTGGCGCAACATTATTCCGAACTACAGCATTAACGGAGCCGTTACGGAGATCAACGCGGAATGCGTTGCAGCGCTTCGCTTTCTCGCGCACCTTGCCGCATGCATCCCCGGGAGCGATGCGGATCCGGAATACTTCATAAGCTACTCCAATCGCATTCGCAACGCTATGGCGAAGCATCTCATCAATCCGGACAGCGGCATGTTCTATCTGAACATCGGCGTGGAAGGCGATGCCCACACCGATCTGACCGGAGACGAGGTATTTCCTGTGATGTTCCGCGCATGCGACGAGGAAACGGCGTTCCGCATTATTAGTCGGCTAAACTCCCCGGATTTTTGGACGCCGGCGGGCCTAAGAACCGCTTCGAAGCTGGATCCGCGCTACGATCCGGCGGCGTTTTCGGGACTCATCGGGGGAGTTTGGCCCGGTCTGACGTGGTGGTACGCATTTGCGGCCGCACCATACCATCCGGAGTTCATGGTCAAGGCGCTGCGTTCGTCGTTCGAACATTACGCCGAAGATCCGTGTCGTTACAATACGGTCCCGGGACAGTTCAGCGAATGGTGTGACGGTGAAT
>JBAVSO010000169.1:0-8818 GCA_049695635.1 Candidatus Cybelea sp. | reverse complement strand
GCCGTAGACCGCGCACGTGTACGCCTGCCGCGGGCGCGGATCCCCGCGTACCAGCTCCGCGATTCGCACCACGAGCGCGCCATCTTTCGCGATCGACATCACGTCGACGAGCATTGTCCCGCTGCCGCCCTCCGGATCGGCGGCGTTACCGAACCGATCCACCGTCGCCAAGCCCGTGCCGTGCGCCGCGTCGAACCGAAGGCCTTGCAGGCCTTGCACGGCGACGCTGAACGAGTATTCTAAATGCCGTAACGGCCCGGCCGGTGACGACGAGGGCGCAGGCGTCTGCGCGGTTAGGGGCACAAGGCCGCACACCGAAATGAGAATCGCAGCACAGCGCGCACGAGCACGAAGGCAAAACACGGGCCATATCACGAGCGCGCCGCCGGGCGAGCCTGTGACTCTCTTTAACCGGATGGTGCGCGCACGCCCGCGACGCTGAGCTGGCCCCTTGGTGATCCAAATCCTGCACACTGCGTCGCGGCAACTTGTGTGGGTTGTGTCCGAAACCGCGTCGCTGCCCGAAATCCAGCCGCACAGAGCGCCGCACTCCGCCCGTTGGCCCGGTAGGTGGCAATCAGTCGTCGAAAGTCTCGGTCGTATCGCTTCACGATACGGTAACGGGCGCGCGTTCGACGTCGGTTAAGCCGTCTTCGTTACGTTACATCGTACTGCAACAACACGTTGTCGTGGAAACGCTCGTTGCGATCCGCCGCAGCTCGCGAGTGATGCGGCGGCGCTAATGCTCAGAGCCTAGCGGCCTAATAATCTCGCGTTCGCGCGCGACCGCGCACAAGCTGCTCTAATTCGTGCGCCTCGGCCTTGAGGACAGGACTTCGGAGAATCTCGGCCTGCGCGTTTAACGTACACAGCAAACCTTCTGGCATTCCGTAACGCTCGCTCAAGCGGCGCGCTTCGGCGATGTGCTCGCGGCCCGCAGCCAGATCGCCTAACCTTGCATACGACTTCGCAATCAACCGGTGGGCATCGCCCATGCCACGCCCTGTGCGACGCGCCGCGTATCCGCGAAGGGCGGCACGCGCCTCATCCAAAGCTTTTGCGTTCTCGCCCAGTAGGAGGAGTGCCGATGCGACAAAGGCGTGCCTGGCCGGTACGCCTCTGGACGGGCAACTCACTTCGTCTTTCGCGTGGCTGAGGATCGCGAGTGCCTCGCGAGGTCGCCCAGCCGTCGCATAAGTTCCGGCGGCTTCCACCGTCAAGCTCCACCGGTCACGTGGGCGCGCGCCTTCGAGTGCGAACGGCCACAGCCGGCCGTACCAACGAAGCGCTGAACCGCAGTCGCCACTAGCACCGTAGAGACCGATGAGATCTGCACCGAGCCGGCTCGCCGTTGCCGACCACGCCGAATCGACTGCACGCCGCAGCAGTGACGAGACCGTTGCGGTCGCTGCAGCCATATGCCCGGAGAGGCACGCATCCAGGTCTGCATCCATCGCGATGATTTCGAGCGCGCGCGGACGGGTCCAAAGAGAGAAGGCCTCGATGATAGACACGGCTTCAGCCGAAGCCGCGCGTGCGGATGTAAAGTCGCCCGCCTCGAAGTCGAGTACCGCCATATCGCCGAGGGTCTCGCAAAGCGCGGCACGCGCATCGATGGCGCTGGGGGAGGCCGCGAGGCTGCGGCGGAGCCACGCGATGGCCTCTCTAAACTTCGCGGCTGCATCGGGATATGACTCGGTGAGCCGCGCCTCCGTGCGGGCAAGACGCGCCGTGAGATATTCGGAGAAACCGGGCGCGATTTGGCCGGCATCGTTGCGCAAGCGCATGACGGATGCGACCGCGTTGCGCGCCGTGTCGTCGTCATCGAAGTCCACCGCAAGCTCAGCCAACTCGAGTAAGAGATCGGTGCGCGCGCTTGGATTGACGGTGTTCCAAGCGAGCTCGTGCATGACGGGAAGGCATCGCGCGTTCCCCGTCTGCGCAAGACCGCGTGCAAACGCTCTGCGCGACAACGCAGCGTCGCATACGTTGGTCAATGGATGAGGCGGCATGGCAGGCGCGGCCGGAAGGGCCGGCGGCGGCATCAGATCGGGCAGGTGCTTCCGCAGCTCGGTCAGTGCGGCACGCCGGTCGCGAAAGAACTGCCGGGCCGAGATGCCGAGTTCCCGTTGAATTGCGACCGCAGGTTCTCCGGATAGATCGTAGCGCCGCACGATCTCGCGCTGTCGGGTGGACACGCGGAAGAGCGCGATCTCGATCCTGCCACGCAACGCGGCACGGCGTGGCTCTTCGGCGAGGCACCTCCCGTCGCGCAGATCGCGCAGAGCGCGCCGCAACACAACGAGCGGGTTGTCGAGGTTCCGTCGGCGCCCCATTTGACGTCTCTACTGCGCCGCCCGCGGAAACTCATGGCGTTCGAGCCGCCAAAATGCTGCAACAGGGTACATTCTGCCAAATTTCGCGTATTTTGGCAGGAAGGTACTTTGACCATCGAAACGGACAACGCGAGGATTGATGCAATGGATTTAACTAAACGGTCGCTCTCGTCGTTTATAGGTTGGAAACAGGTGTGGGCGACATTGCCTTTGGCCGGTGCGATCGTGCTCAGTGGCTGCGGCGGTCAACTCGCCGCACCGTCTCCGCTTACCGAGGCTCCGACGAACGTGCTTTCTGGGTCAAACCATAGCGCGACCAAGGCGATGTCGCTGCAAATAGCGCGAAACTTTTCCGATGCGAAGTATTTGAAGATCTTTGACAATTTAGCAAAGCGCCCATCTGGCATATACTGGGGTGAATCGGAATACGTGATCGTCGGCGGCAGCGGGAACAGCCTGTTTCCGGACAATCAGGTTGCTGGGGCGTTCACACCTTCCACCAATCAAACCGCGACCTTGATCGAGGCCGCGATCGTCAATCCGGTGGTTGGGGACTACGGAAGCACCGGCTTTGACCTCAGCGTCAACCAGGACGATAAGGGTGTCCCCGGCAAGGCGCTTATCACGGCGCAACTCCCCGGGCTGCCGAACAACGGCCTGGGATGGTGCTGTGCTATGGTCATTGGGAAGATTCCAAGCGGATTGCCGCTGCGCGGCGGTAAGCAATATTGGCTAGTCCTCAATGGTCAAAGCGCGCAATCAAATGATGGCGCCGGCTGGGACATGAATGCTGTCGATCAATTGCATCCGTTCCTCGACGCCGTCTACTGCGCGTACGCCAGCAAATGCCCGAGCGGCGTCGCGGGCTGGTATCCGTTCCAAAGTGGCTTCTACGGAACCGGGGCCGCGTTTGCTGTGCTGGGGAGTAAATGATGATGCACAAGATCTTCACCGTAACGCTGGCGATAGTTGCTCTGATCGGCGCGGATTCGAACGCGCTCGCCGACGGCAGCCTCCCGGTGGTTACGCATGCCGCGAGCAGACCCGGAGAACCGCCGCTCGTCTCGCTGCGCGGCGAGCACCTCGGTGCGGTGGTCGCACGAAACAACGCTGAAGATGCGGGTCTGACCGAGATCGCTAACAACCTTACTCAGTACGCGAACAGCCCGTACTGGGGCTGGTTGGGCTACGCGGTTATCGGCCCGGGACAGGAAGCGGGCAAGGGCACCGAACAGTGGTTGGCCACCGCCTTTACGCCCAAGGCAAATCACGTCGCCACAAAAGTCGAGGTAGCAGCGGAATTCGACTACGGAACCAACGCGGTCGTTCTCAGCCTCTACGACGACGCCGGCGGCGTGCCTGGTAAACCGCTCCGTAGTTGGCAGTTGACGAACCTTCCCCATGCAGTGTGCTGCACGGTAGCCAGCGGTTCAGATAAACGCGGCATCCCTCTGACCGGCGGCAAGCAATACTGGGTCGTTATGCGCACGAACGCCAAAGACGCAGACTCGGTGGTGCTCTGGGCGCTAACGGAGTTTGCCAACGTGCAAAAACACGGTGCGAGCTGGGCTCTGTACTGTGACGGCCCCGAGTGTCCGTCGAGCTGGAAGAACCCTGGTTGGAACATCTTTACCCACATGTTATACGGACTCGCCTTTGCCGTATTTGGAAAGTAAGAGCGCGCGAAAAGAATTCGCGCAGGAATGCTGCCGCTTCATCCGAGATGCCGACGATCTTGTTCGCCGCCTGGCGATAAAACTTAAAGTTCAACTTGGCCTGCGTTCTACGCCGCAGTCATGGTGGGTCCACCCGTCCCGCGCGAAGCGTGGGTCTCGCTCTTCACATCGCAAGGCATGGAGCATCCAATGCCGCACGTGCAGATGCTTTACGGCTTCAGCGAGGGTTGGATCGATTCGAGTACGGAGAGACGAACTCGACGAAGGGTACGATCGGCGTCGAAACGGTTCTTCGCACTTTGACCGAGCAGTCGCCCGCGGAGTAGGGGAAGCGCTTATGGCTCGCATCTTCATTACCGGTTCGTCCGAGGGCCTTGGTCTGATGGCCGCACAACTCCTCGCCGGAGAGGGCCATCAGGAACACAACGCGAACCAACTTGGCCGGCGTTGGCGAGGCGTATGTGAAGAAACGCCCGGCGGACCTCGTCTCGGCGAGAGACCTCCGGATCGTCACCAACCCCCTTCAAGATTCACGTCAGACCATTTCACAGCGAGGACCTCGCCGGACGTGCGCCGGTGTAAACGCTGAATGCTACGGCTGGTCCAAACCATGTGATCATTTTGGCCAACGTAGCCCGGCGGAATAGTAGGCGCTGTCCACTTCGATATATCCGTCAAAGTGCACCGTGCGCTGGCAAATACGGTAGTACTCAAGACGCGTCAGCGGCAGTGGCTGCAAGAACCGCCGCTCTTTGTCGAACATCGCTGACGCGAACATGCGTCTGAGGCTTTCCGAGCGATGCATCGTTGCTGCGCCTTATCGGCGCGCGGACGGCCCAGGTCAGGGGACATGGCAAAAAGAAACTGTATGTTGACATGGGCGACTACCCGAGCGGGTAGTCGAGCGAAAAACGGCTCAGAAAGAGTGAATGAAGATGGGCAGTTCGGCGGCGATCCGCGTCGCTTCAGCGCGTTGCTCGCCCAGGGCTTACGATAGATGCTCGCCGATTACTTTTCTCGGAGGAGAACCGATGGAAAACTTGATTTCCAGCGCCCTTAGCATCGCGACCGCCGGAGCGTTGCTTGCGGGATGCGGCACGCTTGCGCAGGGGCCTAATGAGGTGCCGCCATTGACATCGCACACCGCATCGCAAAGCGTTCCGATGACCAGTTCGTCGGGAACCGTCGTCGTCGCGAATTCGGAGGCGAACACGGTGGAGGGTTTCTCCGCGGATGCCAACGGGAATGTTACCCCGCTGTGGACGCTCGGCGGTTCAAACGTCAAGTTGAATTATCCCACTGGCGTTTTCGTCGGGCCGGACAGCAAGCTTTACGTCGTTTCAAACCAAGACCCAGCTATCAACGTATATGCCGCCGGAGCCAGTGGGAACCAAGCGCCGATCCAGCGGATCGAGGGCACCAAGACGAAGCTCGCCCTTCCGGCAGGCGTTACGGTCGATTCCGGCGGCAATATTTACGTTTCCAGCAACGGAGCTATACTCGTTTTTGCGTCATCCGCAAACGGCGACGTGAGCCCGATTCGCAAGATCTCCGGGTCGAAAACGGGACTCTCGGAGCCCATCGGCATCGCGCTCAATCATAAGAATCAGCTGCTCGTGTCAAATCCTTATGAAGAATCCATTACGGTTTTTCGTGCAAACGCCCACGGAAACGTTGCGCCGATTAAGACTATCGCAGGCCCTGATACAGAACTGGATCTACCATGGGGCCTTGCGCTCGATGCGAACGACAATATCTACACCACGACAAAGTTTCATGACGTGCTGATATTCCCAGCCGGTGCAACCGGCGTTCAAAAGCCTGCCCGGCGCGTTCGTGGCCCCAATTCGGGACTCAACGATCCGATCGGCCTCGCGGTCGACTCGACTAGACGAATCTATGCTGCAAACTGGGGCGATACAACCGTCACGACGTATGGGAAAGGCAGTCGCCGCAAGCCGTCGACCGAGATTTCGGGGTCGTATACCGGCCTCAATCATCCCTTCGGCCTCGCTCTTTCACCTTAACGCGGCCGTGACACGCGACGCTTACGTACGCACAAACTGAAGCGGCCCAGACCCGTACCATGACGGGCGACGACCATTTGACGACCCGCACCGTCTATGGATACGTTACCGCTTTACTTTCTAACCTTTTCTAACAGAATCTAACGAAGTCCCCATGCTCCATTATCGAGAACGCCCGATTCCTTGAGGATTTCGGCTTTTTTATTTTCGCAGCAAACGAAGCAGGACGCCGCGTTAAGGGCAGTCGGTCTTGCGTCGCGCTCCCAAGGCGGAGTTTAAAGATCGATCCAGATTCCTTGCACGATGTGTAAGGGCCCGGTTAGAGTTTACCTCGATAGTCCGATGGCGATCAAAGTCGACGGGGTCTTCAGGCATCATCCCGAGGCGTACAAAGCCGTGGCCAGCCGGCCACGACGCGCCGTTCGATCGTCATCGCGTCGAGCGGTATGGCAACGGGAGGGCGTGTCCAGCGCCACCTGCACCAGCATATCTGCAACCCGTCGGCGACGATCATCTTTCCGGGGTATCAAGTGCACGGAACGCTTGAGAGACTTATCATTGACGGCGCACAGTCCGATCCGAATCCTCGGCGATCAGCTGGAGGTGTGCGCCAAAAATCGTTCATCTCTCCGGCTTCACCGCAACTGCCGCGGAGCGCGGAATAACGATTTCGCTCTGAACCGAGGCCACGGGCCGTCGCAGACGAACCTTCGGTCGCCGATCGAGGCGATCGTGCGCGACCTCCCCGGCGCCAGCGTGATAGTGCATCCTTCTGGTCGTTCATAGGGTTATGGTGAACGAAGCCGCGACGTCATAGGCGCGAGACGACCGGCGTTCATTTTGCGGTCCGCTTGGTTCTTGATCCGTTTTCAGCTCCCGGTTCCGATTTGCGAAGTGAGTCCACCTGCGCCAAGTTTCGAACCAGGGAGTTCATTTATGTATAGAGACGAGACCCTTAACTGCGTTGACTGCAACGCACCCTTTACCTTTGGGAGCGGCGAGCAAGAGTTCTTCGCACTGAAGGGATTCACGAACAAACCGAGCCGCTGCATCGACTGTCGTACTGCCCGTAAGGCGCAGCGCGGCGAGAGCGGCTATTCGGGCCGCGGGAGCGTTGGTCGTGAGCGGGAAATGTTTACCGCAACGTGCAGCCAGTGCCGCGGGGTCGCTCAGGTCCCATTCCAACCGCGGAACGACCGGCCAGTGTATTGCCGCGATTGTTTTGCAACGAGACAACCGTCCTACCGCTAGGGAAAGCTGATAGCGACGAAGGCGCCCGCATTTCGCGGGCGCCTTTTTTTGGGCACGCGATCGCCCGCAGCTGAGAAAAAGCAGCTCTAGGTCCCTGCCCTATTATGACGAAATTACGTATCCCATGACGCCCCAGGTACCAGAGATGATGAAAGCGGCCGTCGCCGACAAAGCGGGCTCGCCTGACGTGATTCATATTACCGCCGTTCCGGTGCCCCAGCTGACTCACGGTCACGTAATTATTGCGTTAGATTATGCCAGCGTCGGCAGCTGGGACGCTCAGCAGCGTTCGGGCAACTGGGAACCCGTAAAGCCTGGCACGATTTTTGGCGCCGACGGCAGCGGGACGGTGGCTGCGGTCGGCGGCGGCGTCACCCGGTTACGGGTTGGCGAGCGTGTGTATTCCTTCAGTTACGGAAATCCGCTGGGTGGTTTTCACGCAGAATACGTTAGCGTTCCGGCAGATAGAGTGGAGCGCGTTCCGGAGCAGCTGGATCAAAAAGTTGCCGGTGCGATGCCCTGCGTCGCGTTGACGGCGCATGCGGGCCTGCGCGTTTTAAAGACCAAGCGCGGCGAATTGCTGCTGGTCTTCGGCGCAAGCGGCGGCGTCGGCTCACTCGCCGTTTGGCTCGCCGCAAACGCAATCGGAGCGACGGTAGTTGGAACGGGACGCCCCGAGGCGCACGAATACCTGCGAAGGCTAGGGGCCGCCCATGCAATCGATCCGCGTTCGCCGCGGCGCGCCGCGGTGATCAAGGAAATTGCGCGCAACGGATTTGACGCGGTGCTTGCCACAGCGAATGGCGACGATCTTCCCGCGTTCTTATCGCAGTTGCGGTCAGATGCGCCCATCGCATACCCCAACGGTGTCGAACCAGACATACATATCGAGGCGCATCCTTCGCTGCCATTCGACGGCGGGATGTCACGGGAAGACTTCGAGCGACTGAACGAGGCGATCGGTACGCGCTCGATGCCGCTACGGGTCGAGGTGTTCCCGCTCGATCGCGCGGTCGACGCTCACCGCCGGATCGAACAAGGCCGTGTCGAGGGCAAGATCGTGTTGCGCATTCGATGATAAAACGCTGGCGGCATAAGTAAACTTCGAATGGGTCGGAGTTCTGGCGAGTCGTCTTTGACTACCCACCGTTTAAATAATCGGCGCCGGCACTACGGTTTCAACGTGAAGACCGTTCCTCCGCCGTATGCGCCACCCATAGACGTAGTGCCATACAGTGTGCCCTTCACGTCGATTAAGCTCGCCGTGGGGAAATCACCGTCGCCGGGGCAACGGAAGCTGTGCAAAACGTGCTCCTTTCCAGCTGTGTTGATGCCGCGACCGTCGCCGTCGAATTCTCTTCATGGAAATGGCTCGACCATCGCGCGTTGACCTTCAAACGTGCGGTTACGCGGCTTCAGCCTTTCTCAGTAGAGCGACGAGCGGCAAGTTGAGCAGAGAGACGAGGGCGACGACTTTAGAGTTGTCCATGTAGGCAAGAATGGCCGCCTGCTGATCGACGAGGAACGA
>JBAVSO010000168.1:0-27699 GCA_049695635.1 Candidatus Cybelea sp. | reverse complement strand
CAGCGGCGAGCGCGCCGGATGCGAAGCGGGTCAGTTCTTTAGTCCTCAAATCAACACTCCCTATAATAGAAGAAGTCACGCCATACAAGAGGCACCATGTCGCTTTCTGCGGTCGGCCCCAACTATCTTGCGTTTCTGGGGAACTTTAGCTAGCGCCAGCTCGCTGAGCCGGGAGATCAACAAAGGCGCACTAGTGGTCCGTCCAGCCACCGTTTGGCTGCACCGCAATGCTTGTGATCGGTTCGATTTCCTAGTCGCGGTTCTGCCGTGCGTGTCGCTCCACGATTCTTCATCGTAGATCAGCCAACCGGTGATGCGCACACGATTGGCGACCCCCGCTGGAACCCAGCGGCAAGCGTGCATGGTGTCCCTGACCTCCTCGGCAGCCTGCGCCACGCGCCAAGAAGATAGCGGTGCTGCCCGTTCCGCGACGAAATCCTGAATACTTTGGAGCGTCCGAAAGCATAGGAAAAGTGTAATGATTACATTCGGCATTGGCCGTCATGCCGTAGGCATTGGCGTGGCCGTGATTGCGCTAACCGGCTGCGGTGGATCGTTGTCCACGACAAGCGGCGCGCTACCCCCATCGGCGGCCTTTGCTCGGGCTCTGACCGGGCCGCCCACCTGCAAAGACCAACGAACGAAGAAGAAGTACGGCAGTATCGGCGTGAAGCTCAAAACGAAAGGCGGCGCGTTCTGTATTCCGGCGTTCGGGGGGTTCGGCGGTTCGATGCAGTATCCGGGCGTCGACCGCTCGGCGAAACTGACGATCCGCACTAGCACGCAAAACATCTACAATGAGCCTCAGCTCGGCACGGGAACGTCGATTGTATACCTTAACCTTCATTTCCATGCGGGAACGCACTTCGGTTCGAATCTGAAATCCAAAGGCGGGTTGACCTCCCAAACCATCTCCCCTGGTGGCACGTATACCGCGTACGGTGTCGTGGCGGTCGGCCATCTCGACCTCATGTTCCCGCCCTGCTACACCGTCGCAACGCAGGGGGCGTACGGCGGGGTCCTTCCAAATCTTGGCGATCTCTTCAGCGGCGCGACCATCACAGGCGCAGGATACGGTGTAATAGAGATTTATTCTGGCGAACAAGTCAGCCAAGAGTGTTGACCGGTCGACAACGAGGCGATCATCGGCGGCCTCAACCGAAGCGTCAATTCCTAAAGGGTTCGGCTGATCGCAACGAGCAATTGCGACTGCTCTCGGTTTGCCCGGCGCCCCGATTGGGTGCGCTTTCTTAAAGGAGGTGCCTCATGCGATCTCGGCTCGGTTTACTTGCTACTGCGCTCGTCGTTCCCTTTGTGGCGGCCTGCGCGTCTCAGTCAGCGACGACGTCTCCGCAAGCGCCGGGGAGCGCGCCCATGCAGTCTGTTCGGGCGGACGTCCGATTCAGCTTGACTTCGAAGCAGATCGAGTTAGCCGATGCGCGACGAGGCAATGGATACTTGCATCGGAGTAAACGCAAAGCGACCCTATTTGTTTCGGACATAGATGCCGACGCCATCCGCCTTTTCGCGGCGAACAAGACGAATCCGAAGCAAAAAGGCATCATTACCGCCGGCATCAATTTGCCGGTCAACGTTGCAGTGGATCTCCACGGCATGCTCTACGTCGCCAATAACGGGAACAGCACCGTTACCGAGTACCCTTTCGGTACGACGAGCCCGAGCGTGACGCTGAGCGGAACGCAGCTCGTCTATCCCAACGGCATTGCCGTCGACAACGCGGGTACGGTGTACGTGACGAGCGGCGCGTATGCGGGGTCGTGCTACGTGCTGGTTTATCCGAGAGGCGCCTCGACCCCGAGCGAACAGATCAATGGATTCGATCTCCCGGTCGGCCTCGCGATCGACAAGAGCGGCAACCTCTACGTCGGCGACGCCCTTCAAAACGCGGTTTGGGAAGTACCCAAGGGCTCGACGACGCCGAGCAAGCTCAGCCTGAACGGCTTGGACGATCCGACCGGCCTCGCGATCGATCCAAGCAATAATCTCTGGGTAGCCAACGACCAGAACAATACCGTGCTCGGCTTCCATCTCGGCGGCACTTCGGCGTTTGTTACGATCACGAGCGGGCTGTCCGGGCCCTACTCGATCGCGTCCGAGAAAAGCGGAACGCTCTTTGTGGGCAACAGCCTGCACTATCCAGGAGATGTCGCGGGTTACAAGAGCGGCTCGACGACGCCGTTCGAATCGATCAGCGTTGGGAACCCGGCCGGCCTCGCGATATATCCCAAACCCAAGGACTAGTGCCTGCTCACGCCGTAAGCGTTTATCACGGAGCCAAAGGAGAAATATGGCGAGACACGCTGCTACATCCGCGATCCTGTAGGGCTAAAACTCGGCCGAGACACGGCCCACGTGCGGCTGCAGTTACTTGAGCGGCAGCGGTGGCTCGACTGAGGCATCGACGGGCGTGATGAGTCCTTGCGATGCGGTCGAGTTGACCAGTCCGCCACCCGGATACGCTATCTCGTTTGCAATGGTCGCTTGCGGCTGGTGGTACCAAGGATAGACAGTTGCGTCGCCGCCCCACAGATCGTTGCCACTCTTCGTAAAATGAAAGCCGGTCGCGAATCCCGAGGTGCACGCCGTGGGATTTCCCTTGTACGGTTTTTCGAAGGTGCAGACACTCGAATCAGAATCGGAGAGATTGAAGAGACCCCACGCAAGGTGCCTCTGCGCGTCGATGCCCACGCCGGCCGGGAAGTAGAGGTCCGAAGTCTCGCGCTGCAGCTTCCTAGGCGCGCCCGTGGCGTGTACGAACTCATCGAGCTCCGCAAAATAGTCGTAACTCCCGCTCGCGCCGACGGCGAACTGGCCGGAAACGAAGAGGTCGCCCGCGGCATTTGCAGCGCACGCGACCGGACCGTCGGCGAGGGAAGGTGAGCCGGCACTCGAAAGATTTGGATCGGTCAGCGTTGACGTCTGTGTACTGTTCTTCGTGCCCGACTTCCAAACCGCGATCGTGTCGGTGTACAGGACGGTCGCATAGATGTTTCCATTCTTGTCGCCGCAGACATAATCCAAGAATGCACCCTCACTCGGATTCGATACGGTCGAATAGAGCGTGTTGATCGGCTGCGACGAGGCTGTCAGCGGCAGGTCGTACTCGGTGACGTCGCCGGCGTAGCCGCCTGCGTCTGGACCGCCGTTAGCAACCCACAAATGCTTGTTCGAGTCAATCCACGTGCCTTCTGGAAAGTCGATGCCCGATGGTGAGGAGGATCCGCCGGCGAGGCATCCGATCTGACTCCCGCCCGTAGGCCCGTAGTAGCAGATCGCGCCGTAGTAGCCGTCGAGACTGGGGTCGGCGACGTAGACCGACTGTTTCGCCGCTCTGCTGAACGACCAACTCCCGATGTGCGTATCGGAGGCGGCCGCGGAAGATCCGGAGACGGGCGGATTCGCCCCGCCCGAAGAGCATGCGGTGAGTGCAAGCAAAAGTGCCCCGCCGGTGAAGAAAAGCTTCATTCCTTACCCCTCTACGGTCTGGCTTAAGCTGACATCCGCCCGGACCCTCCCGGCCTACATCGGCGGCTTGGCCATCTCCTTGGCGCCCATCGCAGTCGCCTGCGATTTGCACATCATTTTGACGTGATTTTTCGCCATCATGGCCTGCTTTTGGGCCGGCGTCATTCCGGCCGATTTGGCCATCATTTGGGATTTGGTCATGTACATCTTCGTGCTCGTGTTCACGCCGACGACCGGATCGCTCGCCGAGCATTTCGGCATGCTCGACATCGAAGAAGACATCGTGCCCTGCGCCAGGATTGGTTGCGTGCTGCCCACCAGCACGGCCATTCCCAGCACAAGTCCGGCTATAATCGTTTTCATTTACTCTCCTATTAAGTGCATGTTAAGTGCGTCGAGCGCGCACCGCGCCCGTACGTCCATAGAAATATAACGAATTTGGCCGGCTTCTGGATGACCGCTGTTCGTTGTCGGCGGGCCGCAGGTCAAGCGGCTGATTTATGAAGTAATTCTCGGTGCGCTTGGCTCGGATAAGGGTGAATTTCCGAGGGGATTGATTGAAATCGAAACAATCGGCCGCCGGCGAGGTGGCTCGCTTGTCGCTGGCAGATAAGCTTGGCACGCCTTCACGATCCTCGATGAAGCGCAGAATACTGGCAAGCTCGTAGTGCACGTGGGAAACGTGACCTTTCTTGGCATAGGGGGAGATCACTAAGAGCGGCACCCGAAAGCCGAGGCCGTCGTAGTCAAGCATCTTCGGTGGTACGTGATCGTACCAGCCGCCGGGGTCATCCCAGGTCACGAAGATCGCGGTCGAATCCCAGTACTGCGATTGGCCGATGGCATTGACGAGCGAGGCGACCCACTCCGGTCCCGTATTCGACTTGCAACTCGCGTGATCGGAGTTCTGACAGGTGGGGGTGATCCAGCTCACCGTCGGCAAGTCGTCTTTAACGTCGTTGAAGAACTTGGTCTGAGGATCGATGATATTCTTTTGCCAGTCAGGACCGTAGTAGATATGCTTGACTGCTGAATACGCGCTCCAGAACGCGCCGTTCCCGTAGGGCGTATGCGCGGTGTAGTATCGCCAACTAACCTTTGAGGCGTCGAGCTCGTCGCCAAGCGTCTCGTAGTCGAAGCAAACCCGCTTGCGGTCGCTGTAGTCGATTTCGCGTCCCTGCGTGACGGTCGGGATGGTATCCCCTGACCCGCCTTCACAGCCCCACTCGTTCGCGCTCGGAAAATTTACTGCCGAGTCCGACTGCGCCGCGATGAGATATTGGTGCGCGACAAAGCTGCTCTGATCGAAGTTCGAGGCAAACATTTCGTCGCCCAAAACGTAGCGTTCTCCCATCTCGAAATAGAGCTTCGTTTCGGCTGCTGGGACGTAGGCGTACTGAGGATGCGTTATGGGGCAGGCCGGAAAGCGGCCGTGGCCACATTGAACCTGCTCTTTATTAAAGCCGTTCATGCGGCAATCGGTGCCCGGAAAACTCCCGGCGCCGTTGCAAGCGTCGAAAAACGCTTCGGCGCTATGATCCACGTCCCATTTCGTCTCCAGCGGGGTCTGCCCGAGCTTTATTTTCTCGCCCGAGCTGTCATAGCCGTAAGACTGCGTGCGAGCGCCGGGAAAGCCTTGGAAGAGATTATCGAGGCTGCGATTCTCCTGAATGATAATGACGACGTGCTGAATTTTGTCGATTCCGCGACCGCTCGACGCAAGGCGAAGTAGCTCGCGTGCTCCGGCGCCGGGTACTACGCTTCCGCCGCACGCCGCGAGTACAGTCGCCCCTGCAGCAACGGCGAACGCGAAACGAAAGCTATCAAGAATCCGCACTATCGTCCCAACCCTTCCAGGGGTCGTAATATTCGGACGCGAACCGCGGGACTCATTCGATCAAAAAAGGCTGCTATTGTTAGCGTCAACTTCGTTCTGCCGCGTACAGGGAGACGTGCGAGATGGAAATGAAGCGTGAACCGGCGCCGAATGCCGAGGGCGCGAGCGCAGGGAAGACGAGAGGCAAGTTCCTTACGCGATGCGCGCAGTTCTTGGCAGGCTTGGGCCTATTGCGCATCCGTCGCGAATACGCGATGGCGGCGACTGCGCAAAGCCCTAAGGGCAACTCGGACTCGAGCGACAAACCGCCGTATAACCTCGTGTTCATCAGCGTTGACCAGCGGGTCGAGAAACTGCTCGCCGGGTCTGATTATTCGCTGCCCGCCATGAATGCGCTCGCGAGCCACGGCGTCACGTTTGCTAAGCACTTTATCTCGGCGGCCCAGTGCTCGCCGTCGAGGGCGTCTTTCCTCACGGGGCAGCCGCCTCAAGTTACGGGCGTTATCGATCAGATGCAGTTCTCGTTCGTGCGCAGCCTGAGTCCGAGGATGCCCAATATTGGATCCGTCCTAAAAGCGATGGGCTACAAGACCGCCTATTTCGGGAAGTTCGAAATGGACAAGAGCATTCTCGACCCGAAGCCTAGCGTCAACTACAGCAACGCTGCTCAAGCCTACGGCTTCGATCTATTCAGCGCAGGCGGGGACATCGGCAGCACTCCGGATAGCGGCTACGACAAGGACCCCTTCATCGCGGGCGAAAGCGTTCGTTATTTGCTCGAGATCGTTCCGCAAGCCCGAAAGACGGGACAGCCCTTCTTTATGGTCGCAAGTTTCGTCAATCCGCACGACATCATGTACGGTCACGGCAACGTTCCCGGCCAACCCGAGGTGCAGAAGCCGGTGGTTCCGTCCGCGATTCCACCACCGCCGGTCAACTCGATTTACGAGAAGCATTGGTCTTTCACGCTTCCCGTAAGCCTTGACGAATCGCTGGCTGCCCCCGGCATGCCGGGCGCGCTGTCAGAATACAAGAAAGGATGGGATGGCTGGTCAGGCACGATCCCGACCGATCGCAAGGACATGTGGACGATTTTTTACAATTATTACCTCAACGCAATTCAGGACGTCGACCGCAGCATCCAACAGATGGTGGACGTCATGGATCAGATGGACTTGTGGAAAGATACCGTCGTCGTTTTCACGGCCGATCATGGCGAGATGGGCGGCGCGCACGGGGGACTCAAGGGCAAGGGGCCGTTCGTCTACGAGGAAAACATCCACGTGCCGTTGATCATCGCGCACCCGGGCGCGAAAGCCGGCAGCAGATGCGCCGCGCTCACGAGTCACCTGGACCTGCTTCCTACGTTCGTTGGCCTTACGGGGCTTCCCGACTCGAAGCGGCCATCCGTGGTGAAGGCGTTGCCGGGACGGGCGCTACAAGTTTGGTCGGTACTACGCGCCAACGGCGTGTAATACACCGCGAACCATTGAGGAGATTTTTAAAAAAAACGACGTGCAGCTCTTCGATCTGCAAAACGACCCACACGAAGTTCACAATCTTGCATTAGATCCCGACGGAAACCATGCATTGATCTTGCGGATGAACGCACTGCTCAATGACCTCATGGCAAAGGAAGTCGGTGCAGACGATTGCGCGCTCCTAACGAACGCCATAGGCCCCTGAGCGGCCTCCCCTCAGGAGCGCTGCGCGGAAGGCTTCGGATCGCTGTCCGGTTGTGCTATTGAGCGTAGCTAATTGTCGCCGCGAGCGGGTATTGCGATCCAGTCAGGGTGTCTAGCGAATACCCGCCCGCTGGATAAGCGTAAAGCTTCGCATTATTTTGGCACGGGTCGACCATAGCCAGTTCTTCTCCGGACTGAAGCCGCTTCTGGCCCGCGCCGCTTATGGCGAATCCGCCGATGCCGCAGCTTCCGGAGAGTACGGTCGTACCCTCGACCGATCCAGCCGACCCGGAGATTGCGATTTGGTAAACGGCGGCGTTATGTCGACCCTGATACGACTGGTCGCCGAGGGCTAAGTATTGGCCGTCCCATTGAAGCCCGCCAGGGAACCCCACCGTTTGATTCATGGAGACTATCCGCAGGGAATTTCCGCCTACGGGAAGCTCTGCTAGTTGAAAATGATACTTGCTATCCACCCCGTCTACGAAAAGGTTCCCTTGGGTATCGTATGCGGCGAAGTAGATTTCCGCCAATTGCGAATTGCGATATGCCGCCGGCTTACCTCTGGCACTTGCGTAGACCCAAACGTCGCCACTGCTTTGCAGCGTACCCAAGTTTGTGAGCGCAAGATTGCCGGTGCTGGTATCAACGGCGCATCCTAGCAGGTTTGGCGCGCTATTCGTTAAGGAAGCCGCTGCTTTACCGCTGCCGTGAGGGAATTTGACAATTTTCGATGATCCTGACTCGACCACCCAAACACTGCCGGAAGCGTCCGCGCATACACCGGTCGGGGAACTGAGATTGTAGATTTTTCCTACAAGCTGACCTCCGGGATAGCTATATAAGACGACGTTTCCGCCACCGTCGTTCGAAACATATAACAGATTCTGCGAGCTGGCTTTCGGGGAAATCCGCGAGGAAGGACGATTACGTGTCAGTACAGTCGCCGAAAAAGCGTTCGTTCGAGGCTGAGTAAGCGACGACGACGCGGCGCAGGCTGCGGACAAAAGTGCCACCCAGGCAATTGCCGCGCACTCACACGCATGACGTAGCTTCATCCTGTCTAAGGTCCTCCGGAACCATCAACTTCGGTTCAAATTATTGCAGACGCTGGGCTGGTTTACCTGTCAGGTTACGTCGTGCTCAAAGCGCGGCCTTCGGCTGTGGCCCGTCGATCAGGAGCACGCCGGCATATAGCGAAGGCCGTATTTCGTCGCCTTGTTGAACGCCTTCCCAATCGGGTTGTCGCGCTGGTTCGGCCAGTGCGAGGCGAAGATCTCGTAGGTCCGGCGTCCCAAAGCATGTCGAACTCACCGGGGCCAACCAGCTGCGGAAGTTAACCCGGCGCCCGACTATGCGCACGGACAAGCGTTGAGCGGCAAAAACTAGCCAAGACTTGCACCTGTTTGAAAGAAACGAGTCCGCTCCGGCGGGCTCGTTTCTTTGCGCCACAGTCCACCGCACCGGACCTTCGGGGGCATCTATTATCGGGCGATGTGCGTCGTCGCTGGATGCCGTTGCATGGCAGCAAGATGATCGGCTCGTACATTGCTGCGCTGACCGCATTCTCCGCGAAATCTGAAACGTTTTTCGTCATCAGGATACGTATAAGCTGACCGATAGCGCCCCTTGACAAACGGGGGGATTTCGAAAACAATACTTTCACCACTGCCTGAGGGCTTTTTCCATGCTTGAATACGTGCCGATCGTTCTAGGCTTCGTTACAGGGGCTGTCTTTCTGCATGCTCGGGGGCGCCCGCGCGCGATCCTCATTCCGCTGGGGGTACTGTTTTCGGGGATCGTCGGGACCGTAGTCAGCGGCGAATATCTCGAGGGGTGGGGACGGCTCCCGCTCGATGTTGCCGGAGCGGCGCTCGGCCTAGCCGTTGCGTTCGCCGTTGCCGTCGGCATCGACCGGCGCGCGCGCGCCCGCCATATCCCCTAGAGGCGGCTCCGTGAACGCCCTGCTGAACGCTCTGAAATCGATCCTCGCCGCCGTCGTGGGAATTCTTCTCACGCTGTTCTTCGATCTGTGGCCGGCGCTACAGCGACTTATCAAGGCGCTCCAGGCGCTCATCCGCAAGCTGTTGGGGACGGCGGCTCGGGAGCTTCCGCCCGTACAAGCGTCGTGCGTTCCTATCCGCCATCCTTCGATGAAGCGACCGGATCCAATGATCTACGACCAGTACTATCTCATGAGCCTGGGGCTCGCCGTCAGTTGGCAGAATCCGGATATTGAGATCTTGCAGGGTGGTGTCCCGGTCGCCTCCGCGTACGACCTCTCGCCCTCAACCACGTACACTATTCGCGCCACGATCTACAATGCGTCGACGACGGGCGTCGTCTATAACATGCCGGTCGTCTTTTCGTACCTGAGCTTCGGCGTCGCTACTCAGTCCCACCTCATTCCCGGCCCCGACCCGTTGGTGAGTCTCGGGGTGAAGGGGTCGCCGCAGGGGATTGCAGTTGTCGAAAAAGATTGGACGACACCGTCGGCACCAGGGCATTACTGCGTACAAGTGTCCTTTTCGTACTTCGACGACATCAATCCGTTAAACAATCTGGGTCAAGAGAACACGCAGGTCGTCCAAGCCGCATCGCCGGCGCAGTTTGCGTTCCAGTTGCGCAACCAAAATGACGAGCGGGCAACGTTTAGATTCGAGGTTGACACGTTCTCGGTTCCCCCACAACCGCAGTGCTCAATAAAAACGAGGACGACCCCGGCGAGTGGGCCCGTCTCCGCCGCGACGCGCGGACGCAACTCGGGTGCGCGCAACCCGTTGCCGCCGAACTGGACGATCCAGTTCACTCCCGCGAATCCGGCCCTCGGTTCGGGCGAGGAGATGACGATCGACGCCGTCGTTACACCGCCCGACGATTTCCAGGGCACGATGCCGGTGAACGTTCACACATTTGCCGGCAACACGCTCGCGGGTGGCGTGACGATCCTCGTGCAGAAAGCCTGATGGCGCGTTTCGGAGTGTTCGCATGGCACTGAGCGTTTCACCGACCACGGTCACAATGACGACGGAGCTCCCGCAGCCGATCGAGGTCACGGATCCAGGGTTTAGCGGTCAACTCACCGCGATGAGTTCGAATACTTCGATTGCGGCCGTGACACCGGCGGCCCAGACCGGCCCTGGCCCGGTGACCTTTCAGATCACCGCGCTCGCCAGCGGTTCGTGTACGATCACGGTGAGCGACACGCTTGGCCCTTCGGTGCAGGTGCAGGTCACCATCTCGCCGGCGACGCCGCAAACGTACAATGAATACACAAAATGCGTGCAGCCGGCCAACTACAGCGGCGCGTTTCTCGGCAGTGCCGGCTTCTGGGGGGCGCTGGCCGCGTCGATCGTTGCCGGCTTCTTCGATCCTGCGGCGGGGGTCATGGGATTTGCCATAACCGGCATCTTATATTGCCGTTGGTGGCTGTATGGCAGACTTGTCTGTCTGGGCGGCAACCAGTGCTTCATTGGGCTGGCGCTCCAGTGCGATACTGCCGCGGACCAGTCGGGTATCGGCAAACTCGATACGGACTACAGTATCAAACTGCTGCCGGCCCCGAGCCCGCTCGCGGGCGATCCGTATTGGCTTCAAAACGTGCCGGAGACGAATACGATTCAAGGCTTTCTCATCGAGGAGCAAGGCTTTGCGACAGGCGCGCTAACGCTCACGGGTCCGCCCAATGCCGGCGACGCGCTTAACGTCACCGTTGGAAGCTCCTCGGTAACCTACACTTGCACCAGCACGGACACCACGCTCAGCGCCGCGAGCGCCTTGGCTGCAACCATCGGTCACATCACCGGCGTGAGCGCTTCATCGGGTTTGAACGTCATCTATATCTCAGCGGCGACGGCGTTCCCGGTTAGTGCTAGTACGACCGGCGCGTCAACGTTGACGCCCTCGTCGCTCACGCTGGCGTTCCCGAACGGACAGTCCAACGCGGCGTTCGCCACGATGATGCAAAACTTTTCAAGCCTGTCGTTCGACGGCGAGGCAGAGTCGAGCTACGGGCTCGTCAATCACGACGGCACGAGCGTCTTGTCGGCCGCGCAGGCACTCTCGCTCAATCTACCGACTCCCCCTCAGTGGCAGGCGAACTACTTCTACACGCCCGGCGACCAGATCGAAGATAGTAATGGAAACATCGAGAACTGCACGCCATACGCGCAGGCGCTGTCGGGAGCCAATCCGCCGAACTGGCCGACGACCATCGGTGCGACCGTGTACGACGGCAGCGTTCAGTGGCAATGCGGTGGGCCGGTGCCGTCGGTAACGAGCCTCGAAATCGAGTTCGAAGGCGCTGGAGTATGGGATCTCTATCAGGCGCTGATCGCGGCCGCCGTCGTCGCGGGCGTGGGGGCGGTACTCTGCTTGATTCCGATCATCGGGTGGATCGCATGCCTGATCGCCTCTATTATCGCCTTGGCCATTGCAGGCATCGGTGCGGCAGTCGCACTCTCGGACGACTCGGCCGAAAACCAGGCAAACAGCCAAGTCGGCGTCATTCACCCCGGGCAAGACGTGCTCTTTGTTTTGGGCCGCTGGGTCTACGACTCGGCCCATACCGGCTGGAACGAGCTTCACCCCGTGCTCTTTTGCCAGCGAATTGCTCAGGTGCCACAAGCGGACCTCATCGCAGGCCAGCCGTGGCAGAACTTCCCGGACCTCGGTGCCCAAAATCTCGAAGCTACGATCAGCGGTTTTTGTGGGCTCGCAAACAATGCGCTCTCACCGACGACGTTCGTCGCCCAGCTGCAGCCGCAGAACCAATGGACGATCCATCCGCTGGTCGACGGCTGCACGACCGATGATGGCGGACCGCCTCCGCCGCCGTTGCAGTGATGCGGCTTCTTTACTGTGTCGGGCTACTCCATGCGAGGCGCGGAGGCCGGGTAGTTTCCGCGCGGGTGACGATCGAACCAGGCTTGTGCCCGCGAAGCAAGGTACTCGAAGTTCTCAAAGATGTAAGGCCGGTGCTTCCGCCCTACCGCGATGGCCGGCTGTAGAAGCTTCCAATAAAGAAGAACGTTGTGCCAATGCCCCTGAAGAAAGAGCTTTTCGTCAATAGCTGGAGCACCGAAAGGAGTCCCGACAGCTGGTTGCTCCGACGCAGGTGGCGAAGCTGTATCAGAGCCGCGATCGCGGTCGCTATGATCACCACTAAGGTTCCTAGCGCCGCGAAGGCTCCGATGGCTTCGTACGTCATCGGATCACTCGTTTAGATCAGCTGACCGTCATCTCACAGGCTCGTAGCCACGGGCACGGGACGGCCTTCGTCCAGATCGAGCACGTCGAACCACGTGACGATGTCGGAACGCCCCGGCGCAACCTGCTCGCGCAGATTATTAAAGTACTCCTCGGAGTGCGAGCCGGGGTCGGGATGCCAGTGCGTCCGGTCGTTGTTGAACCGTTCGATCTCTTCCGGGCTCTTGCGCGAAAGGAACTGCGTCCGCACCCAATTGGCGATCGCGTCGTCGGTTTGGAGTTCTTTGACCTTGCTCGCGAACTCGGGTCCGGTCGTTCCGAGAAACTCGAAAAGCGGCCTGTCGTGCGGGCAGTCGTAATCGTACTCGCCCAAGTGTCCCTCGTTAGAGGCCTTGGCCTTGTCGATGACGCGCTTGAGCGAGACGAGCCCGATCAGCTTGTCCTTGGCGCTGCGCGGTTTTTCAATTGTTAGATCCATAAATCTCCTCATACCAGCGTGTATATCGGTCTAATCCGCCTTACCCGTCGCCGGTTGCAGTAGCTACCGTTGAAACGCTGTTGCGGTATTTTCAGCTTTATCATGAAGCGTTTCGACGACGCGGCCGTACTCGCGCCCCTCCGTTCCATTGAGGAGTTTGATTGGCACCTCGGTCCGGTACGTTTGTGGTTTAGTTGGCGGCTAACCGCCGATTATGAGGACGTTCTTCCTCGTCTTCTTTGGTGTCTTGAACGACGCGTGGAACATGCCGGTTACCGTGGCCGACGAACCGTCTGAGCGCGTTTGGTTTGTTTTATCGAATACGTGGATGCATTTTGTATCGCAAAGCTCAAAGACAGTGATCTGACCCATTGCTTCGGTGTTCTTGGTCTTGATGTTCTGTACCGTTCCAGCAACCATAATGGTCTGCCCGTCATAAGTCGCCGGGGCGCCGACGACGGTCGAAGGCGTGAGAGTCGTCATCGCAACTGCTGCGATCGGTAACGCCGCAAAAAGCGCGGCCAAGAAAAAACGATGCATGGTATTCCTCCGTGTCCGTCATCGTAACATTCGGTTTCAAATGTGCAAGCGACGTAGCGCCCTCTTACCGATGCGATGGTACCTCCCACTAGCATCGCGGTCGCGTTGAAGCAAAGGAAGATCATCGGCCGCGACGAGATAGCCCGCGAGGCCGAGCATCTTCATCAACGCCTGCCAAACTAGAACAGACGGATCGCGGTTGCACGATTTTTTAACCACGTCGCGGTCTCGGCACTCCAGCCCAGCACAGGAAGGTCGCTTAGGATAGCCTAAAGATTTCTTGCCTAAGAATTCACGGGGCCGCTCTTCGAGTTGAGAAGGCGTCCTGAAAAACGGCACAACCCTCGCTCTGGTAGCCCATCGAAGGCGTAATCACGCGGGGCGTGAACTCTCGGGCGATGGCGGTGGGTTACGACGATAAGTCGCAAACAATACGAGTAAGAAATTCGTGGGGAGCCAGCTGGGGCCAACGCGGGTATTTTACGATGCCCGATGCCTATTTAATGACCCCGCGTCTCGCCAGCGACTTTTGGACCATCCGAAAGGAGAGTTAAGGCATTGCCAATCGTTAGACGAGTAAACGCAACCCCGTGTCATGCATAAGCGACCTCATTATCAAAGATGCGCTCCGGGAACTGTTGTCCTGGATCGAAGGACACGCCACGGAACCTGATACCGGGCTGACACCGCTGGCTCGCGCGATCCTCGAATACAATAATGGGCTGTTGTTCTTTAAGCTCGCCGCGTCGTATACTGTCGCGCTGAAGGGTGTCGTGATCCATAAGATCGATGCGGTGCAAGCCGCGGCGGTGGCGGAAGCGATAGCAGCAGGTGCCAAGGAGTACGACCTCGATCCGTGCTTTCTATCCGGGTGTCTCTTGATCGAAAGCACCGGTGATCCGAACTGCCAAAATGGTAATCTCGGGCCGGGAGAGAGCAATACGCAAAACGACCCACTTGGCTACGACATGGGCGTCGCGCAGCTGAAGCTACGATATTTAGTCGGTTCGGCTCAGGGCGTCAGCGATGCAGCCGATGCGCGTGCGTTCGCGCTCGACATCACTCAGGCGATCCCGTACTTCTGCAGCTTGATGGCGGGCAAAGTCGCCTACGCCAAGACAGTGATCGCCAAGAACACCTCGTCGGTTCCAGATAAACGCCTGAACAATCCTTATCTTCTCGCTACGGGGATGTACAACTTCGGCGACACCGGCATGGTCGAGAACTACTACGTTAAAGGGCTCTTTCCGTCGCATTGTCAGCAGGTCGAAGATCTCACCAACTACGCAGCAAAGGCTACTGGCCAGCCATCGATTTTCGGCAATCTATAAAAGCCGTCGGGCATCAGACTAACGGCAAACCCAGCTGCGCGCAGAGCCAGACCGCGGCCTCGGCGCGCGTCATCGTACCTGCAGGCCACGGAAGTTCTCTGCCGGCCCGTTCGTTTGCCTCGTACTGCTCGCTCTGCATGATCACCGCGTCTGGCCGAAAATGGAGAGTGCCGGCCTCGAACAAGAGGCCGCGGACACCCAGCAAATTCGCGGCTGCAAATGTCTTGCGGTCGGTCGCGTAATCCAAGTCGTCCCACCAGAAGATCGGCGCACCCTGCTCGAGCAACCGTAGCTGCACCGCCGCAACTCGAGAGCTGTCAGCATGAACCTGCGCCGGAAGCACACTTTGTGCGACGCAATAGGCCGCCAGAATGCCCGCCGCTTCGCCGATTGCCCACTCGCCGGGATGCACGCGATACGCTCCGCTCGTCAGGTGCGTTCCTCCGATGTTCTTGCACGCAGCGATAAGATTCGATGAATCCGTCGGTATGAGGCTGCCGAGCGGAATTTGAAACGGCTGCACGCTGAGTCCGCCGACCCAAGGAGTGCCCGCGGGTCCGTAAACTTTGTGGATGTCGATGCCGTACATGCAGATGCCACACGAATCTGAAAAGTTCATTGGAGCGCGCACGCCGGGGGGCTCGGCAGTCGCGACGATGTGCTGTTCGAGTATGCGAGTAATCGGTTTTGAAATACGGCGCGACTCCCGGACATAGGCTTGAGGAGCGGTTCCGTCGGCTCGGCCGAAGATATCTTGGCGCGCCATGAGATTCGGATAGCCTACTCCAGAGCCGTCGTCACGCGGCGCTTCGGTTTGCAGCCAATAGAGGTAGGCAATCGAAACAGCGCGAGCGGCTTCTACGATTTCGGCGTCGTTGCCGGCAACGCCGGTCGGAATGACCGCCGCCTGGTAGTCGTTGGAGCCAACGTTGATTACGCTGCGATCGCATTCGTAGTCGCGATCTACGAAATTGGCGTGGTCGATGTACTGGCGGTAGCTAAAGATCGTCTTCCAGCTCGGATTCGGCGAGTTTGCCGAGCTGAAGAGACCACCCAGCATGCCGTTGCGTTCGTTGTAGACGCAAAAACCCTGCTCGTCGATTAATGTTTGTGAGTAGTTCGGCGGACGCGGGATGACGTGCTGCTCACCGTCGGGACGGTGCTCTACGGCGATGGAGACGGTGATGGGTTGGATATGTCCTGGATTCGCCTCAGGTTCGGCATGGGGTTCTTGCGTATCGGTTTTCGCCTCCGCTCCAATGAACCAGCTCACCCCGCACATCGGCAGTAGGTCGCCGAGGTCGGTCGCGTCAACGAAAATCGAGCCGCTGACCGCGTCCCCGTTCGCAAGCTCCAGCGATTGGATTTTCCCATTAGCCACGCTCGCAGCGCGGACGGGAGTCTCGAGCAGTAGGGTGACGGTAGCGCCGACGTCGCTGAGAAGTTGGCGCAACACGGTCTCGGTTACGCTGCAGTCGGCGGCAAAGGGTGCGCCCGGAAAAGCGAAACCGGGATTGAAGTCGGCTGCGCTGCCGCGAGGTCCCAATTTGGTGTTTGTGCGATACCAACTACGAATGTTATTTTTCAAGGTCTGGTACGATTGCGTACTGCCGTAGATATTTGGTGAGGCGACAGGTGCAGATTCGTCCCAACGCGTCACGCCTTGTGCGGTAGCCTGACCTCCGACGTTTCCGGCCGCATCCACGAGCGCAATACGCTTTGCGTATCTCGCTGCGGAGAGCGCTGCGGATACCCCACCGAAGCTCGCGCCGACGATGACGACATCAAACTCAAGAATCACCAGCTCCTCCGTTTCGCAACCTTCGTGATGGCAGGCTCCAGCCATCCTCCGCGATGCCGCGGTCGGTTCAACCTGCGCGACACGTAAAACACGCGTCAACGCGTTTGCAACGGAAAACGCCGGCACGATGCCTTTCACTCTGGAACCCGACGCGATAGATGTGCTGCCGGCGCTCTGGAGCTCGGAGGGGCGAACTGCAGCGCCGGCAGCAGAGAAGCTTGCCAATTTAGCGCCTGCTCGCTTGTATTTAAACTAGCAGCCCTCCAGGATAGGCAGGGGGCAGCTTGCTATTATCGAATCTTTATATAATCTTGTAGTCAGCAGTGTCTATTTCAATTTTGACAACGCGTGATCTTACAGGGAGGGTTTGCAGCAATGAAATCAACTGCGCGGTTCCGAATTTGGGCGTTGTCGATGGCCGGTTTATCATGGCTCTTGTCGGCGTGTGGGCCTCAACTGGATCTGCAAACGGTACAAAAGTACGCGCAGACGACGACGGATGCCAGTGCATCGTTCGCAGCCCTCTCCAACGACTATGGACCGGCTTGCGACGAGTTGGCGGAGCTGCAATTGCCGCCACCACTCTGGCCGTACCCGCTTGCAAGTCCGACGCCGCTCCCCGCCGGCACGTCGGCCGCTCTTCCCGCGACGGCTGCTACGTCGCCATCCGCGACGATGAGTCTTGATGTGTGGAAGCTGGCGCAAGCGCCGAACCCGCAAGCATGCCAAGCTGGCCACGACATCGGCACCCAATGGGCCGAACGGAATGACATCATCATTGGATATGTCCATTCGCTCGCTGCGATCGCAGGCGTGGACGTTAAGCCGTCGTTCGCTCCATTGACCGATGCGTTAGTGCAGGGTAACGTCATAACGTCTGCCCAGGATAGCGCTTTCTCCGCGCTTACTGACGCGATTAGCGGGATCGTCATAGGAAATGAAGTCCAAGCCGAGCTTACAAAAACTATCAAAGCTGCCAACGCTCCGCTAAAAAACTCCATCGCTGCGCTGCAAGTCGTAAACCAGAGTTATGGCATTTTGCTAACCTCGGAGTTCCAACAAACTCGCCTGTACTATCAGAGGCTGATCGGTACCGAGTGTAATATGGCCGCAACCCAACCGCTAAAGGCGCCATCCATAGGCGCGATTAACAACGCATGCCGTAAACTTCAAGCGACGTCGCCAATACTGGCTGACAGAGTCTTCCTGCAGAGGCAGCGACTCAATGAGAGCCTAGCCGCCCTTAATCAGAAGTTAAGTGCTTCCGCAACTTACGTGCAGGTTATCAACGAAATTGAAACGACCCACCAGAAGCTTTACGATCGGGCAACGAGCAGCGCGACTCTGCAAGATTACATCACGATTCTACAGACTGATGTCATACCGCTGTATCAGGACGTCGAAACGCTAAGAAAGGCGACGCAATAATATGCCGAAAGGTCCTCTAACGGGTGCCCAGCTCGTCCAACTGGCATCCGATTTTAGCGCGCTGGCTGAACAAGCCGGCGAAATGGTGGCAGATCCAAACCTAAATCTCACCGACGCGCAGAGCACTGCACTCACGACGGATGAGTCCAAGTTGAGCAATATTGCAGCAAATCTAGCGATGTGGGGCGCGAAAGTGGCTTTTGACGACTCTGACGCTTCGTTTGCATCCATCAGTAGCGCGACCCAGTCGGCGAATAACGCCGTATCAAATTTGAGGCACACCGTTGCCAAAATCAACTCCGTCGTTAATATTGTCGGAAATGCCGTAGCGCTGGGGATGGGATTTGCAACCGGCAACGTGGTTGGAATCGTCTCAGCCGCAGCCAATCTCGCAAGTGCAGCCAATAACCCTTAGCGGAATGGCCGGTCCACGGCGCCTACGCCAGCGCACGACCTGGATGGTGCGGCGAGCCATCGTGGGCCGAATGACTGTGCTATACTGAACGAAAGCGCCCGGCCTTACCCTTGAGAGGCGGCCGCGGCGCTCACGGGAGGCCCGTGGCAGTAAACATTGCGGTCGAAGGTGACAATCTCGGCGCGATTGTGGTGGGCGATCATAATACGGTCGTCATCAACCAGCCCGCCGGTGCCGTCGTTCTGCCCTTCCAACCCGTGCGGACAACCCGCCGCGAAGATCCCGTAGGCCTCGGGCCACGGCCATTCCCCGACATCGTCGACCGTGTCGACGAAGATCGAAAGTCTCGAGCGGCTCTCCTCGCGGTGCCGCCCGTTTCGCTCGACGTGTCGGGACCTCAGGGAATCGGAAAGACCGCGCTCCTCCGCCACGTCTGCGGCGATCCCAGCGTGACGGCGTCGTTCCCCGACGGTGTCGTTTATCTCGATGGCGGTAGGCAAAGCACGGACGACGTGCTGCAGCAGCTCTTCGAAGCATTCTTCGACACGGACCGGCCCTACAAACCGGATGAGACGCAGCTTCGCAGATTTTTAGCGCGCACGTCGGCGCTCGTCATGCTGGACGGCTATTTGGCTCCCGCCGCTGAGTTCGATCGGCTTCTCAACCTCGCGCGTACCGCAACTTTTGCCGTTGCCGGACCGCAACACGTTCTGCTTGGCGAAGGGTGCGCTGTCGCGCTCGACGGCCTGCGGCCAAGTGATGCGCTTGTGCTCATGAGCCGCGAATTGGCACGGCCGATTGAAGAATTCGAGATCATGTCGGCGCGCGCGATTTGTACGGCGCTCGATGGAAATCCGCTGAATATCATTCTCGTTGCCGCTCATTCGCGCGTCTGCGGAATTTCGCTGACGCAACTTGCCGAAGAAGTTCGAGCCGCGGAGTCGCCTGAAGAGTGGCTAAAGGCTCTGATCGACAGTAAACTATCCGACCGCGACCGCAAGGCGCTCGCTGCGTTTGCCGCAGTAGATTGCGCACCACTCGACGATTCGGAACTTGCCGCCATTGGCGGCAAAGCGGCGGCCGAGACGCTCGAAGGATTGAAGGATCGGCGGCTCGTCGAGTTTGACGGCAAGCGCAATCGCGTGCGGCGGGGCCTCGTTGCCGCAATCGCAATGTCGTTTCTCGGCATGCTGCCGGCAGAAGCTGCTGCGCAGAGCTTCTTGCATGCGGCCGCGCATTCGCAACAAGCAACTCTCGTCGAGCACTCCGATGCCGTTCTCGGGGCGCTCAAACACGCGGCGCTCTCGGGGAAGTACGCTGACGTCGTCGCGCTCGCACATCGAGTGGGAGATGCGGTCGCGTTGAGTGGCCGCTGGGATCGCTGGAACGAGATGCTTCAGCAAGCGCTCGAGGCGGCAAGGGCCGCGCATGACTCCGCTGCGGAGGCGTGGGCGCTACATCAAATCGGCTCCCGCTCGCTCGCGCTCGGCGACGCGGTCGCGGCGCAAACAGCGTTACAAGCCGCAATGCACATTCGCTCCGGGCTTGGGGATCCGATGGCCTTAGCGGTGACGCAGCACAATCTCCAAGTGCTAGGCGTCGCCGTGGTAGAGCCAACGCACGCGGCACCGACCGCGACTCGATGGGGACTAGCAGGTAAGGTCGCGGTCGTCGTCGCGTTCGTAGCGCTGGTCGGGTCGCTCGGGGCGTGGGTGGCCGCGCGGCCTTCGGTGACACTGCACGCGGCTAAGCCGAGGATCGCACGCGGCCAAGTTACAAGACTCTGCTATACGGCCTCTCACGTCAGCAACGTGCGGATTAACGGCATCGCCGCGGCAAACGGATGTATTAATGTGCACCCAGCGCACACGACGATCTATCATATTCAGGCTACCGGTCCGCTTGGCATTCCGATTGCAGCGCAGCCCGTCCGCGTTGAGGTTGCGGCTACGCAGGAAGCGAATACTCCGCTTTCGAGCGCGAACAATTCAGCGCCGCAAAACAATCAAGTATCAAGAGAGAATCAACCTCCCGAGAACGGCTCGACCGGCCGGAATGGCACAGCTGGCGGAAATCGCCCGCCGTTTGGGTCCACGCGGCTCACTCCCGTCATCTTGCCGCATTTCTCAAAGACGGGATCGACGCAGACGACGACCACCAGTTCCACACAGACGACGACAACCAGTTCCACGCAGACGTCGGCAGTGACGAATGGCGGATCGGAACCGTGTGATTCAAAGCTCGGCCACTCGAGCTATTTTGCCGAGGTTGCTCCGAGACGTACGCACGCCCCATGCGTTCGCGCGACACACACGCCGACGGTGGCGAATGGGGGATCGGGGAATCATTGCGCTTCAACGACCCAGAAACGTTCGCAAGTGACCTCCGGCTATCTGCCCGCTCCTCAGCCGACGGGCACCGCTTGCGTGACGCAAACGCAGACGAAAAAAGCCGGTTCTGTTAGCTACTTCAACGTTGCCGTTCCGGCCGGTTCGAGTCATTCGAGTCAATCGAAGAACACCGGCACTTTGACGAACCCCTCAAGCTACACCCACCCCCAATCGCCATACTCGCAGCGAGGCTCAACGAGTTCGTCCGGTTCCGAATACTTGCATACGCAATCGCCGTATCTACGCACGTCCACGCCGTATTCGCGCACTCCCACACCGTATTCGCGCACTCCCACACCGTATTCGCGCACTCTCACACCGTATTCGCACACGCCATTCCCGTATCCACGTACGCCATTTCCGTATTCACGCACTCCGTCGCCGTATTCGCGGACGCCTTTGCCGTATACACGCCAGGCACCGTATGCGAACCCTGGACGTCAGCCTTACGGAGAGCCCCGCGCGACGGCCCGGCCGTCGGCCGCACATCCGCCGATTTGAATTCACGAAAGGAGCGATCGCATTGAGCAAACCAGAGAAGCCGGGCGCAGGCATTTCGATCTCGGTCGGCGGCAGCAACCTCGGTGCCCTTTGGGTAGGAGATCATAATAGGGTCATCGTCAACGCCAAGACAGGCGCGACGACGGTTTTGACCCGCGAAGACGTGCGCGGTCTCGCCGATGCTGTGACGACGTTGCGAGAACGGGTTGCCAGCGAAGCGCCGTCTGCGCAACGCGAAGCAGCTCTCGCGCAAGTGGACCACCTTCAAGCGGCGATCCTGCCTGCGCCTGAAGTCAATAAAATGAAAGAAGTGCGCGATTGGGTCGTCAAGCATCTCCCATCGTTGCTCGGCGCGTTCGCGACGTTCTTTGTCAATCCGATCCTGGGACAGGTCGTCGAAGCATCGGGTGAAATGGCAGCCTCCGCCTTTCGAAGTCACTTCGGTGTTTCGTAAGAAGAAATCGTCAACGAAAGCAGGCGCAACATGACGTTACTGGACCTATCGAAACCTTTGCTGCCCGAAGCTCTCGCCGCAGCTAGGACAATCTATGGCGAGCTGCCCGACGTTCCCGCGGGGGGTCTGAACCGCATTTATTATCATTGGGCCGTGGAAGCCTATAACTGCACCGACTCGGCCTACAATTTGGAAGTCTATCTCCCCACCGGCACGAACGAGTTCGCGATCCAAATTACCAACACGCCGCTCGCCAACGTTGCGGGAAGTAGCGAGACGATATCCTCTCACACCTACCGTAGAAACACCGGCGCTGTGGGCATTGCCATCAGCGGTTTGGTCGGGGCGACATACGACAACCTCGGTTCCGAGCCCGTTACATTACACCAGGAGGAGTTCTTGTGTGCAGCCGGGGCAGCCGTGGCGAAAAAGTACGGCATTCAATGCGACGCTCCGGCGGAGGGCATTTTCTATCCGTCCGACTTAGCTCAAGAACATACCGTTATGACGCACTCGGAAGCGGCGCTTACCACGCCTTCGACCGACGATAACGTGACGTGGTATTCCCATTACTACTGCTACGGTGTTAACGACTGGCGAGCGAACGCTGCGGGCAACCCGACGCCAGGCACAGACTCCGCCGACCCGGATTGCCGCTGGGATTTGGCGGAAGATCAGGCGTCAGGCACTCCTCCCGACGAGAACGACGCGAGAGCTCATGGCGATTTGTTGCGAAAGCGCACTCATCAGTACGGAGCAGCCCTTTAGGGGAGCGAGCTGAACGGCTGCGGATTCTGGCCGTCGATGAGACCTTGCGCAAAGGCTGCGTCTATGTTTACCTGATTAGCAAAGTCGAGAACGGAAACGGGCAGCGGCGACCGGGGCCTGACGTAATGAAGACCGATGCTGCGCTTGTCGGAAAGGCGGCTCCGCATCTCGGACGTCAGGGTCGGCAGCGTTGGACGGGTTAGCAGGGCATTTGTTAGACCCGCGACCTTGAAGTCGTCCTCGAGAATTTTTTGCTGCATGACGTCATAGCATGCGTACGCGACGTCGATGAGGCTTCGGGGCGGCGGCGACGGCGCCGGGTTTGATGCCGGCTCGAGAAACACAACGGTGACATCATCGGCGCCCGCGGCTATCGCCAGCGAGATCGGAGTATTATTCGCCACTCCACCGTCGACAAAAAATTTCGGCGGCGGCGACCCTAGGTTCATTTGAATGGGGGTAAACGCGCCCGGAATCGCTGCCGAGGCCTGAAGGACGTCGAGGTAGTTTAGCGTGGAAAGCGCCTCGGTTGGCAATCCAGCTTTGTTTCGAAACTGTGCCAAGTTCGTCGAAGCCGGCCCCGGGAACGCAAAGAACGCCGTGGCTGTTCGAGTCGTGATGTTCGTCGCAGCAACAATAAGTGTGCTTGATAGCGCGTTGAAGTCGGCAAACTGCTTCAGGAGCGCTTCGATCGGTGTCTCGTCGAAGGCTCCAAGCAGCGAAAACAGCGCCACCTTCGATCCGACCTGCATCCACAAGATGGTCAGGTGGGGGATGTGGCTGACCTTAGCTACGGCCGGCAGTGTCTGCCAATCCGAAAAAGCCTCGAGAAACGTTTCCAGGTGGCGCACGCTGGGCAGCGGCTGTATCAGATTGCGCGATGCTACCGTTTTCCAAATCGTTCCCAGCGCCGCAACGTTACGCTGCGCCGTGAGCGCGGCGTTGATCGCACCAATCGAAGTGCCCACGACGATATCGAAGGGCTGAGCCTTCCATAACGACGTGACGACGCCCGCTTCGTAGGCACCCTTGGCGCCGCCGCCGCTTAGAACCAGCGCGCGGAGACTCACGAGCTGCTGCTCGGCGGAGGCTTCGCGCCGACAGATCGCACGTTGACGATCGCGCCTAGCACGTCGAACCAGAACGGCGCTCCCAACAGGATGGCTACTCCGGTAATCCCCAGGCCAAAGATTTTGAGCCAGAAGTATTCTGTGTGAACGAGTCCATAAACCTTAGGCCAGAACCGTCTTTTATCGGCGTGGAAGTTATTTGTGAAAGCCGCCCAGCGTGGTCCGGTCCACCCGATCGGCAGCTGAGAAAATCCCGACTGATCTATTCGGCAAACCGATGGTGAAATGCTGTCGTCAGCGACAAACCCGCCCGGGCACGTGCATGGCATTGGTTTCGTACAAGGCTTGGTGCCGGACAGCGAAGTTAGATCCAAACCGCTGTTTGCGGTTTTTAGCTTGTCTTTGTTAGCTTCGAAATAGGCTTGGGTCGCGGCCGCGAGGCTGTTCGCGAGCGTAGCGTTCTGCTGAAGCTCGCGAATGATCTGAATAGTGTCCACGTTAAACGAAAACGCAACGATCAGGCCGATGTAGACGAGAATTATCTGAACGCTGCGTTTGTACCAACCACTAACTCTTTCCATTTGGCTGTCATACCACGAGCCCAACGCGTCGGTGAAGCGATCGTAGTCCCCTTTAGCATCGGTCCAAATCGGAAGCAGTATGTCATAGAGCGGCTTGTAAGGATTGCCGGGAACGCCAATCGCATTGAGTGCGGCTGCAACATCCGAAGCAGAGGCGCCAAGCGACGCCAAGGGTGAAGCGCCGGGAGCTTTACGGCGCAACAAATCAGCGAGCACTACGGCAAAGTGTTCTGCGCTAACATATGGGGGCTGTTTGACGGCGGGTTGGGTAGTTTTCGGAGTTGTCGTGTCCGGAGCTGCCGTGGCCGGCGCGGCCGCGGTCTGCGCTGCGGCCTCAGCTGACGCCTTTACTGTAGAGACGCTCTGAGTGATATATTTTAAGCCCGACAGCGTGCCAAGTTTGGCCCAAATGTTTTTCGCAGGTGCCTCCCCCAGCGACACAATGAGCGGATGGCCGAAGAAGTCGGCAGCGGCCGCATCTCCGATCATCGAGCGGATGCCGGCGATAAGCGTCTTCGACCGCAGCTGCAGGAACGTCGCGATCTGTTCGTTGACCCACGAAGCGGCTAAGGCGAAGGCGATGTAGACGCCAATGAGGGCGATGACCGTCGTCAGAAGCGCTGTCATAGGGCTGCCTCCGTAGAACGGGACGCGCGTGAACCGTGCAGCTACATTTTGAGGCGCTGCAAGAACGGTCCTGCCGGGAACGCTTTGAGCGTGTCGCTTCGCGCGCCGCGTCTAGTCTGGCATTCGCAGCGGAAAGAGAAGGAGAAGTTTGAGGCAGCTTTCGAGGGTCCGAGGGAAGCATCGCGAACGATTATTCGCGGCGTCTTAAGACGAGGGTGGGAGAAATGGGACCTTGCGTTCTCGTAGCAAAAAAACCGCTGCCTTACGCTTCCGTAAGCGGGTCGCACGCGCGCGGTCGTCAGGGCTGGCCGATCGAAGCCGAGCGCGGAAACCCCTCCCGCGGACCGGCACCGCTGCCGTGGTACGCGCAAGCGAAGTTACAAGTCGGAGCCGCGCACGATCCGTTAGAGCACGAGGCGGACCGTGTCGCCGATCACGTGATGCGGACGCCATCACCGAAAAGCGCAGCCGAGCCGGTCAACGATTCGTTCGGGTCGGCGCCGCGCGCCACGCTTACAACAGATGCCGATCGCAGCGAGCTTTTTCGTTCGCCGGGACGGCCGCTCGATGTCGAGACCCGCGACTTCTTTGAGCCGCGATTGGGTTACGACCTGAGCCGCGTGCGGGTACATGCCGACTCCAGCGCGGCAGCATCCGCTCGGGCGTTGGATGCTCAGGCCTATACGGTTGGGACCGATGTGGTATTTGGAGAAAATCGTTACGCGCCCACGACCGCGGAGGGCAAGCAGCTCCTGGCTCATGAGTTAACGCACACCGTGCAACAACAGCGTGGCGGCGCGCAGTCGAAAGTTCAGCGGAAGCTCGAGGTCGGCGCGGGGCTCACGCTTGACACGCGTGGCTATGCCGTCACGAAGAGCGGCAACGTCTACACTTGCCCGGCCATTGTAAAGGCTTCCATATGGCACGAGCTTTTCACGTCGCTGCTGTTTTCCCCGCGCGTCTTCAAAATCTCCGGATCGACCAACGCGGAGATTAACGCGAATCTCGACAAACACCTTGCCGCCAGATTCGGCATCGTAGACTTTGCTTCGAAGAAGAAGTATTCTTTCGGCGCAGGATCGGCGTTTAAGATGAATCCCGCCTTTTGGATTGTGGATGCTAGCGGTTGGAGACTGAAACCGGGCGTAGATCGCCAAGCCGCCATTCAGGACTTAAACGTGCATCCTAACGAGTACGCGATCGCATGTCTTGCGGCGACCCAGTTAACGATGGAAGGCGGCAGCAAATCGCCGTTGGAGACCGACTTCGGCGCCGCTCCCGACGATTGGATTCCTGGCGACTGGGGCTACATTACCAATACGAACTTTCCCGCATCTGGCGGAAGTGTCGGGTTGGAGGGCGAGAACATCATTTACAACGGAAAGGACTTGTTTTGGGGTCACTTCGGTCCCGGAAACGAATACAAAACGCTCGCGGATTGGTTCGATGAGGTCAAATCGTGGGATGGTGGGGCACGAACCGAAACTCACAGGCAGCGCCCAGCGGTTGGCCTGATATGACGTCGCATAGCGAAACCAAGTGATTGGCAGCGCATGATGATGGCGTCGGTCGAGATACGATGGGAACCGGTGCCCGGCAATCCCTCCGACGTCAGGTACTATGTAGACGATTCGCCGGTTGGCGAAGGCGATGCGGGTTTTGACGCAGTCCTAAGCACGCTTCGATCCCGGACGGATTCCGATGTCGTTTTGAAAGTCGAGCGCCAGTCTTCATTGGGCGGAGACGATCTAATCGACACGCTTCCTTTTGGAAAGAGGTTCAACGAACTCAGAGAGGCCGCCGGCGACGCTAGGATATTATACGCGTTTTCTTAAGCGCTAAAATCTAGCGCGCGGCGTTCTCTTCCAGGATCGTTTCAAGAATCGGTTGCCACATCGAACGATTAGTGCTCGGATGCGCAACGAACTGATCGACAAGCGGAAGCACCTCTGCGATCCCCGCTTCTACGTCTGGGTTCGCCCACGCCGCTAGCATCGCGGCACCGATAACGTGATCCGCGTGCACTGCCAGAGCCTTTGACTCCTCGAAAGCCGGGTGCTCGGGCGCATCCTTTGAGACTTGGGAATGTGTGGGCGCTCCGCCGGGGGCACCGACCGCAGACGCCTGCGCACGGTTTGAAGCGAGCTTCTCGTCGAGATCCAGCGCTACGGCGGTTTGGAGGGTCGCAAACAACGGTTGGGCTGCAGCCAGCACGGCGGCTGCTTCTGCAGCGCCGGCCACACCTCCGACGATCTTGCCTTCATACTCGCCGACGGTGCCGCCTATCTCCTGACCTAGCTCAGCCCCCGCAGCCCCCTCTTGTTCCCCTCCCGATATCATCCCGTGGAAGGCGCCGGAGAGTGTACTTCCGATCGTGTCAAAGAAACCGTGACCGGCTTTAAAGCCGCTGGCGAGTCCAGCGCCTAGTCCGGCGGCGCCGCCAACTACGGCCCCGGCCAAGGCGCCTGCACCCGCACCGAGTGTCCCTAAAAGCGATTTACCGGCGGAGCCGAGCGCGTTACCTTTTTCACGAATGGAGCCTAGAAAGAACGCATGTTGCAACGCTCCAGTCAATACCTCCGACCGCAGCTGCTCGATCAAACTCACAATCTTGTTAGCCGAGTGCGCTTCGTCGCCGTACGTTCCCGTGATAATTCCTGCGCCACGCCCTAGCGGATCCAATTTACCCGCGGTGGCTGCGTCAAATCCACCGGCCTCCTTCCTCGTATTGTCGAGAACATTTTGGGCAGCCCGATTTCCGTCCTGAGCCAGCATTGCAAGCGCTACTTCGACGAAGTTCGAATGCGAAAAATAATCCTCGATACCGTGGAGAGCGTTGCCCAGGTTCATCATCCCCTCCGGCGTTTTCCTTTGCTGGATCGCCAGCTTCAGCGTGTCGCGAGAATGCTGCTTACCGTGCTCGATGTATTCCGGTAGTCCGCTAAGCTTCGCGGCGTCCTTGACACTTTCGGGGTGGCGTTGGTAGGCGTAAAGCGCGCCCTTTTGCGCAGGTGATAGAGTCGATTCAGACTCTGCCATTTTGGAGGAAGAAGCATCGTCCGATTCGACCGTTCCTCCCCCTTTGGGATTGTCTAGATG
>JBAVSO010000167.1:0-10205 GCA_049695635.1 Candidatus Cybelea sp. | reverse complement strand
GAGCGCCACTCGGGCCGGCCGTTGCGCGTAACCTCGATTTCGGCCGATCGTATCAACGGCTTAATGGTTGATGTCCAAGAACCGGCGCACCTTGTCAACGTTGACCATTACGTCGTCGCGCCGGCGGACGGCACGCTCAGCGGACCGGTTAAGCTGATGTCGCTCGACGGCATAGGCGCAGACGATCGTCGCTTCATCTACTTGGAATCCGCTCGCGCGCGTCCATCGGCCGAGGTAGATCCGCAGCTCAGAATCGTAAGGGTGCAGTTCTGAAACCGCTTAGTTTCGCGGCCGTGACCTTTGCGATCGCGCTTTCGGCGGCATTGCCGGCGCTCGCCGCCGATCCCGGCCGCATCTACGCATACGTCACCCCATTCTACGACTCGTCGGGTCCGGTTATCAACGTCGGAAAATACAGCACCGGGCTCGCCTCGAAAACTCCGGGGGAGTTTGTTGCCACGATTCTTCGAATGAAGAATCAGTGGGAAGATCTCAATTTCATCGAGCTTTACGTCGGTGCGATTCGACTCTACGATCTCGGCTATCGCAACGAGGCTACCTATTGGTTTTACACGGCGCAGTATAGGGGTCGTCTATTCGCGCTGCTGGTGGATCGAGGGCGGCTCGGAAGCATCGGCGATCGCGGCTTCGAGCTCTACCACGCCCAGCAGGCCTTCTTCGAACTCGTCCGTCCGAATATCAACGGCTATGCCTTCGGCGACGTAGACTCGGCGGTGGCGATCGCTCGCCGAGTGCAGAAGGAGAGCAAAACGGTTCCCAACATGCAGAACATGTATCCGGGCGTGGCATTTCTGCATAGGTCGCAGTGGGAAGGAATAAACGCGGGCCTCAACTCCGGATTAGGAAAGCTCGCCGTCGCGTTGACCGATCGGAAGAACGAGATCAAGCAGCAGCGGGAGCAGAACGGTACGGCGACGCGCTTCTCGCACTTGACCAGCCGGCGGTTCCCCGGCGGCCTCTAGATCTATCGTGGTTGGTATCCGCTCGACGCGACCACCGCGACGACGAGCCCCGCCGCGAAAGTTACGATTACTCCAATTACGAGTGGCCAGTTGCGGCGGCCGAGACGGGCCATCGTCCAGCCGTTTGCGATCCCGAATAAACCGGAGACCGCTATCAGACCGAACGCGACGTTCATTTTGGCAAGAAACTGAGCCGTTGAGCCGTCGTTCTGGGCGCTGCTCCCGAGGAGCCGATTCACCCAGATCGAAACGGCGACGATCAGAACTACCAACAACCCTCCGCCGGTGAGCGCAACCCAGCCGCGGCGCCGCTCACTTTCGAGACTCTTCAGCTCGCACCACCTTCGAACGTCAAAATAAACACAACCCCCGCCCGGGACACCGCCGAGAAATGTCTAGAAACTTCGTGGCCCCGCGACTTGGCCGGCGCTAAGCTCAATACATCCCGCACACAACTCCACCTTAAGGAGCGACCATGTTTACTGAAGACAAGACGATTATTCGACCCCTTCGGGGCGCTGCCATTGGTGCGGCGCTGCTATTCATTACTGCTTGCGGCGGCTCTCTAACGCCTGCAACGGCTCCCGGAGCGATCCCGGCCTCGCGGGGCGCGGCTGCAACGCATCGGGCTACCCCGGCAAAAGCGTTCACGTATACGACGCTCGACGACCAGAGCGATCCGACTTTCAATCAATTGCTTGGTATCAATAAGAGCAACGTGATCGCCGGCTACTTTGGCATCGGCTCTCATAAACATCCCAATAAAGGCTACATCATTAACCCGCCATATGGTCAAAGCAACTATCTCAACGAGAACTTTCCTGGCTCGGTTCAAACCCAAGTCACCGCGATCAACAACAAGGGCGATTTGGCTGGGTTCTGGGTCAGCGGAAATAAGACCAACCGTGGTTGGATCATGTGGAACGGCGTCTTCACCAGCTATAAAGACCATATGACGCCGAAGATGCCCGGCAGCGTGAACCAACTGCTGGGTCTCAACGACGCGGGGACCGCCGTCGGCTTCTATAACGACGCGACGGGCAACAGCCACGCTTATAGCTTGGACCAGGCGACCGGCAAGTTCACAGCGGTGAATGTGCCGGGTTCGTCCAGCGCTGCCGCGACCGGCATCAACTCGAGCGGCGATATCGTTGGCTTTGCGATCTCACCTTCGGGAACCGCGGGATTCCTCAAGCAAGCAAACCATCTCTCGACCCTGCAGTTCCCGGGCGGAAGCAACACCCAGCCGTTCGGCGTCAACGACAAGGACGCGGTTGTCGGCAGCTACCTCGATGGAAGCGGCGTGCTGCACGGCTTCTTGGTCACGACTCCGCTTACGCACGCGCGGTGGACGTCCATCGACGATCCCAACGGCGTCGGAACGACGGTAGTCAATGGGGTCAACGACGCGCTCGATTTGGTCGGTTTCTACACCGATCCGGCGGGAAACGTTGACGGGATGCTGGCCACGCCCTAATACCCGCGGCTAACGCATCGCCTTCCGGAAACAGCGCGAGCCGGGGCGCACCAGCGCCTCGGCTTCATCTCCGCTCGCCGCAGCGTCCGGACTCTAATCCGTTCCTTATCGCCGCACGAGGCCGCCAGGGCGATCGGTGGCTAAAATCATTGTTAATACGCAGGGAGGATGCTTGTGACTTGGATCGTCCGGTCCCACGGAATCGCCGCCATCATCGCCCTATTGCTGGCCGGATGCGGCGGTAGTACGCCGTCATTACCGGTTCCGCCGGCTCCCGTCTTTACTCCGTTCCCGGTGCTGGTTCCAGGTAGCAAATTCACCTACGGGGGAAGGTTTTCGGAATCTATTACATACGCGAGTCCGTCATCGCAACAGCCGAACTCCCTGGGCGACTATAAGACTTTCGATGTCGTGAAAATCTCAACGGCACCACCGACCGACCCGGCGCCGGTCGAAGTGAGCCAAGATCTTCGCTACACTGTTATCAGCGTACCGACATCGGGCATCCAACCGCAGCACCGCGTCATCTCTTCGCTCGAATCATCGGTCATCGCGCATGCCACGCAAACTATTTCTCAAGCGGAGGGCATCACCACGACTACCGGAATCGATCAGACGGCCAATCGCACCGAAGGCAACGGTCCTTACAACTACCAAAGCACGGTCACGACGGCGTATTCCACACCGCGAGCGTTGTTGGTCTTGCCGCTCGTCGCGGGAGCTACGAGCGTGCCTCTCGCGCGTACTGTTAAGACGGTCGAGCATTCCGCGAATGCGGGCGGCAAGGTCTATTCGAGCCGCGATACAACTGCGCATTACTCCAACGCCGGGGCTTACGTCGAAACCGGTTCGATCGGGCCCGGCGAGACGACTAAGGTCAATACCCTCGCAAATGGAACGGCGTCTCTCGTGAACGCCGGTACGTCGGAATTGCGTGAAAAGATCGGCCTGCCGAAACTGGGCGCGTCGGACGCCTACGTGATTCCAGTGACGCGTATCATTGAGAGTCTTAAGGAAAGACATCTCGCCCAGGACTGGTATCCCGGCGCTGCCGCGCCTCCGTCTCCGCTTGCCGCGATGACGCAGACGGTCAAGGGCGCCGCGACTATTCCCTCGAACTGCGACGTCAAAGCGGCCGTCAGGAACGTGCAGGAGGTCGACACGTCATCCACGACGCTGGACGTCGTCACTGGAAACTACACGGTCGAGAAAGCCCGGGATTTCTTGTCGGACGGCAACACCGCTTGCCGTATCATAACCTCGACAATATTGACGTACAGCGTCACCTCGGGACGGCTGTTCAGCACCAGGGTGGATTCATTCAGCGAGGGGCTGACGGCGGCGAGCATTCCGTAGGCGAGCATTCCGGCCGCCGGCCTGCGCCGGTCGCAACCCTGCGGGTAGGCTCCGGTATCATTAGGAGTCTACCAACGGGGACGATGAGAAATGCCGAAAATTTTGTTACAAACGACCATCCCGTTCGCTGAGGACGACTGGAACGTTTCGCGCTTTTCGCTTTTGCGCCAGGCGCTCGTAGCGGAGGGTCATGAAGTGGTTGCGCGCGATGAAGAGCTAGATGCAAACCGCAACGATCATTTGGTCATGCGACTGCCGGAGTCAGATTTCGATCAGCTGTGGTTGATGGCCGTGGATACCGGCGACGGCCTTACCAAAGCAGAAAGCGATGCGATCGTCGAGTTCCGCAAGCGCGGCGGGGGCGTTTTGACTGCGCGCGACCACCAGGACCTTGGGCTCTGCCTCAGTCATCTGGGTTCGCTCGGTCAATGCAATCACTTTCACACGTACAACCTGGAACCGGGCCGAAGCCAGAACGACGACCAGGATAATCCAAGCATTTCCTTTCCCAACTACCATTCCGGTGCGAACGGCAACTATCAGAAAATCTCGGCGGCCAACCCGCCACATCAACTCCTCAAAAGCGCGAAAGCAAACGGGGGAGTGATCGAGTATTTTCCCGCTCATCCGCACGAGGGGGCGGTTGGCGTGCCCGAGGGCATGCCTTTTGCCCGCGTTATTGCGACGGGTACGAGTGCGGTGACCGGCCGGCCCTTCAATCTCGCCGTTGCCGTCGAAGGCGAACCGTTCGATGGCGGGTTTATGGGACGAGCGGTCGCGGTTTCGACCTTCCACCATTTCGCCGATCTCAATTGGAACCCCGAGCGCGGCGCGCCAAGTTTTGTCACCGACAAACCCGGCGACGAAATTAAGCGCGATCCGGCTCGGTTCGAGATCTTTAAAGACTACGTCCGCAACATCGCCCGCTGGCTAGGCGCGCGTTCTAATACTTGTCTTTGATCTGGTAGAGGTAATAGTTGCTGCCCGAAATTCCAACTGCGTAAATACGAGCGCGCATGTAGTCGGCTCCAAGCGCCGCGATCCGGATATCTGAGGCCAACTTTATGGTTTTCAGCAGCTTCCCTGCCGTGCCTTCGCGCACTTGGATGGAGTTCTGTCCTGCGCTGAGATAAATGTGATTGAGGTTCGGATTAACGCCCATGAAACTAGGCGTATAGGAGAGGGGCACGGTTCTTTCGACCTTTTCAGTGCGTCCGGCAACGATATTTAGCCCGTTGGCGGCTTGAGCGTAGAGTACGTCGGTAGTGCCATTGGCACCAAGGACGAGGCCGAACGAGGTAGGGGTAAGGGCGAACGATTTTAAAGGATTGACTTCAAAGTTGCCCACGCTATTGTCGAAGTAATATTTGCCGGTTACGGGGTTGAGGACACTGATCCCGCCCATTACGCCACCGCTGCCGATCGGACCGGCAACGACCGTGTAGGTGTCGGCGTTGATCGCCCACACAGGATCGTTATCTGCACCGCACTGCGCCGCGACCCACGCATAGCGGCGCTTTCCATCTACCCAGCTGGTGACCGGGCAAGCACTCAGCGAAACGGTCGCGACTGAAGACTCCGTAACACCGGAATACACGTCCACATCTCCACCATAGAGTCCGGGAAGCCAGATGTTATGCGTCTTGGAATCCACGTTGTTTGCTCCGCCGAATCCGGTGACCGTCGCAACGATCGAAAAAGACGATCCGCCTCCGTCCACTACGGTGGTATGGTTTCCACTTAGATTGATCCCAGAACTGATATAGATGTGATTGAGCGCAGGGTCTACGGCCATGTAGCAGCACGAGTAGGTCGCGATCTGAATTTGCTTTATCGCGTCGGGCCTCGCGGATTGCGAAGATCTTGCAGCGGTCCGGGTGCTGCTGCCGGTGTCTGCCGTCTGCACCGCGCTCGTTGGAGAAAAGCCGGCATTTGTGCCGCCGCATGCAGCTAAAAGCGCCGCGCCACACGCGCTGACGACGTTGATTAAACGTTTACTCATTGAGCCTATCTACTTTCTGGAGCGTCTCCGGAAGCGCAAAAACGCGACAAGACTATGCCGCGGCGTGTCCTGCCCCTAAAGGCAGAGTGCGCCTTCCTGCTACTTTTGTCAATGGAACCGAGGGTTAGGACGCAAAGAGGGGCGGGCGCTCTTGCGGCCGCCCCTCAGTTTAGTCGGATCGTTAGCCGGGTTTAGTAGCCGCGGTCGGTTTTGGGTGTTCCCCAGCCTCCCGGGCCCGAGTACGTTTTGAACTGCTTGGTGCCTGCCGTGCAAAGATAACTTCCGCCGCAGCTGCCGTCGCTGCCGCTCGTAATCTTGTGGAAGTCTCTTCTAATGTGCTTTCTATTTAGCTGCCAGAAGGTCTGACCGCCGTTGAGGTGAGCGCCGTTGCCCTTAAGGGCGACGACGCCGGCGGTGAACGGCGAGGCAACGCTCGTGCCACATACGCCGGTCCAGCCTTCGTACGATCCGGTGTAGACCGCAACGCCCGGCGAGCAGCCGGACTGGGCCGAGACGTCCGCATCGGTGCGGCTGGTACAGCTCGGGTCGTGTTGCCACGAAGGCTTCGAGACTCCGGGGCTGCCGACAACGCTCGAGCTGGCGCAACCCGCGCCCGCGTCGTTCCAAATCGTTTCGGTAAATTTGGAGCCGCTCGTTTCAAGCTGCGTGCCGCCAACCGCAATCACGCTATCGAGCACCGACGGACCGCCGATCGCGTTGTAGGCGCCGTCACCGGACGATGCGAGATAGACCATTCCCGGTGTGTTGAAGTAATTCGGGAAGTTCGTGTCGCCACAGTCCCAGCTGCCGTAGCAGATCCAGCTGTTGCTGAGAATCGTCGCGCCGAGCGTGACGGCTTCGGCTTCAGCCGTCTCGAAATCGCTAATGCCGCCCTTGGCTTCCATCAGGAAGATGTTGCACTTCGGGCAGGACGCTGAAATCATATCAATGTCGAGGGCGGTTTCCAGGCACCAGCCATAGTTCGAGCAACTTGGAGGATAGTTGGATTGCTGACCCGTTTCATTGTACTTCGTTAGGTTGCCCGTGCCGAGCCCAAATTGGGTGCGGTACGTCGAGAGGGCGGTGGAAGCATCGGCGAGATCGCCGGCCTCGATGACCGCGACGTTCGTCCCTGTTCCGTTTCCGAGTTGGCTGGTAAGGTCGTAGGCGCTCTCAAGCTGTTGGGGCGTAAAGCCGCAACCCGACGACGGCGAGCAAAGCGGGGTAATGCCCCCCTTTTCTACCTGCAGCGCTAAGCACGTCGGCTTACCGCTGACTTGAGGACACTCAGTCTTAGCTTGATGCTTGCTCATCCACTGAGGAATGACTTTATAGGAGAGTGGAGAGCCTTGGGAAACGCCGGACGCTGCCGGCATGTTCGATGTGCCGCCCGCATTACAAGCGGCGATTGTGAGCGCAGCAACAAGCGGCGCAACAAGTTTTAAGGATCGGTTCACAAAAGCTCCTTTTATGGTATGTCGGCCTGGGAAGGTGCGATATTTAGCGAAGCGGGAAGGCCAGGCCTTCCGCTCGGTTGAGCTCCTCGAAAGGTTCCGCTGGGAGGAACGTGCCGCACGGAGCGGCATTTTCCGAGCATGAACAGACTCTCTGCGAGGCTCATTGCAGCGCTTGCTTGCACAGCTTGTTCCTCGGCAGCGGTTGCCCCGGCGCTTCCTTCGTCTGTTGGTAGCGCTTTCGTGCGGTCGCTCGATGCAAGTAGCGCGGGCAAGATTAAACACGTCATTTGGGTCGTGCAAGAGAACCGCAGTTTTAACGACATGTTCGAAGGTTATCCCGGTGCTAAGACGGTGTCGAAGGGCAAGGAGTCGTCCGGGGATACCATCGCGCTGCGGCCGATCTCGCTCAAAACGGTTTACGAAATCGACCATTCCGCAAATGCGATGTTCCACGCGTGCAACGGAACGGGTAAGCTTCCGGGGACGAAGTGCCGCATGAACGGGTTCAATCTCGAGACTCAGTACAGCGGCCCGTTAAATGGACAGTACGTCTACGTGCCGCACAGTGAATCGAAGCCTTATTTCGACATGGCACACGAATGGGTGTTGGCCGATAACATGTTTGCGTCGCAACTCGATGAGAGTTTCGTCGCGCATCAGTACATCATCGCGGCACAGGCCCATTCGAGCGTTGACGTGCCGTTTTCGTTTTGGGGTTGCGGCGGCCCCAGGAGCAACAAGGTCGAGATAATCAAGCGCGACCGCATGTACGGCGGAGTGCAACGGCCCTGCTTCGACTACGAAACGCTTGGTGACGAGCTCGACAAGGCGGATTTGCAGTGGAGATTCTACACGAGCCACTTCCGCAAGCCGCTGAGCGGGCTCTGGTCGGGGTATCAGGCGGTCCGGCATATTTTCCATGGCCCCGATTGGAAAACGGACATCGTCACTCCCCAGAAGCGCTTTCTTACCGATGTTCGGGCCGGCAAGCTCGCGAGCGTCACCTGGATTACGCCCCTGTGTGAGAATTCCGACCATCTCTTGTGCGGCGGCGGACACGGTCCGTCGTGGGTGTCATCGATCGTGAACGCCGTTGGCGAAAGTAAGTTTTGGAAAACGACGGCAATCTTCGTGCAGTGGGACGACTGGGGCGGCATCTACGACCCGGTGCCGCCGCCGTTCGAGGACTACGACGGGCTCGGCTTTCGCGTACCGCTCATCGTGATTTCGCCGTATGCCAAGCAGAGCTACGTCTCGCACGTTCAATATGAGACGGCGAGCGTCATGCGTTTCGCCGAAGATGTCTTCGGTCTATCTCAGCTTTCGGCGTCGGATGCACGCGCAACATCTCCGGCCGGTGACTGCTTCGACTTCTCGCAGAAGCCCCGTAAGTTCGTGCCGATTCAGTCGCCGGAGGACGCGTCGTTTTTTCTCACTCAGCCGGACGACCCTCGGATTCCCGACGAGCAATAGCTTCGCCGATTTCGATTTGCCTAGTTCGCCCTAAGCTCTCGCGAGAAAAACTCCAAAGCGGTTTTGGTCTTCGTGCGCTGCTCGCCTGAAACGTCCACGCCGACCTTCGTTAGCAGGGATTTGACGTCGAAAGCGGCCGCGATCGCTTGATCCGGCGTAGCCTTTGTTGACAGCTCCAGTATCCGCGATCCGTCGGGGTAGTTCCACTGCTCGACCACGAGCTTTCTTTCGAGGCCCGCCGGCTTGAACTTCAGTTTGAACACGTTGATGGGACCCAAAACGGAGAGACCCCGCAGCTCGAGGCCGTGCGGCGCGAAAGCCGTGTAGAAAGCCTGCTGCTCTTTCGAATAGAGCTTGTTGATGGGGCGGCGGCCGGCTGTCACATCCATCACGTCCATAGCTCCGAGGCTGCCTTTCATCGAAGCCGAGCAGACGTACCCTCCGGGCATCGCATCAACCTCGACGGCCAGGTTAGGCGACCTCCGGAGGCGGTTTGGAAGTCCGTCCAAGTTCGCGCGGCGCAGCTTTACAACCGAATCGTTGTCTTTCCCCTTGACGCGCCGCGCTCGCACGATTAAGCCGCAGGCGTTCAGGGCGAGATCGGAAGTATCGAAAAAATAAACCTGTCGAAGCTCTACTTCCAACGGATCGATGCCCAGCGCAGCCAAGGCGGAGCGACGCGAGGTTTCCGGCACGGTGACCTTTACTTCGACGCTGTGGGCTCCATTAATCGCCGCCAAGAAGCCGCCGAGTCTCTCAGCGATCACCGTCTCCTGACTCGGCTCGGGCCGTACCGTTTCTTGATTCGCCATAACAGCGCGTACGCGCGGCGCGAGCTCTCTCCCCCCGTGTTGCCGCGCGAAACGCAAAAAATGAGACTTTCGGCTTAGTCCACGGGACGATTGTGGTGCCCGTTCCTATTATTGATTGGATTGCGGAGAGGCGGCTTCCATGAGACGTTGCACGGTCAGCAACGGCGTCAGACTGACGCGAATCAGGCCGCGCTGCGGTCGATCCAGGTCAAGAACCAGCCCAAGCGCTAGGGCGAGCACTAAGGCAAATAAAACCTTGAAGGTGACTGCGCGCTGTAATTGCCGGCCAAATCCGTAGCCCATCATTGCCGAAGCGATCAGCGCAATCAGCAGGATTCCGATGATGACGATGTCCGGAATTTGCGATCCGAGCACGGCGGCCTCTTCCGCGCTGAAATTGATCGTATCGTTGAGCGAGGCGACGAAGAGCGGCACGATCGTGGAGCGTGGATCCCGGCGCGCAACCTCCGTCGCAATCCCCCAAAGACCGCGCTGGATAGCGGTCGATCTCTCCTGCGCGAGGGCGCGCTGTTGCGGTTTGGCGTCGGCGCGCGCGAACTCGAGTCGCTCCGCAACGTAGGCGCGCAGTTCGCCGCGTACTGTCGCCGCGGTCTTCGCGTCGAGCAGCTTCGCCCGAAGGAACGT
>JBAVSO010000166.1:0-36320 GCA_049695635.1 Candidatus Cybelea sp. | reverse complement strand
ACGGGCGAGTCCATCACGGTCCGGCGGATAGCCCACGGCGTCGGCGTCGAGAAGACCTTTCTCCTACAGAGCCCGCGCGTCGAGCGAATCGAAGTCGGCAAGCGCGGAGTCGTATCGCGCAGCCGCCTCTACTATCTGAGCGAGAAGGTCGGCAAAGCCGCCCGCATCAAGGAAAAGAAGGTCAAGGGGAACTGACGCGCCGCTCTGACACTGCTCCAGCTCGTAGGACTCATCTGCGTCTTGGGGATCGCGCGACTCACGCTCTCGGCTGGGCGTTTCGCGCGCCGGGAATTTACGCTTGTGCGAAGTTGTCTCGACGGACTGATCGTCGCGGCGCTCGCTGCGCTCTTCCTGATTACGTTCGTGATTCGAACGTTTTATATTCCCTCGGTCTCGATGGTTCCGACGCTGCAGGTTCGCGACGTCCTTCTGGTCGACGAAATCGCGTATCGCCTGCATCGGCCCGGCGCGGGAGACGTTGCGGTTTTCACGCCGCCGGTAGCCGCAGGCGGGAACGACTATGTCAAGCGGGTGACCGGCGTCCCCGGGGATTCAATCGCAATCTCGAACGGAACCATCTATAGAAACGGCGCGGCGCTGCGCGAGCCGTACGAAAATCAGCCACCGTCGTACGATCTGGCGATACGGCAGTACGAGATCTACGTCAACGGCAGACCGCTCGATCCGCACGCGGCCGACGTTCCGCCGCCGGCGCTTTGGCAGGCCCCCAACCGGATACCGAACGGCTTCTACTTCGTGCTCGGCGACAATCGCAACTATTCGGACGACTCGCACGTCTGGGGCTTCGTGCGCGCGAGTGCCTTTATCGGGCGGGCATTTATGATACTGTTGCCGTTGAAACGGCTGCACGTCTTGGAGAGGTAAATGACGCCCTACCAACTCCTTACGATCGTTGCCGTGATCGGCGTTGCGCGCGCGATTCTGTCGCTTCGGCCGGTCATCGCCGGCTCGTCGGGACGGAGCACTGCGATCGCCCGTGAGTTTCTGGATCCGTTCATCATCGCGGGGATCGCCGCGTGGGTGCTGATCACCTTCGTGGCCCGCACCTACTACATTCCCTCGGGCTCGATGCTGCCGACGCTGCAAATTCATGACGTCTTGCTCGTCGATAAGTTCGAGTACCGCTTTCGCCGGCCCAATGAAGGGGACATCGTCGTCTTTCCCCCGCCCGTGCCGACGCCCGACGACTTCATCAAGCGCGTGATCGGCCGCCCTGGCGACTCGCTGCGCGTCGCGGGCGGAACCGTCTACGTCAACGGGCGGCCGCTGGTCGAGCCGTACGTCGCCGAGCGCCCTTCGTACAACCTAGAGATTCGAAACTATGGCATCTACGTAAGCGAGGGCGATGGTTGGCAGCGCCTCGATCCGAGCCAAGCCAACGTTCCGCCGGCGTCAACCTGGACCGCAGCGAATCGCATTCCGGCACACTGCTACATCATGTTCGGCGATAATCGGAACAACTCCGAGGACTCGCACATTTGGGGTTTCGCGCAGGACGGCGGCCGTTTCGCAAGCGGTCCGCGTGCCGGCGCGGCGGCGGGTTTCACCGGTCGCGCGTTTCTCATCTTTTGGCCTCCCTCACAAGCCAAGATTCTTTAGCGGCTTAAGCGAAAGCGTGCGGAGTGGTCCGCTTCGTCCGATGGCGACCGGTTGCGAACCTGGCCTTGCAGCTCGCGGTGCTCGCGGCACTGATCGCGGCCTTCTTCGTCCGACTCCCGCAGGTCACGGGTCTCTCGATGGAGCCGCACATACGCTCCGGCGAGTACGTCATGATCAATACCTTCGCCTATAGAATCGGCTCGCCGCGGCGCGGTGAAATCGTCGCGTTTCGTCACGAAGGCGACGCACGCGCGATCTTCATCAAGCGCGTGATTGGCCTTCCGGGTGACCGAATCCGGATCGACCGCGGAAAAGTCTACCTCAACGGTGCCGAGTTCGACGAACCGTACGTGCGCCACGCCGACGGCCGAACCTTTGGTGAGATCGCCGTGCCTCCGGCGTCGGTGTACGTGCTCGGAGACAACCGCGTCGAGAGCGAGGACTCGCGTTTCTTCGGACCGGTCAGCGACGGTCTGCTAATCGGGCGCGCAATCGCCGGGGTCTGGCCTCCGCGGATGCTCGGGGCATTATGACCGCTTTCTCGCTCGGTCAGGGAAGTCACTAGATTGGAGCGGCAGGTTGCATGGTACCCGGGACACATGGCGAAGGCGGCACGCCGCATTCGCGAATACTTACAGGCGATTGACGTCGTTGTCGAGGTGATTGACGCACGCATCGCCGTCAGCGGACGCAACCCACTTCTCGACGAGCTTGCCGGCAGCCGCCGGCGCGTCGTCGCGCTCACGCGCCAAGACTTGGCCGATCCCGCGACGACGAAACATTGGCTCGATGACCTTGCGAAGCGCGGCGCTACCGCGGTTGCGGTTGACGGACGAGCGGCGCGCAGCGTCGCGCGCGTCGCAGCTGCGATCGAGCGCTCGACGGTTTCTCCGAAGAGAGGCATCTCGCGCGCGATGATCGTCGGTATCCCAAACTCGGGGAAATCCTCGATTGTCAACGGCTTACTTCGACGCGCGGCCGCGAAAACCGAAAACCGCGCCGGGGTTACGCGGCACACCCAGTGGTTCCGGCTAGCGCGCAACGTCGAGCTGATGGATACACCTGGCATCCTGCAACCGAAGATCTCGAGTGCGGCCGCGCAGTGGAAGCTCGCGATCTGCGGCGCCGTGCCGCACGACCATTACGATCCGCAAGAAGTGGTGGCGGCCTTCCATAGCTGGCTGGTGGCGCGCGATCGCGGCTCGCAGGCGCCGGATCTCGCAAGCTTCGCGGCGCGTCGCGGCTTCGTGCAACGTCGAGGCGAGATCGACTATCACACCGCGGCCAACTCCTACGTCCACGCATTCAACGACGGCGTTTTCGGCCGGATCTCATTGGAGGCTCCCGATGACACCGAAGCAGCGTAAGGCCAAGACGTCCTACGAACGCGAACGCCGCCGCCTGCAGCGTTTGCATCGCTTCGAAAACGCCGCCCGAGAGCGCGGCTTCTCACTGGTCGGCGGAATTGACGAGGTAGGGCGCGGGCCGCTCGCCGGTCCGGTCGTCGCCGCCTGCGTCGTCGCAAGCGATCCGCTCTTTATCAAGGGCTTGAACGACTCGAAGCAAGTTCGTCCCGAGACGCGCGTCGCGATTGCCGAGATCATCAAAGTGCGCGCCACCTGTTGGGCGATCGGCAGCGCCTGCGTAGCGGAAATCGATCGCCTCAACATCTATTGGGCCAGCATTCTAGCGATGGAGCGCGCCATCGCTGCGTTGACTGCTGCGCCGGAGTACCTCATCACCGACGCAGTTCGAATCCGATCCTTCGGAGGTCCGCAGGAGCCGCTGATTCGCGGCGACGCGCGCTGCGCACTAGTCGCCGCCGCATCTATCGTGGCAAAGGTCCACCGCGACGCGCTGATGGTCGAGCTCGATAAACAGGATTCACGCTACGGGTTTGCACTGCACAAGGGGTATTCGACTCCGCATCACCTGGAGGCGTTGCGCACCCACGGACCGAGCATCCATCATCGCGCGAATTGGGCCCGCGTTCGCGACGCGCAGCTCGCGCTCGGTTTGGATACGTTGCAAGCGTTCGAAGCCGTTGCGCAGTAACAGCGCGAAGGGCCGGATCGGCGAGGATCGCGCGGCTAGGTTTCTCGAAGCGAGCGGCTATTGCGTGCTGGCTCGCAACGTGCGCGTTCCGGGTGGCGAGATCGACGCGGTTTGCCTTGACGGGCCGACCCTCGTGATCGTCGAAGTGAAGCGTCGTGACTCGACGGCATTCGGTTCCGCGCTGCGCGCCGTGGACGCTCGTAAGCGTGCGACGCTTCGGCGTGTCGCCGCCGATTACGCGCAGATCGTCGCGCCGTCGGCCAAGATCCGATTCGACGTCGTGACGTTCGAGGGTCACAAGCTGAGCCTGCACCGAAACGCTTTCTAGTGGCCCGTAACTAGTGGCTCCCCACGCAAAGACTCGGGAACCGGAACTGCGCCGCAGCGTCACGCCGTGGGGCTCCTTTTCGTGGGGCTATTCCGACGTCGGCGCGGACATCTTCGTGGGCCTCGGTCTCGTCCTGGCCTGGGCTGCCGGCGCTTCGAACGTCGCGTTTCTCTTTGCGGGCATCGTCTACGTCTGCATCGGGCTCGCTTACACGGAGCTTGCCGCTACTTATCCGGTTGCAGGCGGCGGCCAATACTTCGTGATGCGCGGACTAGGCGATATCTTCGGCTTTCTCGCCGGATGGGCCGTGCTGCTCGATTTTACGATAGACATCACGCTTTTTGCTTGGAGCTCGGTCGACTATACGAGTCAGCTTATTCCGGCGCTTGTCAACTCCGTCAACCCGTGGCTGCATTTTGTCGTCGTGCTCGGGCTGGTCGTAGGGCTCTGTCTGCTCAACGTGATCGGCGTTCGCGAGAGCACTGCGTTTAACGGGGTCGTCTCGGCGCTCGACGTGATCAGCGAAACCTGCATTCTCTGTTTTGGATTCCTCTTCGCGTTTCGACCGCAGCTGCTGATTCACACGATGCAGTTCAGCTGGCCTTCACCCTACCAGCTGATGCTCGGCACGTCGCTGGCGATCGTGTCGTTCGTCGGCCTCGAATCCATATCGCAAGCGGCGCAGGAGACCCAGCGGCCCGCATCGATTATCCCGCGCACCTCCGTCTCGTTGATCTTGACGATTCTGATCTTCGCGCTAGCGTACTCAAACCTCGCGCTCGGGCTGCATCCGTGGCATCCGATCCTTGACGCGCACGGCCACCCGCAGCAGTTCTGGCAGATCTTTCCTCACAACGCCGATAATCAAGGGAAGGCCGTCGCGCTGCTGGCGGCGCAAGTGCCGTTCTGGGGAGCCGTCGCGGCGCTCTACGTCCCAGTGCTCGGCGCGGTGCTGCTCTTGATCTCCTCGAATTCCGGCGTCTTCGGAAGCTCGCGCATCGCCTACGCAATGAGCAGCACTAACCTGCTCCCCTCGCTCTTTCAGCGTGTGCACGCGAAGTTCCGTACGCCCGCAATCTCAATCGTCTTCTTCTCGAGCATCGCCGTCATCGAGCTGATCTTCGCAGCCGCACCCGGCCTCTTTCCATCGGTCGCCTCACTTTACGCGCGCTTCTTCCACGGTGAGAACGGGCTCGAGTTCCTCGCCGACCTTTACGCCTTCGGCGCAGCGACCAGCTATTCGTTCGTTTTCCTCGGCTTGATCGGACTGCGGCTCTCAGATCCGCTAAGTCCGCGCAAGTTCAAGATCCCGTTGAACATTCCGATGCAATTCCGCGGGGAACGCGTTGACTTTCCCGTCATCGCCGTTATCGGTTTCATCGGGATCTTCTCGATCCTCATATTCACGCTGTTTACGCACGCGCTCGGGCGCATCTTCGGACCGAGCTGGCTGTTCTTGGGCTTTATCCTCTATCTCGTCTATCGGCACTATCGCCGGCTGCCGATGTTCCGCTCGCAGCCGCGTGACTGGCGCACCTCGCAAGTTGATATCCTTCGCCGCTCGGGTGAGTTGGAATTAATGGATGAATATATCGCCAACGTCAAGGCGAGCGACGCGCGGCGCGCGGGGCTAACGACGTAGCCGTGTTGCTGGCGCGCGGCGTACTGGCAATCGCGATGATCGCGTGCGGAGCAGTCATTCTCGCGCGGATGCTCGCATCGGCGACCGCCGGCCTCACCATCCTTCCCGGCGTCGTGCTCGGGGGCGCGATGATTGCGCTGGGCGTCCATCGAATGCTGCTCATCGCGCGCGTTCGGAGAATGATGTGATCTCGCTATCGAGTGAAGTTCACGTAACCGTGGCGGGCGCGCTCATCGCGCTCCTGATCGCGGCTACCGTTGGGGCGACGCTCTGGTGGATGCTTCACCCGCCGCCCTCATACGTCCAGCGCATCGCCGAGCGCGCGGAGAGCGACTTGGAGCGGCTGGTCGGAAGCGTCATGGTGGTCTTCTCTCCGGATATCGACTCGGCGCACATGATGGCGCTGGCGGTGAAGCTGGCGCGCGGCGAGCGCACGGAACTGCTCGCACTCTACGTTATCGAAGTGCCGTATACGCTGCCGCCGGACGCCGAGATGGCGCTCGAGGAGCGAGCGGCGCTCGACGCGCTCGGCGCTGCTGAGGCCATTGCGAACGCACATAACGTCACGATCCGCACCGAAACTATCAAGGCGCGCTCGACCAAACAGGCGGTCCTCGACGTCGCGAAGCGTGAAAAGGCAAACATGATCATCTTGGGCTCCTTCCGCGAAGGGAAGTATAGCGGCGCGCCGCTCGGCCGCACGATCGAGGAGATTGCCGCCGATGCAAAATGCGATGTGCTGATCGGCGTCGAAGGGAAGCACGGAACCCTGTTGATCGACGAAAGCATGCAATCTAGCTCGCAGCCGGTTTGAACTCGAGGAGAACTCCGTGAACTTTAGTCGTTCTTTCTCACTCTGTGGCGCGTTTGTCGCGGGCGCGACGCTCGCGCTTGCGCCTTGCGCCGGGCTTCGCGCTGCGAACTCGGCGCCCGCGATCGTGGCGTTCGATCAAACCTTCGCCGGAATCAACGATTACAAGGCCGACTTGCACGTGCACGAGTCGAAGGGCACCCAAACGCAAGACCGCGTCTACCAGTACGAGTTCATGAAACCGCACTTCGTGAAGACGCTGATCCTCGACGGCGACGGAAAAGGATCGGGCGGCGTCTGGATCGGCGGCGATCAGGTCAGCGGCCATCAAGGTGGGATACTCGCGGGCTTTCACCTGAAAGTTGACCTGCACGACCCGCGCGCCGTCTCGTTGCGAGGCGTCACGATTCCCGAGGGAATGCTCCAGCGCATCGTCGACGACTATGCGACCATCCCCGGAAAGCTGACGCAAGCCAGCGGCGGAAAGGTCAACGGCGTCGATACGGATCGTCTCGATCTCAAAGTGACCGATCCGGCCTCCAACTACGGCGTTTCCGAGCAAATCCTCTATCTCTCCAAAGCCACGCATTGGCCGATCCGGCAGATCCTGTACGACGGTTCGCAAATCGTCCTCGACGAGAACGTCACCGATCTCAAAACCAACGTCGGCCTAACCCAAGCAGACTTCCCATTCTAATCGCTCCCTGTCATCAATCGCCGGAGTCGAAGCGCTAAACGAAGCAGGATGCGATGGCGCGGTGGGCGGAGCAAGCCGCGTGGAGCCGCAGGTATTTATCTGCCATTCTTCTGCTGATGCCGGCAGCGCGCGCGCCATCTGCGCGCGCCTCGAGGCCAGCGGCATCGGATGCTGGATCGCTCCGCGCGATCCCATGCCGGGCGTGCCGTACGCGCGTCAGATCGTTAATGCCATCGGCGCCGCCCGCGTCGTGCTGCTTGTCTTTTCCGCCAATGCAAACGCTTCGCGACAGGTCCTAAGCGAGCTCGAACTCGCTTCAAATCGCGGTAAGCCCATCATGCCCGTCCGAATTGAGGACGTGCAGCCCTCCTCGAACCTTGAGTTTTACGTTCGCGCGACGCATTGGTTCGATGGAGTCTCGCGGCCTTTCGAGGAAATTTTGCCACAGCTCGTTCGCGATGTACGGATGCTACTAACGAGCAGCGAATACGTCGCAACGGCGCCGAGCAACGGAGAGTTGGCGGTTCGTAAGGCTTCGAATCTGCCGTTGCAGCTAACGTCGTTCGTCGGCCGCGATCGCGACGTGGCTCAAGTCGAAGGGCTTCTACACGAGAACCGCTTGGTTACGCTCGTCGGCAGCGGCGGCGCTGGAAAGACGCGTGCGGCCGTTGAGGCCGGCGCCGGGATGCTCGACGGGTATCGAGACGGGGCGCGGTTCGTCGAGTTTGCTCCGATTTCGGACGGAGCGCTGGTCGCGCCGACCATTGCGCGCGTGCTCGGCGTTCGTGAATCGCCGGACAGTCCGCTTCTCGACACGCTCGTAGCGCATCTCCAGACTCGCAACCTGTTGCTGATACTCGACAACTGCGAACATGTAATCGATGAGGTTCGGAGCGTCGCCGCCGCCATTCTGCGCGGTTCTCGCGGCGTTCGCATTCTGGCAACGAGCCGCGAAAGCTTGAACATCGCGGGCGAGCGCGTCTTCCGCCTACCATCACTCGACGTGCCTCCGGCGGGCGAAACAATGACCGCCGCTTCGGCCGAGCGTTATGGAGCGGTCGCACTATTTGCCGATCGGGCGCTCGCAGCCAACGTAAGATTTGAGCTGAGCGATGAGAGCGCTCCGTTCGTTGCCGAGATTTGCCGGCGGCTAGATGGCATTCCGCTCGCGATCGAGCTCGCCGCCGCGCGAACCACCGTGCTTTCACCGCAGCGGCTCGCCGAGAGGCTCGACGAGCGCTTTCGGGTTTTGACGGGGGGCGACCGCAGCGCCTTGCCTCGCCACCAGACGATGCGCGCGCTGATCGATTGGAGCTACGACTTGCTCTCCGATGAGGAACGCGCGCTCTTCCGCAGGGCCTCGATATTCGCCAGCGGTTTTACCCTCGAAGGCGCCCACGCTATCGGTGGCGACGAAGCCCACGACGAGATCGCGGTACTCGAACTGCTCTCCTCGCTCGTCGACAAATCCCTCGTGCAAAACGATCCGGTCGACGTCGATCGCTATCGGCTCTTGGAGTCGACGCGTCAATACGCACGCGAGAAGCTCGTCGTTGACGGCGAGCTCGACCGCACGGCCGATCGGCAATTTGCATACATGATGCAGCAGCTCAAAACGGCGGGCGAGGAATACGAGACGACCACCTCCGACGCCGCGGTGGTCCGCCTCGCGGTCGAGCTCGAAGACGCGCGGGCGGCGCTGGATTGGGCCTTGCACCGCCATCGCCCATCGGATGCCGCCGATTTGTTCCTGGCCACCCGTTTGTGGGCGTTCCTCGGCCTGCATCGAGAAGCGGTCGATCGGGCAAAGCAACTGCTGGAGCTCGCCGACAGCAATGATTTCACTCGGCTCGCGCGCCTCTGGGAAACCATCGCTGTTAGCGCCGTCCGTCTTAGCCATCACACTAGCGCGCGCGATGCCGCCGAGCAAGCTTTGAACAACGCGCGCAGGTCGAACGAGCCCGAAACTCTCGCCGACTGCCTGCTAACGTTTGTGGACGTCATGGCGCATGCGCGACGCTTCGACGAAGCTCAGTCGGCACTCGAAGAGGCCGGGGCTGTCGGATCTCCGTCCCCGCGCCGGAAGCTCCGGGCTATTAACGCCCGGGGCGTCACCGCATCGATCCGCGGGGATCTGGAGCTCGCCGCTGACGCGTTCGCACAAGCGCGGAAGCTCTGCGCGTCGGTAGGCAATGACGCTGGGGTGGTGTCCGCGACGATCGGCTTGGCCGAGGCCGAACATGCACGCGGCGAGACCGAGAACGCTATTAAGGTTGCGCGAAGCGAGCGAACACGGGCTGAACGCTTACCCAATCGGGGCGACTGGGCATTTCTGATGCTAAATCTCGCCGGCTATCTCTGCGCGGTCAACGATCTGTCCGCAGCGCGCGAAGCAGCGTACAAAGCGCTCTCCTTCTACGCCGTCAGCGATCCCGACGGCCCGATAACCGCGATCGCGCTGGAACATCTGGCGCTCTGTTTCGCCGGCGACGGGGATCTTCAAACAGCGGCAGCGCTCGAGGGATACGCGCGGAAAACGTTCGCTAAGCTCGGTTTCGAGCGCGAGCACACGGAGCGCGCGTCGCACGACCGTTTGATGGAGTTGCTTGAAAGGAATCTCTCCGAAGCCGAATTGGGCTCGCTACTCGACCGGGGCGAACGGATGGAGGCTCGCGAAGCCTTGGCGCGCTCGGCGCCGGCAAAGACGTCTAGCGATTAGGGCTACGGAGCCGGGGTTGCTACGATCGTTACCAACGGCTCACTGTGCGTTCCGTCAGTAATCGTGATCGGGCAGATTCCGCCCTTTCCTTGTCCGGTTACAGTGAATATCTCGCTCCGTAGCGACGGTCGATGCGTCGCGCACGCCTCGGGATTTCCGGATTTCGCATTTTCTTCGCGCGGCGGCCCGCTATGTACGATCAACGGCGTGAAGCCGGTACCGGTTCCGATCCGAATGTTCGGAAGACGCAGTCCCGGTGCGACGCCGAAATTGGGAAGAAATCTCGCGCGTCCGAGGCAGACGCCGTGCCACGCTTCTCCGGCCGGTGGGTGCGTACAGACGCTTGAGGCCGTAAACCACGCGCCGTCGTCCGTCCCCGCAACGCCGTCGTCAGATTGCGGACCGTCAAACGAACCCGAGGGGAAGACGTTCCAATCGCCGCTTAGCGGCTCATAGTCGCCGAGGCCGGCGACGTCGATCCCATCGGCCAGGTTGTTTTCATGAATGTAGTACACGATGCCGTCATGCTGCGAGAGATGGTATGCCGTCGCGTGCGGTGTCGAGTCGGGTGCCGGCGCTTTCAGCTTGCCGTTGCTCAATGTATAGAACCCGTGATTCGGCGGCCAGCGAAAATTATTTGGGTTGCCGCCGGCGCCAAAGACCAACATGTTACCGCCACCAGAACCCATTATCGTCGCAAAATACGGCGACGGGTTGAAATCGCCCGGAAGATTTGAGACGCACGATGCGTAGCCGGAGGCTGGAGAAACCGACCAGATCATGCCGCGCGCGGGCGGCGCCGACCCGTCGTTCAAGCCGAGGATGTAAAGGTTGCTACCGGAGTACGAAACGTCGCCAACGGTAAAGCCGAGATACCCGAATTTTGCGCACGAGAGCGGCAGCGGGATCGGCGACGGCGATGCACTCGGCGTCCCCGCGACGGCCGTTTGGACGAGGATCGGAGTCCCGCTGTGGTTTTGCAGACAATAGATTCCGAGGCACCCGCTGATCCAGAGCGTGCCTGGCGGGTACTCCGTAAATCCCGATGCCTCTCCAAAGCCGCTCGGTAAGGGAGAGGGCGTCGAAAGAGCTCCGCCCGGCATCCGAAGCACCGGCAAAAAATGCTGCCAAGCGCCGAGCGGCGCAAACGTTGCCATCCAGAGCGTGCCGTCGCTCGAGAAAAAGAGCTGACTAATTCCCGGCACGTTTTTCAGCGGCACGTAACTAAACGTCTGCGAAGCCAGGTCAAAGCGTCCGATCTTGCCATTGCAATCCCCCGGAGCCGAGCACTCGGTGTTATCGTTGATGACGAAATAGACGCTCTTTCGATCTGGCGCAATCGCGACGGGACCCGGCGCGACGTTCGCGGTGTTGGGCTCGATGTGAAAGTATACGATACCGCTCGCGGGATCGATCGCGACCGTCTTTTTCAAGCTCGCAGATGCGATCGCCGTCAGATGGCCGGCGAATTTGGCCGGCACCGTCAACGGGCTCGTCCACCAAAGCCGCAGCTTTTCGCCGTCGGCAGAGCTATTCAATGTGGTGGGCGACGCCTTGAGATACGACGATGTTCGAATGGAAATAGGAGACGAGTAACTACCGATGATCGGGTCGCCCTGCCGATCGCGAGCAACGACCCAAACGTTCTCGCTTTGGCCAACCGGCAAGTACGAGCCAAGAAACGGCCCAATGGAGATCGACGCCATAGATCCGCCCAAGACCGCGGTGACCTCAGTGGTGCCGGGTTTGACCGGGAATGATCCGCTCTCTGGCTTGCTCCCCAACCGGTATGCGATTTCTATGTCGTTGACGGCATCGAGAGGAGTGACGTGAACGGTGCAAACGCGTTCGCCGCCGCTCGGCGGGCACTGCGATATCTCGATGCTGCATCGCGCGACCGTGGCGTACCCGTAAATTGAATCCGTAACCTCGATTTTGGCAACGTCGTAAGACGACGGAACGCGCACGTGTAAGGTCAGGCTGCCCGCGTGGCAGCCGCTCGCAAGATATCTCGAGGAACCTGCCTCACTTGGCAGCATCGCTGAGGACATGCCCGAGCGACACCCGATCAGCATTGCCAGGATGGCGATGCCCGCGCCGAAAACGTGGAGATTTCTCATCTCAAGCCCTCCGCGAATTGAGAACGGGGCGCCGTCAGACCAGAAGGTCCACCGCCCGCTCGCTTCGTACGTTAGCCGTTACGGCTTGCGGGATGAAGTCCTTCCCCGCAGGCGGTCTGCTATTGGAGGCGAGCATGGTGCGTTTTTTGAGCCTGCTTCTCGTCGGAGTTGCCGTCGTGAGCTGCTCGCGTGCAACTGGGACCGGGCCGGCAACTCTCCCCGACGGCGCAATCGGAGCGTCAGCGACGCGGTCGAGCCAAGCGTCCGAACTGGTGACTTACACGCCAGTCTATAGCTTTTCGCCGCCGCCCGACGGTAATTCGCCGAGCTCGGATGTCATCTTCACGAACAACCGGTTCTACGGCACAACCTATGGCGGTGGTGCGACGCCGTCACCGGGACCGTGCGCTCAGGGATGCGGCACGGTCTATTCGATCGATCCAAGCGGCTCAAAACCCGAGAAGGTCGTCTATGCCTTCAAGGGGGGCGAGGGTGGCGCGATTCCGCAAGGCGGCCTTACCAACCCGGTCAATGGCGTAATTTATGGGACGACGTCGAACGGCGGCCACAAAGACGCCGCTAATTGCCCCCAGGGATGTGGAACAGTTTTTAAGATCGACTCGTCGGATGGCGAGAGCATTGCATACCGATTCAAGGGCGGCACTCAGGACGGTTCTAGCCCAGTAGGCGGCGTCCGGAACGCAAACGGCGTCCTTTTCGGCACAACCGAATACGGGGGAACTCGCGGCTATGGCACGGTCTTCGAGCTAACCGCCTCCGGCGAAAGGGTCCTCTACAGCTTTTCGGGACGGCCTTACGGAGCTTACCCCGTGGGCAACTTGTCACTTCTGAACGGTGTGCTGTACGGCGTAACCCGCGCAGGCGGGACCTACAATGTCGGAACCGTTTTCAAGTTGCTTCCAACGTCGGGCGCAGTGACCAGAATCCACAACTTCAAGAGTGTGGAAGGCGATTCTCCCGTCGGCCTCGAGTCGGTCCAGCCCGAGAACATGTTATACGGCGCCGCGTCGGCGGCAGGCGCCTACGAGCGTGGGACCGTTTTCGCCATGACGCCCGCCGGATCGATCAAATGGATCTATAGCTTCAAAAACGTTGATGACGACGGGTCGTCACCCTTGGCGCGTCCGATTTTCTACCATAACGCGCTCTACGGCACGACGGACGGAGGCGGAGTGGGCGGTAACGGCACCATCTACAAGATCAGCAACATCGCAAGCGGAACGGGCGAATGCGTCCTGCACAGTTTTGGCAAACTTCCTCAAGGCGTGAGACCTGATGCGCCGCTGCGGCAATGGAATAATCTACTCTACGGGACGACGGTGCTAGGAGGAAGCGATTACCATAACGAGGGTCTCGGCACTGTCTTTAAAATTGCGCCGGCGGCTTGCTCGCGCGACCGTTCTCGGAGCAGCCGGCGGGAGTAGAGCTCTTCCGGCTTCGAAATCGCGGAGGATGCGATCGCAGCGCCGCGCGTTCGCAGCAACATTGTGTTTATCGCCATAGTGCGCGAGGATCGCCCAGACCATCGCGGCAAGCACAGGCGGCAGAGCGAGGAGAACCTTAAGCCACTCTGCACGTGGCGGAGTGAATAACTACACCGCTGACAAGCGGCCTCCCGGTTCGCGGGACGAAGCCCTCGCTAGGCTTAAGCCTACCGCGACAGGTAGCGCTTGCGCAATTCGTCGAGGACGACGGCGAGCAGGATCACCGCGCCGAGCAGCACCTTCTGCAGATACGAATCGACGTTGAGCAGGTTCATCGCATTGTAGAGCACCCCGATCAAAAGCGCGCCGAAGAAGGTGCCGATGATGCTGCCGCGGCCGCCTGCCAAGCTCGTCCCGCCGACGACGACCGCAGCGATCGACTCGAGCAGCTCGTCACCGGTTCCTGTTTGCGGCGAGCCCGATGAGAAGAGCGCCATGTAGAGAAAACCGACGATCGCCGCGCAGGCGCCGCTGATCATGTAGACGGCCGTCTTAACGCGCGCGACGTTGATGCCGGCGAGACGTGCCGCCTCTTCGTTTCCGCCAATCGCGAAGACGTAACGGCCGAAACGAGTGCGATTCAACAGCACCGAAGCGGCGACGATAACGGCGACCATCCAGATCACCGGCACGGGAATGCTCGGCAGGTGCAGCGCGTTTGTGACGGTACCGAGGAACGAGCCGATTCCGGTGTTTTGAAAGTCGGCGCTCTGCAGCGCGACGGGCCGGCCGTGCGAGAGAATGAACGCCGCGCCGGCGGCCATTTCAAGCATCGCGAGGGTCGTGATGAACGGCGGCAGGTTGAGCTTCACGACCGGCAGCGCATTAACCCAGCCGGCAGCGCATCCGACCGCGATCGCGACGATCAGCGTCGCGGCGATCAGCGGAAAGCCGCTCAGGTGAACGGAGTTGGCAAAGAGCGCGGCCACGACTCCGGTCAGCGCAACGATCGAACCGACCGAGAGATCGATACCGGCGGTAACGATGACGAACGTCTGACCGACGCCGAGAATGCAGTTATAGGTGATCTGCCGCAATACCCTGACGATGTTGCTGGGCTCTAGAAACGAACCGTGTGACGCCACGTCTACGACCACCACGAGCACGATGACGAACGCAGCCGCGCCGCCGATACGCAGCCAATAATCGAGCCGCTCGCGTTGCGTCATGCGGCTGCGCCGGTTGCGACCGCGATGACCCTGTCCGGCGTTGCCTCTGCCTTCGAGAACTCGGCGGCAATCCGCCCGTCGCGTACGACCAAAATCCGGTGTGTCATCCCCAACGCCTCGGGAAGGTCGCTCGAAACCATCACGATCGCCGCACCGCGGACGGCCAGCTCGACCATCAGCTTGTAGATCTCTGCTTTTGCGCCGACGTCAATGCCGCGCGTCGGCTCGTCGAAGAGTAAGACGCGCGCGTCGCCGAGCAGCCATTTCGCCAGCACGACTTTCTGCTGCGTTCCGCCGGAGAGATTGCGCACGAGCTGTTCGGTTCCCGGCGTTCTGATTTGCAGCTCGTCAATCATGCGTGTCGTCGCGGTTCGCTCGCGACCCAGATCGACCAGAAAGTCGCGATCGACGAACTCGACGAGATGCGCGAGCGTGACGTTTTCGCGAACGGACATTCCGAGCACCAAGCCCTGGGCTTTGCGGTCCTCGGTGATGAATGCGATTCCGTCGGAAATCGCCTCTCCAATGCGGCCCGTGTGCAGGGCGCGGCCGCCGATCCAAATCTCGCCGCGATCCGGCGCGTCCGCGCCCGCGATCGCGCGCAGGATCTCGGTCCTGCCCGCGCCGACCAAACCCGCAAGTCCAACGATCTCACCCGCGCGTACCGAAAAGCTTACGTCGTTGACGACGCCGACGCGCTGCAAACCGCGAACTTCGAGACGTACGGGCGCGTCCGAAGGGACGCTCGGCAACTCCGGAAAGTGCGCGGCGAGCCGTCGTCCGACCATCGCTTGGACGATCTCGTCGGCGGGAAAGTCGCGCGCCGCGCGCGTTTCGACGACTCTGCCGTCGCGCATCACGGTTACGCGATCCGCGATGCGTGAAAGCTCCTCCATTCGATGGGAGATGTAAATGACGCCGGCGCCGCCCTCTCGAAGGCGTCGCACGATCGCAAAGAGACGCTCGATCTCGCGATCCGATAGTGCCGCCGAAGGTTCGTCCATGACGATGATCCGCGCTGCTTTTGCCAGCGCCTTCGCGATTTCGACGATCTGCTGTTGAGCGACCGACAGGCGCGAAACCGGAACGTCGAACGGCAACTCGAGACCCAGCTCGTTCAAGACGGCGAGCGCGCGCCGCTCGACCGCCGCAACGTCGATCAGCCCGGCGCGGGTCGGCTCGGCGCCAAGGCTGATATTCTCCGGCACGGTTAGCTGCGGCACGAGCGTGAACTCTTGATAGATCATGCCGATGCCCAGACGCTGCGCCTCTTGAGGCGTAACGATCCGTACTCGCGAGCCGTTGATGAAGATCTCGCCCTCGTCCGCTTGCAGGGCGCCGGCGAGAATCTTCATCAAGGTCGATTTACCGGCGCCGTTCTCGCCGACCAGGACGAGGACCTCACCGGCGCGCAGCGTCAGCGAAACGTCGGAGAGCGCGCGCACGCCGGGAAAGCGCTTCCCGATGCCGCGCATCTCGAGCAGGGAGGTCACGGACCTACTGTGAGGTTTGAGCGCTGCCGCGTGTGAACGCACCGACCGCGATCTTCACCAACGGCGGCGGCGTCGTACCGTTGAAGTAGTCGTGAATGACGTCGATCGTGGTTGCTCCAATCTTGGCGGGGGATTGAATCGCGTCGCCGTACATGTCGCCCTTTGCGATTGCGGCACGCGCCTCCGGAGTCGCGTCGTATCCGACGATCGCGACCTTTCCACTCAGACCGGCTGCCTTAACGGCTGCCAGCGCGCCGAGCGCCGAATCGTCATTGATTCCGAATATGCCCCGCAGATCGCGGTGCGCTTGCAGAATGTCGCCGGTATCGCTGCTCGCCTTGTCGCGCGTTCCTCCGGAGTCGACGTCGGCGACGATCGTCACCCCCGGGCAGAGCTGCGCCAACGCCTCTTTAAACCCCTTAACGCGGTCCTGCACGCTGGTCACTTCCGGCTCATCCACGATCGCGACGCTGCCGTTCTTGCCGACGGCCTGACAAATTAATTTTCCGGCTTGGAAACCACCCTGCACGTTATCGCTGGCGACGTGGGCGACGACGTGACCTTCGCGACTGGTGCTTGCGATGTCGGCGGTAAAAACTGGGATGTTGGCGGAGTTCGCCTCTTCGATCGCACTGCCGATCGCCTGCGAGTCATAGGGCGTGAGAACGATCGCATCGGCGCGCTTCGAAATGAAGTCTTCGACCTGGCTCTGCTGTTTGGCGTTGTCACGGCTGGCATCCACGACGATCAGCGCGTAGCCGTATTTCGCCGCCTCGTTGCGCATGCCCGACTCCATGTCCTGATAGAACTGCGCCTCGCGGTTTTGAATGGACACGCCGATCGTCTTGCGCGCTTCGGTTTGCGCGCTCGATGACGAAGAAGAATTCGATTGCGACGTTCCGTGCGAGCATGCGGCAAGAAAACCACCTACCAGCAGGAGCGAAGCAGTACGAGCGAGCCCTCGATTCAAGTCTTTCACCTCCGGCAGATTGCCATAGCCGGCAGGCTTTGGGCGCCCCAAAGTGCCGGGCCTGTTTGGATGCTGTCCACAGCCTGTGACATTATCTTGTGCAATCTGTGGAGAACCCGTCTCGTTAAGGCCGCGCCGGTAAGCAGAGCGAGCATCACCCTAGATCTCGGCCGGTTCTTGGCGGTCGACCTCGCGCCACGGATCTGGCAACGGCTCACGGGAAAACCGCTGCGGAAACATGCCCGCCGGATTTCGCTTCAGCCAATCCGCCGCGCGCATCGCCAGGTACTCGAAATCGTGGTATTGCGCGTCGCCGCGCTTGCGGCGCATTATCGCGACTGCCGGCGCAACCTGTCTCCAACAATGGACGATCAAGCGCGCGAAGAGATCCATGAATGTCGCTTCGGAGACCAAGCCGTGCTTTACGAGCGTTCCCATCTCATTGAGCCAGTTGCACGCGATCATCTCGGGATGGGCGGCCGGATCGACGAATCCGATCGTCTCGAGTTCGCACCGGTACACGGGGTCCTCGAGTCGTTGCGGGAGCTGCTTTTGAATGTACGTGAGGGCCGATTGCAGTTCCGGCGCGCGAAAGTCGTGCTCGAGCGAGAGCAGCGCCTGGAGTTGATTGCCGGCACGAATGTGGCGGAGCTGAATCAGTGCCGCGAGGACGCTAGCCAATATGACGACGAGCGTTCCGCTTTCCGCGATCGCGCTCAACCACTCAGGGAGCATTATATGCGTCATTCCTTGGCTTGCGTGACGGCGCCTACTCTTCGGAGCCTGTCGGGCTCCTAGACATCTTCCCTGCTGCGCGCAGAGGAGCACAGATGCTCTCCCTTGCCTTTTCGGCCGCGATGCTCGGCATCGAGGGTTACGTCGTGCGCGTCGAAGCCGACAGCGCCGCCGGCTCGCCCGTCTTCGCGATCATCGGCCTTCCCGACCGGGCGTTGGGCGAAGCCCGCGAGCGCGTGCGGGCAGCGATCTTTAACTCGGGCTTCAGCTACCCGGCCGGACGTCTCTTGGTGAACCTCTCGCCGGCAGACGTTCGTAAAGCGGGACCGGCCTTCGACCTTGCGATCGCGCTCGCGCTGATGGGAATTGACGAACAAGTCGATCGCGCGGCCTTGAACGAGTTCATCGTGCTCGGTGAGCTTGCGCTTGACGGCAAACTTCAGCCCGTCAGCGGAATACTGCCGATGGTGCTCGGTGCGCGCAACGCCGGCTTTGCAAAGCTGATTGTTCCCGCGCAGAACGCCGACGAAGCGATGCTCGTCGCCGGCGTCGAGCTCTACGCGGTCGATTCGCTGCGGTCGGCGGTAGCCGTACTCGGCGGCCAGGGTGCGAAGTGGCGACGCCGTACCGCTGCGCCGCTGCTCGACCTCGCCGACGAGCTCGTGCACGGCGATTTGGCGGACGTACGCGGTCAGCTAGCCGCAAAACGTGCGCTCGAGATCGCGGCCGCCGGTGGTCACAATCTTCTGCTGGTTGGACCGCCCGGTTGCGGAAAAACGATGCTCGCCCGGCGCTTGCCCTCGATTCTTCCGGCGATGTCGCTTCACGAAGCGCTCGAGGTCACGAAAATTTACAGCGTTGCCGGATTGCTCGTAAGCCGCGCCGGAATCGTGCGGGCGCGGCCCTTTCGCTTTCCACATCACACGATTAGCCAGACCGCCCTGGTCGGCGGCGGCGCGCTGGTCAAGCCGGGGGAGATATCGCTCGCGCATCACGGCGTTCTCTTTCTCGACGAGTTGCCGGAGTTCACGCGCAGCTCGATCGAAGTGATGCGCCAGCCGCTCGAAGAAGGAACCGTGACGATCGCGCGCGCTGCCGGGACCTTTACGTATCCCGCGCGCTTTCAGCTCGTCGCATCCATGAATCCGTGTCCCTGCGGATATCGCGGAGTTCGAAGCGCCGAGTGCCGGTGCGACGAGGCCATGGTGGCAAAGTACGTCGGCAAACTCTCCGGACCGCTGCTCGACCGAATCGATCTCCAAATCGAGATCGCGCGAGTACCCTTCGACGAGATGGTCCGTTACGACGGTGCCGAGCGTTCCTCACAAATTCGCGATCGCGTCGTCGCGGCGCGCGAGCGCCAGCGAGCCCGCTTTTCCGGCACCACGTTTTCGTCCAACGCCGAAATTCCCGGCAACGCGATGCGCCGCTACTGCGCGCTCGACGAACCCGCAATGCGATTGCTCGCGCACGCGAGCGCCAAACGACAGTTCTCCGCGCGCGCCCTCGACCGGATCGCGCGCGTCGCTCGCACGATCGCGGATCTCGGCGGCATCGAAGATATCCGGGCCGAGCACGTGGCCGAAGCGATCCAGTACCGCAGTTTGGAGCGCCTGGGAGCCGCGGCATAGCCGCCAATCGGTCTCAGCCTACTTCAAGGATCGTTAGGTTCGAACCGTGGTACGTTCGGTCCAATGGTTCGCAAATACGGTACGGCAGCGATCCTTCTCACGCTATTGGCGACGCAACGCAACGTCGCGGTCGCGAACGATACCGCGCGCCTCACACCGGATCAAATTTATTGGCGAGCGCAGGCGACCGTCGATCGACTCACGCAGCCGGCCTACGTTGCTTTCACGTTCGAGAACCAAGGCCTTGCGATCGACGGTCTATCCTTGAACCCGCATAAGACGCCTCACCCCAGTCGCGAACTGCTTCGCGTGCTGGTTCGTACTTCGGACGGGCGCGCCGCCGTATGCGCCTTCAAAGACCAAAGAGGGCGGGATATAGCGCATCCATCGGTCGGCATCGTCACGGATCCAATTGGCTGGACCGTTTTGACGAACATCACGCGGCTGGGAGATTTTCCGCTCGCTGATTTCGGCTTACGATACGGTTCGGAATCGCGCCCCGGCTTTTTCGAAGCGTACGCGCCGTCACCGCGAGCCTCCCCCCTCCGGGTTATCGCCCGCGTCGTCGCGCTTGCGCCACCCCCTTACCGAATCGTCGACCTCGGCGACACGACCATCGACGATCGGCCCGTCTACCATCTTGGACTCGCCCCTATCCGCAATCCCGAACATAACGTATTGCGCCAGATTTGGGTTGACAAGACGACGTTCTTACCGGTTCGTTACGTCGCGATACGGACCGTGCTCGAGGTGCCCGAGCCGTTCAGCTATGCCGTTACCGTCGACAGCACCGAAATTGATGGCCACTTAGTCAACGTTGACGCGAACGGGGTTAGCGTCGACGGTCTGGGCAAGTGGCGGATCTTCCAGATTTCTTTTCCGGACGCAGAGCCCGATTGGGTTTTCGATCCGGCTCTGTGGCCACGCCACAACGGCGAGCAAATCCCAAACTTGGCCGCAAACATACCGGCGCCGCGCTAATCTCCGAAAGGCTGGGCGCGGCAGCGTAACGTAAGAGAGCCGCGTGCGTGCTGCGCTTTTTATCCTCGCCGGCTGCATCGCGTTCGGTACCGGCGCAGCCGCGCCGGCGCTTGCGAGCAGCGCGCCGACGATGCTCGTCGATACGTTCGTCGGAACGTCGGGCACGCCGGCCGGCGGTCCGATCGACACCTTTCCCGGCGCCGACCTGCCGTTCGGAATGGTCCAATGGAGTCCAGATACGCCGTCACAAAACGCCGGCGGCGGATACGAATATACCGACCGCGAGATCACGGGATTTAGCCTAACCCATCTGAGCGGTCCAGGATGCAACGTCTTCGGTGACTTTGCGATACTTCCGACCGTCGGTGTAATTCCCAACGATCCCGCAGCCGCGCGACAGCCGTTTTCGCACTCAAGCGAGGAGAGCGCGCCCGGGTGGTATGCGGTGTCGCTGGGCACGCCCGCGATACGAACCGAACTAAGCGTGACCGCGCGCGCTGGGATCGGCCGATTCACGTTTCCGCCGACGGCTCAGGCAAATCTGCTCTTCAACGCGGCATCGAATCAAGCCGGCGTAACCGGCGCAGTGATTCACATCGACTCACCGACGGAGATTTCGGGCTCGGCCTCGAGCGGCTTCTTCTGCGGCATGCCGGATCGTTACATCGTCTATTTCGTCGCGCGATTCGATCGCGCGTTTCGTCAATCGGGAACCTGGAACGGTGCGCGCGGCGCCTGGCTGACCTTCGATGCGACACGCGCTCCGCGGGTCGTGGTCAAAGTAGGCCTCTCGTTCGTCGACGTTGCCGGCGCGCGCACGAATCTCGATGCCGAGGCCAAAGGTTGGGACCTTATCGCCGTGCGCGACCGCGCGACCGAGCAGTGGAACGGGATGCTTCGACGAATCGCGATCTCGGGCGGAACGTCGCGGCAGCAGCGAACGTTTTACACGGCCCTCTACCACGTGCTGCTTCATCCAAACCTCATCAGCGACGTGGACGGCCGATATACCGGGTTCGACGGAAAGATCCATCACGTCAAACCCGGCCACGCGGAGTACGCGAACTACTCCGACTGGGACATCTATCGTACCGAGGTGCCGCTGCTCGCGTTGCTCGCGCCACGCGAGACGAGCGACATGATGCAGTCGCTGGTTGACGCTGCGCGGCAAGAGAATGGCTGGCTTCCGCGTTGGGCGCTCGTCAACGGACCAACGAGCGTGATGGGCGGTGACTCCATCGATCCCGTGATCGCGGGCGCATATGCATTCGGTGCGCGAGATTTCAACGCGCGCGCCGCGTTGGTCGCGATGATCAAAGGCGCCTCGACGACGGCGCCGCCCCCCGCACAAGGATGGTACGTTCCGCGTTGGGAGCTCGACGACGCCTACCTGCAGCGTGGGTACGTCGTCAACACGCACACGACGTCGGTCTCTCCCGGTCCCAACGGCGCCTCGGAAACGCTCGAATACGCGCTCGACGACTTTTCGATCGCCCGTCTCGCTTACGCACTGCACGACGGGCCGGCATACGCAGCTTTCATGCGACGCTCCGCGAATTGGATGACGCTCTTCGACGCGGGCGCAGGCCGGATCGCGCCGCGCGATTCCGATGGCGCGTTCATGCACGCGCCGATCACCGAGAACGGTCAAAGCGGTTTTCAAGAAGGAAACGCAACGCAGTATTCGTGGATGGTCCCGCAGGATCTGCGCGATCTGATCGCGGCCTTGGGCGGCGCGCCCGCAGCGACCGCCAAGCTCGACGAATTCTTCTTGCAGCTGGACGCCGGACAGGATAAGCCGTATGCGTGGCTCGGCAACGAGCCAAGCCTCGGAACGCCTTGGGTCTATCTTTCGACCGGTGAACCGTGGCGCGCGCAGGCGATCGTGCGGCAAGCTCTCGACACCCTGTACGACGATACGCCGGACGGGCTTCCCGGCAACGACGATCTCGGTACGATGAGCGCGTGGTACGTCTGGTGCGCGATGGGTCTCTATCCGCAGAACCCTGCCGTAGGGTACCTCGACGTCGGAGCGCCGCTCTTCGCTTCCGTTACGGTGCGCGCGCCAAACGGAGCGGCCATCGAGATCGCCGCCCCGCAGAGCTCGCCCGCAAACGCATACATCGAGCGGCTGCGCCTGAACGGACGTACGCACGACCAATCATGGATCGGGCTTCCGCTGCACGGCAGAGTGAGACTCGACGTCGCGGTCGCCGAGCGTCCCAATACGCAATGGGCGAGCGGTGCCGGCGCGGCGCCGCCGTCGTTTGCAACGATGCCGCTAACACTACCGGCCGCGACGACGACGGTCTTCCAACCCCCGTACGCTGCTGTCTCGGTTGCAGCCGGCAGCGACAAAACGCTCGCGTTCTCGCTCGCAAACGGCGACACGCGCCCGGTTACGGTAACGTGGCACGCGGTTTTTCCGCCTGGAGTGCATGCCGATCCGGATCGTGGCCGCATCGTGGTAAGCGACGGCGCCGGCGAGACGCTTTCGACGCGTATTTCGGCGGACGGGGGGCTGCGCGCCGGATATTACGCCGCGCGCCTTGACGGCGCCGCCGAGAACGGCGCCATTTTGGAACATCTTAGCGTGAGCGTCCGCGTCACCGACGGCGCAGAGCGGCCGGCGCTCGCCTACGCTGAGAACCGCTTTGGAAATACGATCACGCCGATCGATCTTGCAACGCACGCGACCGGTCCGGAGATTCGCGTGGGTGAAGAGCCGCGCGACGCGGTGCTGAGTTCCGATGGTACGCGCCTCTACGTTGCAAATCTTGGCGGCGCTTCGATCAGCGTCGTCGACACCGCCGAACGACGCGCGATCGCCACGGTCAAAGTCGGCTCCTCACCCAACGGCATCGCCCTCGCTCCCGACGGTAAAAAGCTCTGGGTCGCAAACTCCGACGATGACACCATCGAGTCGATCGACACTGCCTCGCTCAAGACGAGCGCTCCGATTCGCGTCGGCAGGCGGCCGCGGGCGATCGCGCTAGCGCCCGACGGCTCGACGCTCTACGCGAGCGAGAACGGATCGAACGCCGTTGCCGTCGTCGATCTTCGCTCCGGCAGCGTCGCAGCGACGATTTCGGCCGGCGAACGCCCCGCCGGATTGGCGCTTGCGCCGGACGGCAAGCGCCTGTACGTCGTCAATAGCGCGTCGAACGACGTGACGCCCGTGGATCTCTCGGACGGTAACCGCACGCTGTCGCCGATTCCGGTCGGTGTCTACCCGATGGAGATCGCCATCGCGCGCGACGGCAGGGTTGCGTACGTGACCAACTATGCGAACTCGACGATCACGCCGATCGATCTGCGCGCGGACAGGCCGGGTTCACCGATCGAGGTCGGCGGCGCTCCATACGGGATCGCCATCACCTCCGACGATCGCACCGCAATCGTCGTCTCGCATCGCGACAACTCTGCAACGTTCCTAGACATCGCTACCCGTCGAGTAAGCGGCCCGATTCCGTTAGGAAGCGGGCCGTACACCGTCGCCGCCCCGTAAGGTTGCCGCCCTCTAGCGCGGCGGGGCGTCGAGCTGCGGGACGGCGTCGCCGTCGAGAAATGCGCGCAACTCGCCGGGAGAAAACTGCAGACCGGCCCAAAACGGACCGAACTCCCCGTAGCGCGCGCTCACCTCGTCGAAGCGCATCTCATAAATCAGTTTCTTGAAGACGAGCGGCTCGTCGGCGTAGAGGTCGACGCCCCACTCGAAGTCGTCGAATCCGATCGATCCCGAGATCACCTGCGTTACGCTTTTATGATAGGTACGTCCGACGACGCCATGCTCGCTCATCATCTTGGCGCGGGCCTCGAAGCCGAGAATATACCAGTTCTGCACCTCGCCGCGCCGTTTGCTCATCGGGTAGAAGCATTGGTAACGTCGCTGCGGGATCTTCGCCCATAAGCGCGGACCGATATACGGGCTCTCGGCCTGCTTGCGTATCAGTTCGTCAAAGGCCGCGATCCATTCGGGTGAGTGGGGTGCGAGGCCGCGTTGAGTCAACTCGGCATGGATTTTTGCGGTCGCATCGTAGAGACCGATCTCCAAGACCGAGACGTACGATCCGGCCGGCTCGAGAAACTCCCGCAGCTCGAGCTTGTCAACGAGCGTCTGCGCGTAGGCAAGCCCCTCGAAACTGCGGGCGTAATGCGTCAGCATCAGATCGCCCTTGTGACCGACGATCTGCGTGAGACCGACGTCACCGTCATCGTTTCCCTTCAGATGGTCCACGAGGTCGGCCGCGTGTCCCGCGTACTTATCGCGCCGCTTCTCGGGCAGCGCGTCCCAGCTACGGCGGTTGAATGCAAAGATGCGGTGGAGAATCCACCACCCTTCGAGCGATTCGGGAACGTTGGGGTCGCGCATATCCTCCGCAGCTTCTAGTGGCCTACGCCGCTAGCGCGCCAGCACTTTCGCGCGTTTCACCTCGGCTTCGACTTCGGCCTCCAGACGGTCGGGATGCTCGCGATACTTCGCCCACAGCGGCGGCGTGTGCGCGATGTCGTTGAGCACGCGCGTGTAGACGGCGTTGACCGGCGCCGGCACGCGATGCTCGAGCCCCGCGGCGGCGACGGCGCCGTTAAGAACGTCGACCTCAGTTTGCGCCCTGGCGTGGCGCAGATCGAGCAGCAGCGAGGGCGGCTTCGTGCCCCGCGCGCCGGCGATGCTCTGCGCGAGAAGCGTCCGCGAGACCGGGCTCGGAAGGGCGGCGACTGCGAAGAGCGCGCGCACCGGATAGCGCGGCAGGTCGATCGGCTCGATACGCATCGCTCGCATCACCGCGCGGACCTCGCGGATCATGCGGATCTCAAGCGTGAAGATTTTGTCGAAATGCACGAACCGGTTCGGCAAGACGTTGAGGATCGCGCAGCTGGCGTTTGCGACGGCATTAAGCGCAAGCTTGCTCCATTTCAGCGCGCGCCAATCCTCGACGACTTTCACGGCCAATCCCGTACCCGCAAAGGTCGCCGAGAGCCAATTGTACGCGTTTGCGCCGGTCGGCGCTAATGCCAAGCCGCCCTCTTTGGCGGGGCGGGCGTTCCCGTCGCGGTCGCGATCGACCGGTGTCGTCAGCGCCGCCGCGACCACGTTATCCGCTCCGAAGGCCGCCGCGATTCGCTCCTCGTTCCCGACGCCGTTCTGCGGTGAAACGAAGACGCACTTCTCGGGATAGGCGATCGCTTTGCGCAACGTTTCGATCGCGCTCTCGGTGTCGTAAGACTTCGTCGCGACGATTGCCACGTCGGCATCGTACGGAACCACCTGCGCCAAATCGCGCGGCGCGTACGTTACGTCAACGCCGACGCCGCGCAAAAGATCGCCCAAATAGGTTCCGACCGCGCCCTTGCCGACGATGTAAACCTTCACGCTGAAACGCCCGTCGAACCAAAACCGCCCCCGCCGCGCTCGGTCGGCGGAAGTTCGCCAACCAGATCGAACGAGGCGCGCGCGACCGGCGCAACGACGATCTGAGCGATGCGATCCCCGCGTCGAATGACGAACGGCTCGTTGCCGAAGTTGGCGAGCACGACGCGCACCTCGCCGCGATAATCGGCGTCAATCGTGCCGGGCGAATTCAGACACGTCACGCCGGAGCGTATCGCAAGCCCGCTACGCGGACGAACTTGCGCCTCGTATCCGGGCGGCAACGCGATCGAGAAGCCCGTCGGAACCAGCGCGCGCGCACCCGGCAAGAGCGTAAGCTGCTCGCGAACGGCCGCACAGAGATCCGCCCCGGCGGCATGCTCGCTCATATATCCCGGAATCGGTAAGCCCTCACCCTGGGGCAGACGCTGGAGTAGGATCCGGACCACTAGAGCTGAGCCACTAAAGTTGGGCCAGTTCTTCGCGGAAGCTCTCGATGTCGCGGAACGAGCGATAGACGCTCGCAAAACGGATGTACGCGACCGGATCGAGCGTTCGCAGCGCCTCCATGAGTTTCTCGCCCACCAGCGCCGATGCGACTTCGCTCTCGCCGCGCGCAAAAAGTTCGCGCTCGAGGTCGGCAGCGACCGCTTCCATTCGCGATTCGGAGATCGGCCGTTTTTCGCACGCTTTGCGCAAACCGGCTAGGATTTTCTCGCGACTGTATTGCTCGCGCCGGCCATCCTTCTTTACGACGAAGAGACGAGGCACTTCCATTCGCTCGTAGGTTGTAAAGCGATGCTTGCAGCGCGGATCCAAACACTCGCGCCTGCGACGCACGACGTTCTCGTCGTCGCGTGAGTCGACGACGCGCGTCTCACTCTTGCGGCAGGTCGGGCAAGTCAGCGGTAGGTCTCTCCCCCACGGCATATGTTGTGGGTGCACGTATTATACGTCACTACGGGTAGTAAACGCAAAAAGTCCCAACGTGTCGTACACGTTGGGACCGCGCCGATGAGACCGGCTTGCGCGCTTAGGCTTTGCCGATTTTGAACATTTTGGTTCCGCAGATCGGGCACTTGCCTTCCACTGCGGGCCGGCCGTTCTTCATCGTGATTTGGACCGCGTCTTTGATGTCGCGCTTGGCTTTGCACTTGACGCAATACGCTTCTGCTGCCAACTCTGGTACCTCCGCTTGCGGCCAGGCTATTCCGTTGGGCGCTCCTGAATCCCCCCGCTTGCGCTCGCGTTCGTCGGCGTGATGGAGCCCGCGATGTGGGAGCCGACCTACGAAACCCGCGAGCGGATCGAGGCCGCCCGCGCCGGGCGCGGCTTCGAAGCGGCCGCCGCGGGCCTCTGGTGCTGCGGCGATTTAAGCGGACTTGCCCTACCTTGCATAGCGATTGTCGGCACCCGGGCCGCCACGCCGTACGGCCTGCGGCTGGCCCACCGTTTCGGCGCCGAGCTCGGCCGGGCCGGCTGCTGCATCGTCTCCGGACTAGCGCTTGGGATCGACGGAGCGGCGCACGAGGGCGCTCTCAGCGCCGGCGCCCCGACGATCGGCGTCCTGGGCGGCGGGCATCGGCACTTCTTCCCACGGCGAAATCGCGGCCTTGCAGAGCGCATGCTGGCGAACGGCGGGGCCGTGCTTTCGCCGTATCCGCCCGCCCAGGAGGCCTACCCGGGCCAGTTCCTGGCGCGCAACGGCGTCGTCGCCGCGCTTTCGGACGCGGTGCTCGTCGTCGAAGCGCCGGCGCGCAGCGGAGCCCTCAATACGGCTGGCTGGGCCGCCGGGCGGATCCCGGTGCTGGCGGTACCCGGCGACGTCGATCGCGCGCACGTGGCCGGATGTCTCGCCCTGATCCGCGACGGCGCAACGCTGGCGCGCTCGCCGCAGGACGTCCTCGAAGCCCTCGGGCGGCTAGCACTGCCATCGCCCGCGCGCCGCGAGCCGGCGGCACCACGCGATCCCGTCGCCGCCGCTCTGCTCGCGGCACTCGACGGCGGTGCTTGCAAACTCGAAGAGATCGTGGCAAGCAGCGGCATCTCGCCATCCTCGGCGCTTTCGGCGCTGACCGTGCTCGAACTCGACGGCGCGATCGAATCGCGCGGCGCATCATCGTATGCGCGGGTCGCGCCGGTGGCGAGCGGCGAAGATGGCCGCGCATGATCCGAATGACCGGAACGTCGTCGCTCGACGACGCGTTACGCGCCTTTGCCGGCGCCGCATCGAGGGCGGCCGCCGCGAAGTATTCGGTCCCCGAACCAGAGGTCGCGTTCGAGGCGCCGCGCCGGCCCGAGTTCGGCGATTTTGCAACGAATCTCGCCTTTTCGCTGGCGAAGAGCGCGCGCCGTTCACCGCAAGCGATCGCCGACGATGTCGTTGCCGAACTCGTTGCGAACGCGCCCGAGCTGGAGCGCTTCTTTAGCCGGATCGATGCCGTTGCGGGCTTTATCAACCTGCGGCTCGCGCCGGCGGTATGGCAGGCCGCAATCGCGAGGATTCTGCGCGAAGGCGATCGCTTCGGCGAAGCTCCGCGCAACGGTCAACGCATCTCGCTCGAGTTCGGGAGCGCGAATCCGACCGGGCCGCTCGTCGTGGTCCAAGGACGTTCGATGTCGGTTGGCGCGACGCTGGCAAATGCGATGCGGTTTTGCGGCTACGACGTTTTCGTGGAATGGATCATCAACGATGCGGGTGGGCAGCTCGATGCACTTGGACGCTCGATTTACGCGCGCTACCGCGAGCTCTTCACCCCCGGATATCCCTTCCCGGAGGACGGATATCCGGGCGAATATCTGCGACCCATCGCGCGGCGCATCGCCGACCGCGACGGCGACCGCTGGATCGCGGCCGCCGAGCCGCAATGGCTGGCTTATTTTTCGACCGCCGGTCGCGACGAGCTGGTCGCAGAGCAGCAGCAAACCGCGCGACGCTTCGGCATCGAGTACGATCGATGGCAGAGCGAACGAGAGCTCCACGAAAGCGGTAAGGTGCGTGAAGGGGTCGAGCATCTGCGCAAGCTCGAGCTCACGTACGAACGCGACGGCGCGCTCTTCTTTCGCGCAACCGAGTTCGGCGACGACAAGGATCGCGTGCTTCTGCGCAGCGATGGGCGTCCCACGTATTTCTGCATGGACGTCGCCTATCACTATCAGAAACTCAAGAGCAACGATCGCGTGGTTGACATTCTCGGCCCCGATCATCACGGTTACATCGAGCGCCTCAAGGGAATCTCGGCCGCGCTCGGCTATCCCGGCCGGCTCGACGTTGCGATCGCGCAACAAGTCACCCTGATGCGCGCGGGCGAGCAAGTCGGCATGAGCAAACGTGCCGGTGAGATCGTCCCGCTCGACGAGATCCTCGACGAGGTGGGCATTGACGCGGCACGCTTCTTCTTCACCATACCTGCGATCGAATCGCCGTTTTCCTTCGATTTGAGACTGGCGGTCGAAAAAAACAACGAGAATCCAGTTTACTACGTGCAATACGGTCACGCCCGAATCGCTTCGGTGCTACGGCGCGCCTCGGCCGAGGACGTCGAGGACGCGCGCTCGGCCTCGCTCGCACCGCTCGTTCACGATCCCGAGCTGACCTTGGCCCGACGGCTGAGCGAGTTTCCGGGCGTCGTCGCGAGCGTCGTCGAGCATCTCGCGCCGCACCGCTTGGCGCGTTATGCGCGCGACGTCGCCGGCGACTTTCATCAATTCTATACCGAGTGCAAGATCCTAACGGATGAACGCGAGACTAGGCTCGCGCGGCTGGCGCTCAGCTTGGCGGCAAAGAGCGTGCTGGCACGCACGCTGGCGCTCGTCGGCGTCGCCGCGCCGGACTCGATGTAGCGCTCGCTCATGTCTGGGTTACCGGCAGCGCTCTGGCTGCTCGGCCTTTTTGCAGCGGCGCCCGCGCTGCGCACGAGCGCACGCTACGATTTTTCCGACCGGTTACGCGACGCGCTGATCGTCGGCATCGCGATTCCGTTTGCGCTCGGCCCCGTGCACGCGCTCTATGCAGTCGCATGCTGGTGCGCGCTGGCGATCTGCATCGCGGTCGCATACGCTCGCGGCATTGCCAAGCCCGCGAAGACGCCGAGCGCCGGCACGCCGACACCGTATCTGCTGATCGGCGCGCTGCTGGCCGTCGCGTGGCCGCAGCTCATGCGTCCGCTGCTCGAAGGCGATTCGCTCTCCTACCACCTCCCCAACGCGGCATCGTGGGTACAAGCGCACTCGATCTGGACGACCGCGACGCGCTACTGGTGGTATCCGCCCGCATCCGAGCTGTTCGCGGCCGGTCTCTACGTGACGAGCGGTCCGTTTGCATTGCCGTGGTGCGGTTTTGTCGCGCTCGCGCTGCTCGGCTTTCGAATCACCGCGTGGGTGCGTAGCGCATTTGGGGCCCCCCCGCTGCTCGCCGATCTGCTCGCGGCCGCGACCGTAACCGCGTTCCCGCTCGCGATTCAGGCCGGAACGCTGCAGAACGACGTCTGGCTCGCCGCTTTCTGGCTCGAAGCCTTGTGGGCGCTGCTGACGTCGCAGAGCGCGACGGCAGCGCGCGCGCTGGCCGTCACGGCGCTGATCAAACCGCAAGGCTGGCTGTTCGCCGTAATCGCATTGATTGCGACCAAAGGCAAGCGTGGACTCTGGATAACGACGCTGGCAGCCCTCGCGCTCTGGCTCGCGCGCGACGCAATCTTATGGAGACACGCGATCGTGGCGCCCGCGAGCACGGAGTACGGCAGTCTTTTTGGATCCACGATTCTCGCGCACGGATGGGCAGCGTTTGCAATCCTCGCGCGCGTCACCCTTGCCGCATCACCGTTTGCATCGGTCGCGCTGCTCGCGGCACTCGCCGGACCCTATCTCAGCCGGCGCGAACGCCGGTTGGGATGGGCGGCCTGCGCGGCTGCGCTGCTCTTCTTTTTGCTGCCCTTTGGATATGCGAGTTCGGTCGCGCAGCTCGCAACCGGCGCGTCGCTGCGGTTCGCGGCGCCGGCGGTGGCAGCCGGAGCAGTGATTCTCACGGCGCTCGCGCGACGAAACACGGTGACCGGCGCCGCGCTGCTCGCCGCATCAACGCTCTTTGGCGTCGGGTACGTGCTAGCGATCTTCTGGAACGACGCTCCCACGCGCGTCGCACCCGTCGTTGCGCTGGCAGGAATTGGAGCGGTCGCCTGGGCTCGCGCGCTGCGACGAGGCTGGCCGATCGCCCTTGCGTTCGTTGCAATCGCGGTCGCGGCCGACTTTCTCGCGGGAAGCCATCCGGTCGACTTTTATGACGACGCACTGCGCGTAAACGGGCGGCCGACCGCGTTCTATTCCTGGGTCGAACGAACTCGCCCAACGGCGATCGGCGCGGTAGGGTTGGCGCTGGGAACCGTCAACGTGCTCTCACCGCAGACGCGGACCGTCGAAATTCCCGACGCGAGTTCGTGCGCGCGCGCGAGCGGGCGCGGAGTGCTGCTGGTGGCGATCGCCGAGAACGACCGCGCCGCTGATTTTAATCTAGCGCGCCTGCGCGAGGCCCGCGCGTGCGGCGTCGCGCGCTACGACGACGGCATCGCCGTCGTCGTAGCGCCGAGCGACGTGCGCTAGCGCGACCCGCTACTCCGAGTCGGGCGGTTGACCGGAGGGCGGCTGCGAAAGAAAGTACGCGGGAGGATAGGGCGCGGGGATCGGTTGGAAGGCCCGCGGTTTCTGCTTGAAGTCGAAGCTGTCGGCCAGGCTGTGGGCGCGCGTGTCGGTGTATCCGCGAGCGGCCGGCCCCAGCGACGGCAGGTGGAACGTCTCCTCGATAAACTTAAGAACGCTGCCGAACTCGTACTGCGTGTGCGAAACGTAGCCGGCTCTTGCGTACGGCGAGATGATGATGCACGGGACGCGGATGCCTAGTCCGACAAAATCGAGTTGCGGCGGCGGCGCGTCGTCGTACCATCCACCCCAGTCGTCCCAAAGCACGACGATGGCCGTGTCTTTCCAATACTGGCTCCCGCCGATCGCATTGACGACCCCGGCGACCCAGGAAGGCCCCTTATCGCTTTGCGAGCCGGCGTGATCGGAATCGGCCGCATCCGGTATCACCCACGATACTTGCGCGAGCTTTCCGTCTGCTGCGTCCTTGAGCACGGTCGTCTGCGGTGAGATGATGTTCCGCTTCCAGTCGGGTCCGTAGCGGACTTCCCGAATCGCCGCAAACGGCGACCAGAGCCGTCCTCCGGCGTACTTGACCCGCGGTGCGTAATACTTCCAGCTTACCTGCGCAGCATCGAGCGTATCGGCCATGGTGTCGTATTGCGTGAAGCACGGAAAGGGTCCGCCACCCGTTTCGACGCGCTGCGGGTTCAGCAGAAACGTCGTCGTGTTGGCGGGCGCATCACAACCCCAAGGCTGACCCGTCGGGCCGTCCACCTCCGCCTGGTCGCCGGTAAGGTTGGTGGTGCTCGCGATCAAGTCGATGTGGGCCGTGAACGTCGGGCCGAACATCGTCGGAAACATGCGATCGGCGAGCGCGTACTCGCGCGCCATCGTCCAATACGGCGCAACTTGCGAATGCGCGAGGTACGCGTACGTGTAGGTCCCGGCCGGCTTTCCATTGGTGTAAAGGCTCTTGTCGAACCCGTTCATCCGGCCGCCGTTCCAATCGTCCATCGCATTGCCCCAATTGTGTAAGATGTCCGATCCTTTAAAGGTGATCGCCCGCAAGCGTACCTTGGCGCCGGTGTGCGTATAGCCGTACATCGTCGTATCGGCACCTTTGAAACCCGCAAAGATGTCGTTGAACGTGCGATTCTCCTGGACGATGACGACGACGTGCTTGAGATATTTTCCCTCCGGTCCGGTCTGCGGAGGCCCTTGCGTCGGAGGCGGCAGAATCGGAAGCGATGACGTACCGCCACCGCCGCCCGAGGAACAGGCGGCTGCGCCGAGGGCAATGAGAAACACGAGCGCGCAATGTCGCATCGCTAGCTCTTCGCTTGCCGCGCGGCAATCCATGGCGCCATGAAGTAGCGCCACAGGATCTTAATCAGCGCCGCGACCGGGATGCCCAGGATCAAGCCGGGAACACCGAAGAGCTCGCCGCCGGCGAAGACCGCGAACATCGAGCCGATCGGCGAAACGCCGACCGACTTGCCCATGATCTTGGGAACCAGCACGTTGTCGCTGATGCGCGCCATGCCGAAGATGATGACCTGCACCCAGATGACCATCCAGAGGCCCTGCGGCGCGGACATCGGGATCGCGATGATCTGGGCGATCAGCATGCCGACGATCGGGATCGCGTAGGCAACGCCGGAGATGATGCCGACGATCAGCGATAACTTGAAGCCGATGATCGCGGAAGCGATTGCGATCACCGCGCCGGTGATCGCGCAGACGATCACCTGCCCCGAAATGTAGTTCCCGAAGAGCTCGGTCACCTCGGCACTCAGGTTGCGCGCGGTCTCGCGCCGGCTCGGCGGAAACATCGAGGCGAAGCCCTCGGCAATCTGCGTGTCGTTGAGCAGGAAGAAGAACGAGAGAATAATCGCCGAGAAGGCGATGAAGAAACCGGTCGCGGTATTGACGGCGATCGCTCCGAACGAAGCGACTCCCACGCTGAACCAGGTCGAGAGCTGCGCGCCCGTGATCTTGCCGATGTTGAACCCCGTGGTCGGGATATGCAGAGTCGGAAAGTGCTGTTCGAGCGAGCTCTCGATCGCCTGCAGCCAGTTCTGCGTCAGCGTCGCGAACGTCGGAATATTCGCCGCCAGGAGTTGCGTTTGACTGATCGTCAGCGGCACGACGATGACGAAGAAGAGCGCGACGACGACGAAGAGCGCGAGAAAGACGAGCGAGATGGCGAGTGGCTTGGGCATATGCCGCTCCAAACGGCGCGAGATCGGCTGCACGCCGAACGCGATGAAAGCCGCGATCACGAAGATCGCGATCGTCTTGGGGATACGCCGGATGATCCAAAGGGCGAGGATCAGGAGCACGATCGCGCCGACGATCCACCCGACGCGCCGCCATACATCTGCGCCTAAAGCGTTTTGCATAGGAGCCTCCGTTCCGCGCGATAGCCGCTGCGCTCGTAGAGCCCGAGAGCCGGAGCGTTTTCGTCGGTGACCATCAGAGCCATATACGGTAGACCTCGCCGTCTTGCCTCATCTTCGGCGGCCGCGAGCAGCGCCGTGCCGACGCCGGCCTTTCTGGAACCCGGCTCGACCGCCATATAGGCTACGAAGGCTTGCGGGAGCAGCGTCACCTCGTCGGGGAGGTTGTCGAGCAAGAGCAGGAATCCGACCGGCTCGCCGTCGCGCGACGCGATCAGCGTCACGTGCGATTGACTCTCGACGACCTCGCAGAGACGGTCGAAGGCTTCACGCGCGTTTGCGCCCGGTGCGGGACGCAACGAACCGACGCTCGACATCACGCAGCGCCGACCAAGATCTGTCACGAAAGCACGATCGGCGGCCGCTCGCGCGCCGCGTCGTTCGGCGCGCCGGACCTCGATCGTCACGAACGGCGTGAGCCCGGATCGGAGATCGGCTCACCGGCACGGCACTGCGGACACTCCGACTCGTCGTACGAGCGCAGCGGCAGATCCAAAAGAACGAGCGTTGGGGCGTCACCCTTCGACAGGCTCAGGGTGACATCCGACAGGGTCGGGGTGACATCCGACAGGGTCGGGGTGACATCACCCCTGGCCACGATGACGCCGAGGCCGATGATCTTCGCACCGTGCTTTTCCACGACGCCGATCGTTTCGCGCGTTGAAAGCCCGGTCGTCAGAACGTCTTCGACGAGCAGCGCTCGATCTTGTGGTGAGAGCGTGAAGCCGCGCCGCAATGCGGGAAGGCCGTTCTCTTTTTCCACGAAGATCGCTTTCGTACCGAGCTGGCGCGCGACTTCGTATGCGAGCAGGATGCCGCCGACGGCGGAACCGACGACAACCGTCGGCTCGAGCGATCGAAAGCGGTCGGCGATCGCGCGCGCCAGCGATTCTAGCAACACGGGATCCTCGAGAATGCGGAACTTCTGCACGAACCGATCGCTGTGACGTCCCGAGCTCAAGCGGAAGTGTCCCTCGAGCAGCGCGCCGCGCTGCGTGAGAGCGTTTCGCAGGTCGACGCTCATGCGCGAACCGACATCTCCTCGAGAATCGCCTTGGCAGCCGCAACCGGGTCGGCGGCTTCGACGATCGGGCGCCCGACCACGAGGTAATCGGCGCCGGCTGCAACCGCTTCGGCCGGGGTCGTCACGCGCTTCTGATCGGCATGCGCGCTGCCGGCCGGACGAATGCCCGGGGTCAACGTAAGAAAATCATCGCCGAAGAAGCGCTTGAGATCGCGAACCTCGTGTGCGCTGCAGACGACGCCGGCACAGCCCGCGTCGCGCGCCAGCGCGGCGAGACGAATCGCGTTCTCTCCCGGGCCGCCTTGGAACCCAAGCTCGTTGAGGTCTTCGGGCGCGATGCTCGTCAACAGCGTCACGGCGAGCACGCCGGGAGGCTCGATGCCGAGCTCGCCGGCGCGTTCGTTCGCAGCCTCGACCGCAACGCGCATCATCTCGAGACCACCGATGGCGTGCACGTTGACGAGATGCACGTTCGGACGCACGAGCTGCGCCATCGCCGCCCCGACCGTTCGCGGGATATCGTGCAGTTTCGCATCCACGAACATGCGGACGTCGCGCGCTTGGCAGTAAGAGAGAATCCGCTGGGGATACCCGCAGAGCGCTTCCAATCCAATCTTGACGATGACGTCGAGCTCGTAAAGAGAATCGACGAGCTCTTCTGCGCGCTGCGCGCTGGGCACGTCGAGGGCGACTATCAGCTGTGGCATCTCGAGTCTCTCAACCTTCGTCTCCTTCGTATTGATGCGGTGTCGCAAACCCGAGGTTCGCCTTTCCGACCAGCGCGTCGATACCCGGCAGGCTACGCCGCGCGAGATAGCCCTCCAGCTCGGCCACGATGCGTTCGGGAACCCGCGGATCGGTAAAGTTCGCCGTTCCGATCGAGACCGCGGTCGCCCCCGCCAAAAAGAACTCAAGCGCATCGGTGAGCGTCTCGATGCCGCCCTGCCCGACGATCGGAATCTTCACCGCCTGCGCGACCTCATAGACGGCGAGCACCGCGATCGGACGAATCGCGGGCCCCGAGAGACCGCCGCTCACGTTCCCGAGACGGGGGCGCCAGCTCTCGACGTCCACCGACATGCCGCGAACCGTGTTGATGACGGCCAAGACGTCGGCGCCGGCGAGCTCCGCCTCCCGTGCGACGCTGCAGATATCGGTGACGTTCGGTGAGAGCTTTAGAATCAGCGTCTTGTCGGTCGTCGAACGGGCGGCCCGCACGACTGCGCCGGTGAGTCCGGGGTCGCAGCCGAACGTTTTGCCTTCGCTCGCGACGTTCGGGCACGAAACGTTGAGCTCGACCGCAACGATTTCGTCTCGCGCCGCTAAGCGCTCGCAGACGTAGGCGTAGTCGTCCAC
>JBAVSO010000165.1:0-9702 GCA_049695635.1 Candidatus Cybelea sp. | reverse complement strand
CCCCGGTGCCGGCAATCGTCCCGGCGGCGGTGGTGGGAATAACATCGGCAACGGAAACGGAAACACGATCATCAACAATCCCGGCGGTGGCGGGTACTACGGCTGGAACGGCGGGATGGTATGGGCTCCGGCACCATATTACTGGGGAGGCGGCTTCTGGGGATCCATGGCGATCGGCGTAACCTCCGCCGCAGTCTACGGAGCGATCGTTGATGAAGAAGACCACGTCACGTATAACTCGTACGAAGTTCAAGACGGCACGCCCGGCGCGACGTTCCTCACGACGTATCAGCTGACGCAGACGCAATGCGGACCGCCTGGCCTCGTTAACGTCTATGGTCCGCAAAACAGCGTCGTCTGCGCGCAGCCCAACAGCAACGTCGGCGAAGGATCGTATCGGCTCGATACGGTCACTCTCGACCTCATACCAATCAACGGTCCACCCGCACCCTCAACGACGCCGGCGACCTAGCCGCCGATACTAACGCTATTTCAGGATATTGATCGTACGCGCCGCGACGATCGCGATCGTGATTAAGGAGATGCTGCTTTGTAGCATCACGAGCAGTTTGGCGCGCGGCGTCATCGGCATAGCTTCGGTCGGGCTGAACGCGGTGGACGTCGTGAAGCCTAAGAAGAGATAGTCAATAATGCCGGGCTCCCAGTTGGGTGGAACCGGCGCGGAATCGTCCATCGCTGGAAAGTCAAAGTCGGGGTACGGCGATTTGTGGTTCAGGCGAGCATCGGGGCCTCCGCCGTCGACTAGCCAATAGATCAAGGTAAAGATGAGAATATTGCCGGTCCAGATTCCGATTGAAGTATAGAACAAGGTTACCGGTTCCATTTTGCCGGGATGTTCGACGAGGTTGTAGGCCGCCACCAGAAGATTAGCCGAGTTCAAAACGAGTGCAGTGCCGACGCCGACGAACTCCGCGATTCGCTCGAACCGTCGCCATGCCACCCTCCCCTGCGTCATCCAGACCAGGAGCATCGGCAGCACGATGAATAAAGATCCTACGTAGGCGAACCAGCTCGGCGTGAGATGGTAGCGTCGCGGCAAGAGTGCGATGAGCACGATGATCGCGAGCGCAATCAGCACCGCCCCAAGGCGCGAAGCGGTCCGTTCGCTTGACTGGGAACTACGCGTCGAGATCACCCAGCCAGCGCAACGCACTCAAACTCGGCAGGAAACAGTACTCTCCGCCGCGCGTGACCACGAATCGCGGCAGCCCGGCAAGGACCCTGCGGATGGGCCTTCGCGGTATCGGGAATATTCCGTTGCCGTCAGCGGCCCCCGAGATCGGATCTTGCTCCGACGCACCGCCGAAGAAGGCGCTATCGTTCATCCATTCGGATTGGACGAACTCGAATTGACGGCCGAGATTCGCACCGACGAAAGCAAACATCAACCCGCGGTCTGCACCATCGTCCTCAAGAACGCCTTCCGGCAGGAGCGGTCCGTAGGCCGTACCGCGCCGAATCATGCGATGAATTCGCGCGACGCCGGCGACGTCGGCATCGCGCGGGTTCATTCGCCGGATGTGCGATCCCAACGGCGTCTTGTATCCCAGCGGATCGTCCGCTTTGAAAAGAAAATCGTTGTTTTTGGTCGAGTCAGCGCCGACAGTGGGATCGTCGTGAACGGGACACGATGAGAGCGGAGCTCCGCTGCGCCAGCGTCCCATCATCTTTGCCGCCAAAAACTCCTCTTCATCGGCGTTCGACGCGTTCGCCTTAAGGTACCGGCGAAATTCGGCGACGCGCTGGTGAAGCTTCCGAAAGACGATGTAGCTCCCGTTACGGCCTAGGATCTCCGGCTGCGGGACTGGGGGAATGCCGCCGTACTCGTCGGGGTATCCGAGGACGAACTCTCCCGCTTTCAATGGAACTTCGTGCGGGTTCGTTCCAGGAATGCCGCTGCCTTCGATCGCCGGATGGCTGATGCCGTCCTTAAAGCCGAACGGCTCGGTCTCGGTGGGAAGGGCATAGCAATCCTGCCGCCAGATTGCTCCTACGCCCGCAACGTCTTGATATGCCGCGCGCGCCCGGCCGACCGCCTCCTCCAGTTGAGCTGCATCGGTTGAAATTCCCGTCAGCACGACGTGAACGTCGTCCGTGCCGAGGGGCTTCTCCCAGCGTTCAGGGCCGTTCTCGCCGACATCGCCCAACGCTCGCGCGCGTGCCGCCATCCCTTGACGGAACTGCGGCGAAAAACTCTCGAGCGAGGCCTGCGGGACGCCAAGGCTCTTGAACCCGGCAAACGTGAGCGACACGCTAACCCAGGTATCGCGCGCGGGACTTTCGGGATGCGCGGCCGAGGCGACGATTTCGCTTAGCTTCCGCATCAACGCTCGGCCCGCGGCACGGTCGTCGATCCGAAGGATGATGTAGGTCGCGGCGAATGGAGTCGGGCGCGGACGCAGCACTCCGCTCTGAATATCGTCGAGTTCGAGAAGTGCCATGTTCTCCTACTTCGTCGCGAGGTTCTTCCAGAAACGCGTTAGGCTTTCATCGCCGCCAAAGAGCGTCGTGAAGATCGTCGAGTCCGCGAACAGGATGTCGCCCGCGCGCCTGCCGGCGGGCGGTATCCAAAGGAACATGTTGATTTCGCGGTTGCCGGCCTCGGTGAAAGGATGCGGCTTCGAGAGATCTATCGGCTGTCGGGCAAGCACGTGGACGCCTTTTGGCTGCTCTTCGGTAAGCGCGTAGTGCGGCAGATGCATGTGGAAGACGAACGACGAGACCCCGGTCAGCCAGCCGCGCGCGTCTAAATCGTTCGCCGCGACGATCGGCACGGGCCGCGTCGTACCAGGGTGCGTCGCCGGTCGCAGCCCATAGCGATTTTCGACCGGCACGCCGAGGCCCTTCATCAGCGAGCGCACGTACTTCGCGAAGCGTTGCTGTCGCGGCACGAGCGCATCGCCGTGATGATGGTATTCCATATCGCGTTCCTTTAAATCCGGCGAGGCGCCGACGTCGTGATGGGGCCCGAGGACCAGACACGTCCCTTCGCGCCTCAAAAAATCCTCGAGCGCCGCGATTTCTCCCGGCGTTGCTTCCTCCTCCGCGACCATGTGGTCGAGACCGAATATCATGAGCGTGTCGGTATCGGCTAAAATCCGCTCGTCGATCGGTAGTCTCTGGCCGGCCTGATCGACGCGTTGGTACACGGCAACCGCATTGCCGGTAGCTTCCTCCACCGCATTTTGAAAGTTCACGAGCGAGAGATGGAACAGCTCGAGCGTGCCCGCGATCCCCTGTAAGAACATCTTTTCCGAATATTCGTTTTTCTCGTAAGCCGGCCACGCGACGCGCCGGACTTCGGTCATCGTCGAAAAGCGATTGTCAAGCCGAGTGACGTCGCGATTCGCCTCAAACGGATAGCTCCAGGTCCAGTAAACGCTGAATCTGCGCTTACCCGGCACGTACTTTCGCGGTACGTGGGGCTGATTATACGTCCTGCCCAAGGGCGGAGTTGTCGTCATTTCTGATCTCCTAGCGCGGCGAGTCGCCGCAGTCCGTCGAGTGCCGCGTATTTATAGGCGTAGCTGTACGTCGGTGTATTGAACGACATCGTGGCTAACGTGTTCAGAGTACCGCCGCAGCGAATTGCCATCTGACCTATGCCGACGACTTCGGATGCGATCTCGCCGATGCAATGAACGCCGACGAGCTTTCGGTCGTCCCGTTGGAAGATCAGCTTGAGCATGCCACCCTGCCCCGCAATTGCGCCGCGCGGCGTAAGCGCAAGGTCGGCGCGGCCGACCTCATAGCTCAATCCGCGCTCGCGGCACGCCTCCTCGGTAAGGCCGGCACCCGAGAGTTCCGGCATGCCGTAGATGGCGGAGACCGGCGTCGGATCCACGTTTCCTTCAAAGGGGAACCCGAAAGCGGCACAGACTGCAGCGCGTCCCTGCTCCATCGCAATCGAGGCGAGCGTCGGTCTCAGCACGTCGCCGGCCGCGTAAATGCCGTCGGCCGAGGTCCGAAAGTTGCCGTCCACTTCAACCCGTCCGCGCGCGTCGAGGCGAACGCCGAGCGACTCGAGGCCAAGGCCTTCGGTATTGGCGACCCGGCCGGCCGCGATCAGCACCGTGTCGGCGCGCACGTGCTCTTGCGTCGAAAGCGTAACGTCGAGATTGTCGCCGCTTGCGGCGACGTCTTCGGCCGTACAGCCGAATTTCACGTCTACGCCCCACCCGCCGAAGAGTCTCTCGATGCGCGCCGAGATTTCACCGTCCATGATCGTGGCTAAGCGCTCGCCGCGATCGATTATCGTGACCATGGCTCCCAGAGCGTGGCAGATGGTTGCGAACTCGATACCGACCGCGCCGCCTCCCACGATGACGATCGCCTTCGGCGCGCCGCGCTCCCGATAGAGAATCGTATCCGTATCGAAGACTCCGGGTAGTTTAAAAGCGGCGCCGGCCGGCCGCTGCGGACGCGATCCGGTCGCAATCAGGACGACCTTCGCGCGCAGCGTTGCAAGCGCTCGTCCCTCTTTGGAAACGCAAACCGCGCCGTCGCGATCGAGACGCGCCTCTCCCTCGATATACTCCACGTTACGCGCGAGGATGTTCTTCTTGGTAAGATCCTGAAGCTGCGAACAGACGCCCCAGGTTCGCGTGCGAATGACGTCCATCGCGACTTCGGGTGAAACCGTCAGGCGCAGACCGTAGACGTCGGCATCGCGGAAGCCCGAGACGAAAAGCGCGGCTTCGCGCAGCGTCTTCGTCGGCGCGCCGCCGGTCGTCGTAACCGTCCCTCCTGGACGATTCCTTTCGACGATGGCGCACCGAAGGCCGAAGAACGAGGCCAGTTCGGTGGCGCTCTCCCCCGCGGGTCCTGCGCCAATCGCGATCAGATCGTATGTTTCGGTCACGGTCTTACACCCGACGCTATTGCATCTGGTCGAGCATCTCCCCGAGGCTCTGCTTGATCTGCAGCGCCTTCCTTATCTCGCCTGCGCTGACATACGGGTATTCTCCGTACTCCATGAAGCTGGGCCGATGATGCTCGCGGACGAACTTTACGAAGGCCGGCACGTTTGTTTTCCAGTCTTCCGGAAAGCCCTCGAGGTTTTCAAACGCCGTCGACAAGCCGGCTTTCAAAAACAGCGCCACCGCGTCGTCGGTATACTTGTCGAAATCGGTATCGAAAATACCCTGGTACATAAAATACGTCTCGCCGCCGATATCGAAAAGCACCCATTTCAAAAAATGTAGCTTTAACGGAGCGAGAAAGTTCGGATCGCCCTTCAGCGCCTTTTCTACGGTATCGGCATACGAACGCATGGCGGCCTCGCGCCCGGGCTTTAGCTTCGCGATGATCGTGAAACCGTAGTTTGCCGGCGTCCGGGGAAAGACGGGGCCGTAGTTACCCTCCACACGTTCGAAATAGCCTTCTTTCGGAATGGCCATTGCTTGCGGTTTTTCCCAAGTTGCTTCGCGCGAATTCATAAGAAACTGCTTCCTCCGTTTGACTAAAAACGCGTTCAGGCTGGATGCGAGGAGCGGCCTAAATACCCTTTGCGACTCCGCCCCACTTCCACGTGGCTTCGACGACGCTTCATTGAAGAAGGAGCCGCTTTAGACAGCGAGCAAGCACGCGAAAGCGTGATTCCGAACAGCGCCTTGTCTTTCAGTGGAGGATTGGTTTCCCAGGGCCTCCTGCGTATCGGCCTGCACGAGTCGGTGCTGCTGCGCCTTCGGGTGGCAGCGATCTTCATGCTCCCATTGCTCGCCTGGCTTCCGCTGCTCTTACTCTCGACGATTGATGGAAAGCTGCTCCCAGGAAGCGTCGCAACTCCCTTCCTGCTCGATCTGTCGGCTCACATCCGATTGCTCGTCGCGCTTCCGCTCTTCGTTCTGGCGGCGAGGGTGGGCGAAGCGCGCATTCTTCCCACCCTGCAGCAGTTTCTCGCTCGGCGGATCGTTCTCGGAGCGTCGGTTGCCAAATTCGAAGCCGCAATTGCGTCGGCGTTCAGGCTTGGCGACTCAATCGTTGCCGATTTGCTGATCATTGCGATTATCTATTTTTTCGACACGCTCGTCGCTCGTCGCACCTACGTTGCAAACGACGTGTCAACGTGGTATGCAGCTTCGGCCGCTCAGGGATCGCATCTCAACCCGGCCGGAATTTGCTACGCATATTTCAGCCTGCCCATCTTTCAGTTCGTTTTGCTGCGCTGGTACTTGCGGCTCTTCATTTGGGCTCGCTTCTTAGGGCAGGTCTCTCGGCTGAAACTCAATCTCGTACCGACGCACCCCGATCGCGTGGGTGGTCTCGGGTTTCTGATCATGGGCACCCAAGTGTTCGCGCTTTTTGCAATGGCGCACGGGGCGTTGCTCGCCGGGTGGCTTTCGACGCGAGTCGTAATCGCAAAAGCGAGCCTGACGGAGTTTAAAGGCGAGATCGTGGCAATCGTGGCGTTCGTGCTTTTCTTGACCATCGCGCCGCTCACTGTGTTCGCGAGACCGCTCAACCGCGCCAAGCGGCGCGGCGTTATCGAATACGGCGCGCTCGCAGCGCGCTACGCGAACGAGTTTCGCGACAAGTGGATCGTTCCCGAAGCGGATCCTAAGGAGCCGCTGGTCGGAAGTGCCGACATCCAATCTCTCGCCGACATGGCGGGAAGCTACGAGATCGTCCAGACGATGCGCAACGTACCGATAACCGCGCAGATGATCGTGGGGTTTGCCGCAGCCGCGCTCCTGCCTGTCGCTCCGTTGGTGCTTACCCTGATGCCGCTCTCCGAGATACTGAAAAAAGTCGCCGGAATCTTGTTCTAGGACTCTGCGGCGGCCGGCGCTAACCTTCCGGTTCCACATAGCCTTGAAAAACGGAGGGAATGCTTCATGAGCCGCACCGGTGCCAACGACGGGAAACCGGCAGTCATCCCTGGTTCTCCTAGCGCCACCGAAACAATCGACGGCAAGTACCTCCCGCCCGTGCCGGCGCCCTTCGGCGGCGAGATCAATCTCAGCGCAGAAGAGTCCACGCCGTTCTGGCCGCCAAAAGTCGTCCCACCCGCCGGAGCACCAAACGTACTTTTGATCATGACCGACGACGCAGGTTATGGGGTGTCAGGAACGTTCGGGGGAGTAATTCCGACGCCGGCGCTTGACCGAGTTGCAAAGGCGGGATTGCGCTACACGCAGTTTCATTCCACCGCGCTCTGTTCTCCGACACGCGCGGCCCTGATCACCGGCCGCAACCATCACTCGGTGGGCTTTGGCGTTATCACGGAACAGTCTACGGGATACCCGGGATACGATTCGATCATCGGTCCGGAAAATGCGACAATTGGCGCGATCCTCAAGCATAACGGCTATGCGACGTCGTGGTTCGGCAAGGAACACAATACGCCAAGCTTCCAGTATAGCGTTGCAGGGCCATTCGAGCAGTGGCCGGTTGGGATGGGGTTCGAGTATTTCTACGGATTCATGGGCGGCGAGACCGATCAATGGCAGCCGTACCTATTCCAAAATCAAACGCAAATCTTCCCATGGATAGGACGAACTGATTACAATCTCACGACTGATCTCGCCGATGAAGCCATCGCTTATTTGCAGCAGCTCGATGCGTCCGCGCCGGACAAACCATTCTTTCTCTATTATGTGCCTGGCGGTACCCACGCGCCGCATCAACCTAAGCCGGAGTGGATCGAAAAATTCAAAGGCAAGTTCGACATGGGCTGGAACGCCCTGCGCGATCAAATCTTCGCCAATCAAAAACGCCTCGGCGTGATTCCTCCGGAGACCGAGCTAACGCCGTGGCCCGAGAAAGACCTGCCGGCCTGGGACTCGCTCTCTGCCGACGAGAAAAAGCTCTTCGCGCGCCAGGCTGAGGTCTTCGCCGCGTATGCAGCGTACACCGACTACGAAATCGGGCGTGTGATCCAAGCCGTGGAAGATTTGGGTAAACTCGATAACACGCTAGTTATTTATATCAGCGGCGACAATGGGTGCAGCGCCGAAGGCTCGGCGATCGGCACGCCAAACGTCATGACCGGGTATCAGGGCATAAACGTTCCGGTCGAAGAGCAGTTGAAGTTCTACGACGTTTGGGGCTCGGAGAAGACCTATCCACACATGTCCGTCGCCTGGTCGTGGGCCTTCGATACGCCGTTCAAATGGACTAAACAAGTTGCTTCCCACTTCGGGGGCACGCGTCAGGGTATGGCGATGGCGTGGCCCAATCGAATTAAGGACGCTGGTGGCATTCGCACCCAGTTCCATCATATGATTGATATCGTGCCGACGCTTCTGGAAGCCTCGGGCATTGAAGCGCCGGTTATGGTTGATGGGATTGCGCAGAAGCCGATTGAGGGCGTCAGCATGGCGTCCACGTGGGAGGCGGCAAATGCAGGCGCGCCATCCATGCGCACGACGCAGTATTTCGAGATGTTTGGCAATCGAGCGATTTACAGTAACGGCTGGATTGCGGCTACAACGCCGCCAGCGCCCCCATGGCTCTTGGGACTAACGCAGATGCCCGACGTCATCAATGGCTACACCTGGGAGCTATACAACATCGCGCAGGACTACTCGGAGGCAAACGACCTCGCTGCCAAGATGCCGGACAAGCTGCGTGAGTTGCAGCAACTCTTCCTCGTTGAGGCGGCGAAGTATAACGTCCTTCCGCTGGACAACTCCGTTGCTCAGCGCATTATCGCACCGCGACCGAGCGGGACCGCCGGGAAGAACGTCTTTACGTACACCCGTGCGCTCACCGGAATAGATCCGGCCTTCGCTCCGAACCTACTTAACAAGTCATACACAATCACGGCCGAGGTCGAGGTCCCCCAAGGCGACGCCGAGGGGGTAATCGCGACGTTAGGCGGGCGCTTCGGCGGCTACGGACTGTATCTGCTCAAAGGCAAGCCCGTATTTCTCTACAACCTGCTGGATTTAGAGCGTTTCCGCTGGGAAGCTCCACAGGCGCTCACGCCCGGCAAGCATACGATCGTGTTCGAGTTTACGTACGATGGGCCCGGCGTAGGTAAGGGCGGAACGGGTGTGCTCGGCGTCGACGGCATCGAGGTGGTCAATCAGACGGTGCCGCACACAATTCCGTTTCTCATGACGTTGGACGAGACGTTTGATATCGGGAGCGATACACGCACGCCCGTCAACGACGCCGACTACCAGGTACCGTTCAAGTTCACCGGGACAATCGATAAGGTGACGTATCAACTCGGTCCCGAGCAACTAACCGAAGCTGATCACGCGATAATCGGTCCGGCGCTGGCCAAAGCGCGAGACTAACTGAACCGCGGCAACGATGGACGGTTGGGGAACGTGGGGCGCGAGCTGGCTCTGGAGCCTCGCGCTGGTCGCGATCACGATTGCGATTCACGCTGTCGGAATTGTTTTGATCGGTTCTGCGAGCTCGCAGGCCAGAATCAGACTCCTGCAGCGCGGCCTAACCTATGTAGATAGCGCGCCGGCAACGATCGTCCTTATTGTCGCGGCGGCCCTGTCACTCGCAGTCCTGCACGCGATCGAGTCCATGGCTTGGGCGATCGTCTACGTGTGGCTTGGAGCGCTGCCGTCGCCGGCGGATGCGGCGCTTTATTCGGTCGACTCGATGACGACGCGCGGGGCGTCCGGCCTTTTCTTAGCTCCCCAATGGCGTATGATGGGCGCGACGGAGGCAGGCGATGGAATGCTGCTCTTTGGAATCAGCACGGCATTCTTG
>JBAVSO010000164.1:0-44838 GCA_049695635.1 Candidatus Cybelea sp. | reverse complement strand
TGGCATCAGGGCTTTGAGTTGGCCCCACCCTAATGTTATCCTGTTCAACGTCATCATGGCTAAAGAGCGCGTAATCGCGGCAATGAGCGGAGGCGTGGACTCCGCGGTTGCCGCCGGTCTTTTGGTGGAAAACGGCTACGACGTCGTCGGTATAACCATGAAGATGTATACGCCCGAGAGGCCCGCGCACGCAAAGAGCTGCTGCGGCATCGACGACTTCGACGACGCTCGCGCTAGCGCGGCAGCCTTGGGCATCGCACACTACGTTTTGGATTTCGAAGAAGTCTTTCGGCGCAACGTCATCGAGCGTTTCGTCAACGACTACGCGGCGGGGCGGACGCCGAATCCGTGCGTCTCGTGCAACAACTTCGTCAAGCTTGGGACGCTCGCGCAGTACGCCGACCGGCTCGGCGCGCGTTTTGTCGCGACCGGTCACTACGCCCGCATCGAGCGCCGCCAGGACGGGCCGCATCTCTTCCGCAGCGAGCACGCCAAGGACCAAGCCTACGCACTAGCGCAGTTGACGCCGGCGCAACTCGAGCGCCTCATGCTTCCGCTCGGCGAGTTCGACAAAGCGACAACCCGCGCGCACGCACGGCGACTAGGGCTTCGCGTTCACGACAAGACCGAGTCGCAAGATATCTGCTTCGTCGAAGGCGGAGATTATCGCTCGGTGCTCTCGCGGTTGCGTCCCGAGATCAACGCACCCGGCATGGTAGCCGCAATGAGCGGCGAGCCGATCGGTGAGCATGCCGGCATCGCGAACTATACCGTGGGACAGCGAGCCCGTCTGCCGGCGAGCGACGACGGTGCACGCTACGTGACGCGGATCGACGCCGCGACGAACACGATCGTCGTCGGACGCGAGGAAGAACTACTCGCCAACGAGCTCGACGCCGGCGAGCTGAATCTCATTCGGCCGGAACGATTTGGCGAAGGCGCAACGCCGGTCCGCGCGATGATTCGTTATCGCGCCGCGCCGGCGCCGGCCCTCGCGACGGTGCGCGCCGGCGGCTCGCTGCATTTACGGTTCGACCGCGCGCAGCGAGCCGTGACGCCCGGTCAGTTGGTCGCCCTACTCGACCCCGCCACCGACGAACTCCTCGGCGCCGCCACGATCGCTTAGCGCACCGCCCTAGAAGTCGTCGTCGGGCTCTTCGTTCGAAATCGGTTGGCTCTCGAAATAGCCGGGCGGAAGCGACGCTGGAATTATTTTGAATGGGCGCGGCTTCGCAAAGAAGTTGAAGCAATCGTCGAGGTCGTCGGAACGAACGTCCGTCGTACCGAGCGAGCCTAACCCGAGTGCTTTTTCGGTGAACTTCAAGATGCTGCCAAACTCGTGCTCGGGATGGGAAACGTAATGCGCCTTCGCGTAGGCTGAGATTACGATCAGCGGGACGCGGAAGCCGAGTTCGTACGAGTTGTACTGCGGCGGTTTCACGTGGTCGTACCAACCGCCCCAATCGTCCCACGTGACGAAGATCACTGCATGGTTCCAGTACCGGCTCTCGCCAACGGCGTTGACGACGCTGGCCACCCAAGCTGGTCCCGAGCCGTCGTTGACTCCCGCGTGGTCCGACGCGGATTTGGACGGAGTTACCCAAACGACGTTAGCCAAATTTCCGTGCGCGATGTCGTGGAGCACTTTAGTTTGCGGCGCAACCACGTCGGTATGGTACAGCCGTCCGTAGCGGATGCTGCGAATGGCGTCGGGCGCATTCCATAACCCGTGTCCGAGATGCGCCTGGTAGTAGTGCCAGGTCAAGCCCGCAGCGGTGATTCGACCCATCAGTGAAGTCCGCGTAAAGCATGGGAACATCTTGTGATTCTCGTTGCCGTCCTCGTCGATAAGGCGAACCGTGGTGCCGGTACGCGAATCGCATCCACCCTGGCCGCCTCCGCCACCGACGTGCGCGTTCTCGGCCGCGCGCAGAGGGGAGCGATTCGAAATGGTGGATGTGCCGCTCACCAGATACTGGTGTGCCGGAAAACTCGGGCCCTCGTTGGTTTGGAACATCCGATCCGCCAGCACGTATTGCGAGGCCATCACCCAATACGGTTTGATCTCCCAGCGCGGAACATAGCCGTAGGGGTGCCGATCACTGTTGCGGCAACTGCCCTTGTCCTGATCCTTGTTTTTACACCGCGATTGGGCGAGGTTGAAGCCGTCCATTCTGCCGCCGTTGTATTCCACGTTGAAGGATTCATGAGTATGACTGATGTCCATTGGCTCGGTCAGCCGTTCGGGGAACAGCCTTACCCTACCGCCGTTCGAAGTTTCGCCGTAATCGGCCGAGTCAGCGTGAGGGAACTGGTGGAACATGTTGTCAAACGATCGGTTTTCTTGCACGATGATGATGACGTGGGTGATCTTGCCACCGCCGAGCAGCGATGGGCCGGCTGCACCGTACGGCACCGTCGCGATCCCGGATGCGCCAAAAGAGCGCGAGGTCTGCGGCGTGAATCCTGGGGTAAAACTTGGACCGCTTGGCCGTTGGCCGCATGCCGTCGCCACCACAACGGCAAAGCTCAAGAAGAACGGTAGCTTCCTCAATCCAGGCACCTCGGGAAAAGAACTTTACACGCCCAGTCTTGCTTTCCTCGGCGCACAGGCTAACCTAGCAAGCCTGAGCCTGTCCAAGGCGAGCCGGAGGGCTCAAGATGTCAAAAGTGCGGGCGCGAGTTCGCGGATATTCCAATACGTGTCGCGCACGACCGGCTTGAACCCGGCCCTGCTGATGATGTTCTCGATGTCGCGGCGTGTGGCTTCGTTCGTGCTGCCGGCGTCGTGCACGACCTGTTCCTCAATTATCGTGCCGCCCATGTCGTCGCAGCCGTAGAAGAGCGCGAGCTGCCCCATCTTCAGACCTGGCGTCAGCCACGATGCCTGCAGGTGCGGGAAGTTGTCGAGATAGAGCCGCGAGATCGCGAGCACGCGCAGATACTCCAGCCCGGTTGCCTCTTTGCCCCGCAGCGGCGTCTTGAACGGAACGTAGTACCACGGAATGAAGGCGGTAAAGCCGCCGGTCTCGTCTTGCAGTTCGCGCAGCACGTGCAGATGTTCGATCCGCTCTGCCGGCGTTTCAATCGAGCCGAACATCATCGTTGCGGTCGTCGGCATGCCCAATAGTTGTGCCTCGCGCATCACCCCCAGCCACTCGTGCGGCTTGACTTTCCGTGCCGAGATGCGCTTGCGGACGCGTTCGACGAGTATCTCGGCGCCGGCGCCCGGCAGCGATTTCATGCCTGCCTCTTTGAGCCGGGCGAGCACATCGCGCGTCGAGATCCCCTCGACGTGCGCGAGACCGACGATCTCGGAGACCGAAAGCGAGTGCAGATCGGCGTCGGGATACTCGCGCCGGACGCGTTCGAAGAGCGTTTCGAACCACTCGAGGCCCAGCTCCGGATTGACGCCGCCTTGAATCATTATTTGCGTCGCGCCCTGATCGACCGCGTACTTGACTCGCTCGAGCACCGTCTCGTGCGACATCGTGTAGCCTTCTTTGTGGTGCTCGGGACGGAAGAAAGCGCAGAAACTGCAGTGAACGTTGCAAACGTTCGTATAGTTGATGGTCGTGTCAATGACGTACGTGACGACGTCGCGCGGGTGCATCGTCAGGCGGCGGGTGTGGGCCGCGGCGCCGAGCTCGTGGATGTCGGCCTCGTTGTAAAGACGCACGCCTTCTTCAAAGTCGAGCCGCCCGCCCGACGCCGCACGATCGAGAAGATCAGCTAGCGACGGCACTGACGACCTCCGGCAACGACGGAACCTTGCCGATCGCGCCGATCGCGAGCAGCTCGCGACAGTACGCAGCTAACCCGTTCTGCGCGGCGACGTGAAGCGTAAAGTTGAGCTTCCCATAGTATCGCTCGTAAAATCCGCGCGGTCGTAGAATCTTATCTTGCGCCAGCGCGACGACCTCTTCGGTGTGCGCGCGCGACCAGGTGTAAGAATCGGTCAATGCATGCATGCAGTCGCCGATCGCCCGTGCATTCTTCTCGTACGTGTCGCGACGCGCGGCCCAGACCGCGAAGACGGTCTGAAGGCCGGTCCATTCATGCCAGAGCCGTCCCAAATCGTAGAGCGTTTCGGGTGGAAATCGTTCCATCGCATCGATCGCCGCGTCGCCGATCAACAGCGTCGGCTCGCCCGACAACGCTCGCTCAAAGGGTCGTGGCTCGTCAATGTACGTGGGATATATGCCGAAGCGACGTTCGAGCAAGATGCGCAGCAAATAGCGCCCGCTCGCAGACTCCGCCGACACGTAGATCGGGGTCGCTTCGAAACGCGCGGGAGGTACCGCCGAGACCAGGACGACCGAGACGACCTCGTCGCGCGCGCCGATGCAGAGGTCCGGTAACAGCACCAGCTTGTCGGGATTCGCGGCCCACGTGAAGGCGCTGATCGGGCTCATGTCGAGCTCGCCGCGCAACAACATTGCGTTTAAGCGCGCGGGCGTGTCGGCGTGCAGCGAGCCGGGATACTCGATCGCACCCCGATCGAACGCCGCGTAAATCGGCAGGTCGTTGGTGTACTTGATCCGCCCGCAACGCAACTGGTGCGTCATCGTTCGTGCTTCGACAAGCTCAGCATGACACGGCTCAGGATGACACCGACACCGACGCGAGCGCGGGCTCAGGCGTCGCGGCCGGAGGCGTCCAGTCCCAGGCGAACTCGTTGTAGGTAGAGTTGCGCCGCACCGGAACGTAGCCGGCCTCCTCGATCAAGCGCCGGAACTCGCGGTCGTCGACATACTGTCCGGAGCTGGTCCCGGCCGAATGGTAGATCATCTCTTCGTCGGTCGAGCCGTGCGTGCCGTCCATATCGTCGGCGCCGAATTCTAGCGCAACCTGACAAACTTTCAAACCTTGAATCATCCAGTATGCTTTGATGTGATCGAAGTTATGCAGCATCAAACGCGCGACCGCGAACGTTCGGATGTCATCGAGCCCGGTCGTCCAGCCGCAGTACGAGAGCTCGTTGCCGTCGGGGTGAAAGGCCAGTGGAATGAAGGCGTTATACCCGGGCGACCGCTCTTGCGATTCGCGCAACCGAATCAGGTGCTCGACGCGCTCCTCGAGCGACTCGATATGGCCGTACAGCATGGTCGCGTTGCTCGCGACGCCCTGGCGGTGCAGCTCTTCGTGAATCGCTAACCAGTTGTCGGCGGAAACCTTGTTCGGGCAAATCTTGCCGCGGGTCGGCTCGCCGAAGATCTCGGCCGCGCCGCCGTTGACGTTGTCGAGGCCCGCCTCCTTGAGGGCAGCAACGATCGCTGGGAACGATAGCCGGTGGCGTTTGGCCATGTACTCGATCTCGGCGGCGGTAAAGAGGGAAAGCTGTACGTGCGGTAAGGTCGCCTTGAAACGCCGCATCAGCGGCAGCCAGTAGTCGAGCGAAAGCTGACGCGGATCGTGCCCCCCAACGATGTGGATTTGATTGAAGTTCGTTCCCGTCTCAATCGCCTTGGCGAAAACCTGATCGGGCGTCATGCGGAAGATGCGCTCAGGCTCCTTGAACTCGTCGGCCGCGAACGAGCAGAACGTGCACCCGGCAAAACAGACGTTCGTCGAGTTGATGTAACGGTTGAGAACGTAGAAAACTTTCTTGCCGCTCTTGCGTTCCTTCGCTTTCCGCGCGATGCGACCGAGATTGTGGATATCCCAGGTACCGTACAGCGCGAGCCCGTCTTCCATCGAGAGCGGGACGTTTTCATCGAGCTTGCGCTCGATCTTGACGAGGAGAGGATCGGCGAATGCCATCGGGCGGTTCTATTCTGCTGCGCCGGACCGGCGCCCCGCAACGACCGGCGGCTCGGTCGCGTCGGGAAAGATCGCCAGACCGGCCGACACGAGGGCGACCGCGAGCAGCGCGCCGCCGGCGAGATCGGTCAGATGATGAGCGCCCAGAGCGAGCCGCGACCAGCAGATCGCGATTGCAAAGAGCAGCAGCAAGGCGAACGCAGCGGTTTTCGTGGTGCGCGGCAGCTCCGACATATATAGCATCGCGCCCCAGAGCGCGTAGAAACCGGTCGCGATCGCTGCGTGCGAGCTTGGATACGAGAACGACGTCTCGTGCTTTACGACCCAATCGAGCCGCCGAGGCCGCGCGAAAAGATGCTGGAAGAGATCCGCCCCGCGCCAGCATAAGAGCAGCATCACGATACTAAAGAGGATTCGCGTGCGCCACGCGGGCGCCACCAAAGCAACGATCAGCAGGGCCACCGCGATCGGGATCAATGCGTAAGGGAAGCAGGACCAGGTAAGCCACGACGCCAGCAGCGTCGAGTGATTCACGAGCGATTGCTGCCACGCCAAGAGCGCCGCCGGTTCGCCGTTTTCCAGCACGTACCGTCCCAGCGCGACAAAGGACGCGAACGCGACGATTGCGACGAGAAGCGCTCTAATCCGCACTGGTGAAGAGGTCTTGCTGCGCGTTTTGGTCCTTGCCGAGCCGCGAGGCCATGATTTCCAGCTCGGGCAGCCCGATCAGAATTTTTCGCGGCTTCGTTCCCTCGTGTTTTCCGACGACTTTGAAATCCTCCAGCTGTTTCATGACCCGCACGGCGCGCGGGTGGCCGATCGAGAACTGTGACTGAAGCGCGGCGGTTGACGCGTAGTTCGCTTCGATGATGAACTTCGCCGCTTCGTAGCAGAGCGGATCGGCGTCGCGACGCTCTTCTTCTCCAACCGGCACCACTTCGACGTCGAGCAAATTGTCGGGGCGCGCCTGGCGGGCCCAAAACTCGACCAGTCTGTTCACCTCGGCCGCCGTGACGAGCGCTCCCTGCGCGCGTATCGGCTTAGGCGCGTCGATCGGCAGATAGAGCATGTCGCCGCGTCCGAGCAGACGTTCCGCCCCGTTCATGTCGAGAATGACCCGCGAATCGGCCTGCGAGCTCACGGCGAAGGCGATCCGCGAGGGCACATTCGCTTTGATGAGCCCGGTGATGACGTCCACTGAAGGGCGCTGCGTCGCGACGACGAGATGAATGCCGGTCGCGCGGCCGAGCTGCGCGAGGCGCATGATCGTCGTTTCGACTTTCGCCGGTGCGACGAGCATCAAGTCGGCCAGCTCGTCGATGACGATCACCACGTAAGGCAGCCGTTCCTCGGGATACTTGAGATTGTACTCTTCGATCTTGCGAACCGATGCCTTGGCGAAACGCTCGTACCGCAAGTCCATCTCTTTGGTCATTTCGAAGAGCGCGCCCGCGGCGAGTCGCGGGTCGGCGATCACGTCTTTGATCAAATGGGGAATCCCATTGAAGACCGTAAGCTCGACGCGCTTGGGATCGATCATCAACATCTGCACCTGATCGGGCGTCGCGCTGACCAACAGCGACGCAATGATCAAATTAAGACAGACCGATTTTCCGGATCCGGTTGCGCCGGCGACCAAAATGTGCGGCATCCTGCAAAGATCGCCGAAGACGGGCTTGCCGGTGATGTCTTTGCCGAGCGCCATCCAGAGCGGCGGCACTTGGCCGCGATTCGGAAACGCGTCGAGGATCTCGCGAATCGCTACGACGGCGACCGTTTGATTCGGAACCTCGATGCCGACCGCCGACTTTCCTGGAATCGGCGCCTCGATCCGTACGCTGGTCGCTGCCAGCGCGAGCGCGAGATCGTCGGCAAGCGACGCAATCCGCGAGATCTTGACGCCGCGCTCGGGCTTGAGCTCGTAACGCGTGATCGAGGGCCCCCGTTCGATGTGCGAAACCTTTGCGCCGACGCCGAAACTTGCAAGCGTGTCTTCGAGAACGTGCGCGCGGTTCGACTCGTCAACATGCTGGCTTGGCGGCATGTCGAAGAGCGAAAGATCCGGTAACCGGTAGGGGAACCCACCGCCCCCGTCGGCCCTCGCGATCCTGAGCTTGTCACCCTGAGCGGAGTCGTGGGGCGACGGAGGACTCGAAGGCGCAACCGGCTTGATGTACTCGACGGGCTCGATCTCCGCTTCGACTTCACTCATCACGACCGGCTCGTTTACGATCACGGGCATCGCGTTCATCGGCTGCAGCGGCAGCGCGAATGCCTCGCGCAACGACTCATGGCCTTGCGGCAGCTCGACCTTGAGCCTCGGAAGCTTGGGAACCGCCGGGGGACGTAGGCCCCCGAAAAAGACGATCACTCTTCCGATCAGCTGCTTCATGCTGGTATTCGTGAGCCAGAGCGTCAACGATAGCAACGCGACCGAGAGTAAGATCCACGCACCGGCGTTGCCGACGAGCGAGCGCAGCGCCCACCAAATGTTCGAGCCAACGACGCCGCCCTGCTTGGGACCTCCCGCTCCAAACATCGCGGTGGCAATCAAAAAGTATGCCAGCGCGCTGCTGCCCAGCCCGGCGATCATGCGCGGCACGTTTACTTCCAAGAACACGATTGCACCGAAGAGCGCGACGAGCACCGGGAAAAGGGGCGCCGCACCTCCAAAGAGTCGGCGCAGCTCCGCAGCAGTCCAGCCGCCGACGGCGCCGGCATGGTGCGGAAACGCGAGCGCCACACCGCAGAAGACGGCGAGTGCGACCGCGGCGATACCAACGATCTCGAGGTTGAGCCGCGTCCTCGCAAACGCCCGACGGCGGGTGCGTGCCATGAAATCTATCTCTTCTTCGTCTTAGCGGGAGTTCATTTTGACGGCGCCGACGCTCGTCGTCCTCGAGGGCGATCAAACCGGACAAGAGTTGTTGCTCGAAGCTCTTCGCGTGCTCGACCCCTCGGTCGTCGGCTTGCAGCTGGCGTTCGAAAAATACGATCTCTCCCTTGCCAATCGCCGGGCCAGTGCAAATCGCGTCGTGCGCGATGCCGCCGAGGCGCTGAAACGCCATTGCATCGGACTCAAAGCAGCGACGATAACGCCCGAAGCGAAAGATGACGTCGGCTCGCCGAACCGCATCCTTCGCGATGCCATCGGCGCGAGCGTCATCGTTCGCACCGGCCGGAAGCTGCCGCGTGTTCTCCCCGTCGGCGGCATTCACGCTCCGATCTCGGTCGTTCGAATGGCCGTCGGCGATGCCTACGGTGCAAAGGAATGGCGCAACGGTGAAGGGCTCGACCAAACCGCGTCGCGCACCGAAACCATCTCACGCCGCGTCTGCCGCTACGTCTCGGAATACGCCTTCCGGCACGCGCAGCGTTCGGGAGCAACGGTCTTCGGCGGACCGAAGTTTACCGTAAGTCCCATCTACGAAGGCATGCTCAAGGAGGAGATGGACGCGGCGGCACAGCGCCACCCGGACGTCCCGTACGATCCGCAGCTCATTGACGCCACGTACGCGCTGTTGCTCTCGGCCGCCGGCGACGCACCGCTGGTGATCCCGTCGCTGAATCGCGACGGCGATTGTCTCTCCGATTTAGTGATGCAACTCTTCGGCTCGATTGCCGGTGCGGAATCCCTTGTGCTCGCATTTCCCTCGACAGGCTCGGGAGAACCGGAAAGTCTGAAACCGTTGGTCGTGATGGCCGAGGCGCCGCACGGCACCGCGCCCCGCCTCCACGGTAAGAATGTCGCGAATCCGTTGGCGATGATCCTCGCCGCCGCAGCCGTACTTTCGTATATTGACGATCCTCGAGCGCGAGACGCTTCGCGCGCAATCCACGACGCGGCGTTCGCGACTCTGAGCGAGGGTGTGGCAACGGCCGACCTCGGCGGCCATGCAACGACCACCGAGTTCACCGACGCCGTCATCGCCCGACTGTCACCCTGAGCGAAGGTGCGAAGCACCGGAGTCGAAGGACGGCGCGCCGACTGTCATCCCGAGCGAAGGTGTTTGAGTTGTTTTTCCCGTGAAATCGCATCGTCTACGTTGCGGAAATCCGACGAATGCACCAGCAGAACGGCACGACGCCCGAACGTGTAACAGCCGCTGTCCTTGCCTGACTGATGTTGGCCCAGCCGGAGGCTCAGGGTGACAATCGTCAGGGTGACAATGCGGCGTTAGACTTCCATTACGACCGGGATCACCATCGGGCGGCGTTTGCTGCGGGCGTACACGGCGCTCGCTAAGGCTCGGCGTACGTGTTCCTTTACCGCGTCAACGTCGCGAATGGCGTCAACTGAGATTCCCTCGATCGCCGCACGCACCTCGGCGCGAAGTTCGTCGAGTACGCCGTCGGCTTCTGGAAGGTAGAAGACGCCGCGCGAGATCAGATCCGGACCCGCGATGACGCGAGCCTCTTCGCTATCGATCGCGACGACGACCATGATGATTCCATCGTTCGAGAGTGCCTTACGGTCACGCAGCACCGCCACTCCGACGTCGCCGATTCCCGAGCCGTCGACGAAGACGTGACCGCCATACGTCTTGCCGATCTTGTCGCCGTATTCGTGCGTGAACTCCAGCACGTCGCCGTCCTCCGCGACAAAGACATTCCCTGGATCAACGCCCGTTCGAACCGCAAGCTGCTTGTGCGCGTCGAGCATTCGATACTCGCCGTGCACCGGCACGAGAAACTCAGGCCGCGCGAGGTTGAGCATCAGCAGAAGCTCCTCTTGCGATGCGTGACCCGAGACGTGGGAACGTCCGTCGGTCCCATGGATAACCGTCGCTCCAAGTTTGCACAGATTATTGATCGTCTTGTGCACGCTCTTCTCGTTGCCGGGGATCGGCGTCGCGCTGATGACGACGGTGTCGCCGGGCGCGATCCGGAACTGCGGATGATCGCGCACCGACATCCGGGCCAAGCCGCTCATCGGCTCGCCCTGCGAGCCGGTCGTCATGACGACAATCTGCTCGGGCGGAAACTCATCGATGTCCTCGATGCGGACGACCGTGCTTGGTGGAATGCGCAGGTGCTTCAGCTCGCCGGCGGTGTGGACGACGTTGCGCATCGAGCGTCCTAAGAACGCGATCTTGCGATTGAAGCGCACGGCGTGGTCGACGGTCTGTTGAATTCGCGGGACGTTCGAGGCGAAGGACGCAACGACGATCCGCCCCTTCGCATGAGAGAAGATTGACGTAAAGGCCTCGCCGACAATCCGTTCCGAAAGCGTGTGGCCGGGGCGTTCGGCATTCGTCGAGTCCGACAGCATGCACAGCACGCCCTCGTCGCCGATGCTCGCGATTCGCGCGAAGTCCGCGGGCTTACCGTCGATCGGGGTCTGGTCGAACTTGAAATCGCCGGTGTGGAAGATCGTCCCAACCGGAGTCCGAAGCGCGATCGCGCAAGCGCCCGCAACCGAGTGGTTGACGTGCACGAACTCCGCTTCGATCGAGCCGTAGCGCACGCGGCTTCCGGACTCGACTTGCGTGAAGTCGGCTTCGCCGAGGTGCTGCTCGCGCGACTTTGCCTTGATAAGCGCGATCGTCAGCGGCGTACCGACGATCGGCGTCTGCGGAAACTCCTTGGCGAAATATGGGATGCCGCCGATGTGGTCTTCGTGCCCGTGCGTCACCAGCAGCGCTCGCAGCTTCGCGGCGCGCTCGCGGACGTACGTAAAGTCGTTGATGACGATGTCGACGCCGTACATCTCGTCGTCGGGGAACATCAGGCCGCAGTCAACCACGACCATGTCGTCATTCGTCTCGATTACGGTCATGTTTCGCCCGATCTCTCCGCAGCCGCCGAGCGGGACGATCCGCACGTAAGCGACCGAAGGAGGCGGGGGAACCGTCAGAGTGTCTGTGCTCACGAGCGGTGCTTTTGACCCAAACCCTTGCTCCCCCGCGGGTTTGAGGTGAATTGAGTGGCGGAGGTAGTCTACGATGCCGCTCTTCGCTTTGCTCACGATTCTGCTGGTCGCGGCTCCAGCGAATCAGCCGCCCCACAGCCGCCCCACAGCAAATCCCACGCCGGCAACGCTCTCGCCGGACGAAATCTTCTCTCGTCGGGCGCTTCGGCGAGCGCGTCTCATCATCCAGATGCGGATGTTCCAGCTACGCGACGAACGCTTGGAATGCGTCCGCGAGGCGCTCCTGCGCCGGCTCCCTGATGCGCTCTGGCCTGAGTTGCCGTCGCCTTCTCGGGGAACGTCCGACGCTGCCGCGGCCGCGGCGCGATGCGACCGCCTCCTGGATTTCTAAACCAAGCAAGCCGAATGGTAAATTGACACCGTTTGCGACTTTTTTTCGTTACGGGGGTAGATGGCTGGAAGAGAACACCTTACACATTACGGAATAAAAGTTTGAGATGATAAAGAATCGTATACTCCCCACGCTTATTATTGGGCTGGCGGGCGCTGTCGTCGGTAGTTTCCTTATGATGCTCTACGCGAGCGGTCACTTCGGCGGCGCGACGGGCCCCGATCGCACCCCACCGGCGGTTGCGGCAGTACCCCTCAGCGGGGTCAGCGACCAAGATCGTATCGTCAGCGCTGTTAAGCGAACGAAGTCGTCGGTCGTCGCGATCACCGAGGAGGTCAACGGTCAGGAAGTGGTTCCGGCCGATCCCTTCTTTCAACAGTTTTTCGGAGGCCAGGGCCCCGGAATCGTTCAGCCGTATCGAGGCGAAGCTTCCGGCTCGGGTTTTGTGATCGACGGTCAAGGCGACATCGTAACCAATGCGCACGTTCTGCAACCGCCTAACGGCGGAAAGGCCACCAAGCTGACCGTCGTCTTTGCGAACGGCGATCGCGTCCCGGCGCACATCATTGCATACAATCTGGCAGCCGACGTCGGCATCCTCCGAGTTGACCACTACTCGAAGCTTCCGCCGCCCGTTGAACTGGCGGACTCCAGCAAACTCGAACAAGGACAGTGGGCGATCGCAATCGGCGAGCCGCTCCAGCTTCAGCAGACTGTCACAGTCGGCGTCGTTTCGGGCTTCGATCGCCACGAGCCGATTCCGACCGAAAATGGCGGCGAGATCGACTTTAAGGGACTCCTGCAGACCTCGGCCCCGATCAACCCCGGCAACTCGGGCGGTCCGCTCATTGATATTGACGGACAGGTGATCGGAATGAACCAGTCCACGGTCAAGTCAGCCTACGCCCAAGGGATCGGCTTTGCGATACCTTCGAACACCGTTCGCACCGTAGTCGCCGAGCTCGAAAAGAACCCCGGCGTTCATCAGGGCACCGACACTGGCTTCCTTGGGATCTACATGGCCAACCTCAGCGCCGGCGTCAAGAACCAGATCGGTTACAACGGCAGCGACGGCGTTGCCGTGCAGCAGGTCTTCTCCGGCTCGCCGGCCGACCAGGCCGGCATTCAGCCGGGCGACGTGATCCTCCAGGCCGATGGGAAGAACTACGGCAGCATGAAGGACCTACACGACTACATCGCCTCGAAAAAGCCGGGTGATACCATTCGGCTCAACGTCTGGTCGCAGGGCGTCAAGAAGTTCGTGGCGATCAAGCTTGGCGAGACTCCGGCCGAGCAGCCCATCTCGCAGCAACAGCAGCCGCAGCAGCAACAGCCGCAACAGCCCGAGGACCAGCAACCCTAGCATTCGACCAAAGGGCCCCGATTTAGCTCCAGATCGAGGAACCGAGGGCCGAAGTTTACTGCGGTAAATGAGGCCCGAGGCGACACAGAGCTGGACTAAATCCAGGCCCTTTAGAGACGGCCCCTGCAACCAAGGGGCCCACTTTTTTGTCTAAGCTTGCGAAGCAACTCTACCGCGCATCGGGTATGATAGTGCGGTATCCCCTGTCCGACTTGTCGTAAGCGGCAAGGCAACGCCGGCGACCCAGCGCTTGGGCTTCCACCTCGGCCCTACGCGCGATCGTTCGGCATCGCTGGTCCAGATCGGTCGGAGCAATCTTAATAGAACGAGGTACAAGGTTTTATGGCTAAAACGGTCGGCATCGACCTCGGCACGACCAACTCCGTCGTCGCCGTCATGGAGGGCACGCAGCCCGTCGTCATCCCCAACGCCGAAGGTTCCCGCACCACGCCTTCGGTCGTCGCGTTTACGAAAACCGGCGAACGTCTCGTCGGGCAGCTTGCGAAGCGACAAGCGATCACCAATCCCGATCGCACAATTAGCTCGATCAAGCGCCACATGGGCGAAGCGGACTATCACGTCAAGATCGACGGCAAAGATTACACGCCGCAAGAGATCTCGGCGATGATCCTGCAAAAGCTCGTCAACGACGCAAGCAATTATCTCGGCGAGCGCGTGACCAAAGCGGTCATCACCGTTCCCGCTTATTTTAACGATTCGCAACGCCAAGCGACGAAGGACGCGGGAAAGATCGCAGGCCTCGACGTGTTGCGCATCATCAACGAGCCGACGGCTGCCGCCCTCGCCTACGGGCTCGAAAAGAAGGGCAACGAGACGATCCTCGTCTGGGACCTCGGCGGCGGAACGTATGACGTTTCGATTCTCGAGGTCGGTGACGGCGTCTTCGAAGTCAAGGCGACCAACGGCGACACGCGTCTTGGCGGCGACGATTACGACCATCGCATCGTAGAGTGGCTCGTCGATCAGTTCCGGCGCGATCAAGGTATCGACCTCGCCAAGGATAAGCAGGCGATGCAACGGCTCACCGAGGCTGCCGAGAAAGCCAAGATCGAGCTCTCGTCGGTCGTCCAAACGAGCATCAATCTGCCGTTCATCACGGCCGACCAGGAAGGCCCGAAGCATCTCGACTACACGCTGACACGCGCGAAGTTCGAAGAGCTTACGGGCGACCTGACGGATCGTTGCGTCGGCCCGTTCCGCAACGCCATCGCCGACGCGAAGCTCGACGTTTCGAAGATCGACGAGGTCATCATGGTTGGCGGCGCGACGCGCATGCCGGTCATTCAAGAGCTCGTCCGTAAGCTGACCGGCAAAGAGCCGAACCTCACCGTCAATCCCGACGAAGTCGTCGCGGTTGGTGCGGCGATTCAGGCCGGCGTGCTCTCGGGCGAAGTCCGCGACGTCGTATTGCTCGACGTGACGCCACTCTCGCTCGGTCTCGAGACGCTCGGCGGCGTCATGACGAAGCTGATCGATCGAAACACGACGATCCCGACGAAGAAGTCGCAGATCTTCACCACCGCCGAAGACGGTCAAACGTCGGTGGACATTCACGTACTGCAAGGCGAGCGCCAGATGGCGGGCGATAACAAGACGCTGGGACGCTTCAGACTCGAGGGGATTCCCGCAGCGCCCCGGGGTGTGCCGCAGATCGAAGTGACTTTCAACATCGACGCCAACGGCATAGTCAACGTCAGCGCAAAGGACCTCGGCACCGGCAAGGAACAGGCGATCACAATCACCGCTTCGACCAATCTGAACAAAGAGGAAGTCGACCGGATGGTTCACGACGCCGAACTACAGTCCGAAGCCGACAAAGCCAAACGCGAAGACGCTGAGGTGCGCAACAACGCATCCAGCTTGATCTACTCGACGGAGAAGTCGCTCAAGGAAGTCGGCGACAAGCTCGATGCCGGCGCGCGCACAGAGGTCGAACACGCGCTTACCGAGCTCAAGCGAGTCAGCGAAAACGGCACGGTCGCCGAAATCAAACCGGCGATCGAAGCTTTGCAGCAAGCGAGCTACAAGATGGCCGAGCTTCTCTATAAGGCGGCCGGTCCGCAGGGGGAACAAGCTCCTTCGGGCGACGGTGCGCCAAGCGGAAACGGCGCGGCCGCGGGTGCCGGTGGAGAAGACGTCATTGACGCCGAGTTCAAGGAAGCAAACTAGGGTCGCCGAGCTCAACTTACGCAAATGTTCGACGACCAATCGGTCTTAAAGACCGAGGCCGGTGAGGCCGAGATCGAAGATCAGGCCGCGGCGATGCCTTCGCTCGAAGAGCAGCTCGCCGCGGCCAATGCGCGCGCCGACGAGAACTACGGAAAGTTCCTGTTGGCCATCGCGGACTTCGACAACTATAAGAAGCGAATTCAACGCGACGTGGACTCGATGGTATCGTCGCGGCGTCGCATGCTGCTCGAGCGTCTGTTGCCGGTGCTCGACAATCTCAAGCGCGCCTTGCAATCGAACGCGGGCGGCGAAGCGCTGCGCGGCGGACTCGAGCAAACGTTGCGCGGCTTCGAAGCCGTGATGGCAAACGAAGGCGTGAAGCCGCTCGAGGTTCGGGGCGAACCCTTCAACCCGCGAGTCGCGGAGGCCGTTGGCACCGCGCCTGCCGGCGACCTTGCCGAAGATACGGTAGTCGAAGTCACCGAGACGGGCTACATGCTCGGCGACGACTTGCTGCGCCCCGCAAAGGTAATCGTAGCGAAACGCGCTGACGAATGACCCTTCGCCCTTCGCCTTCGGCGCGGAGCTTATCCAGAGCGAAGTCGAAGGACGCCTTCGCTCAGGATGACAGCGGGGGATGCCTTTGAACTTTAAGGACTACTATGCAGTCTTGGGCGTTCCGAAAAACGCGGCCGAGAAAGACATCAAGTCCGCCTACCGGAAGCTCGCGCGCAAGTGGCACCCCGACGCAAATCTAAAGAACCCTAAAGAAGCCGAGGAGAAGTTCAAGGAGATCTCCGAGGCTTACGAAGTCTTAGGCGACCCCGACAAGCGCAAGAAATACGACGTCCTCGGTCCGAACTGGCAGCAAGCCGCGCAGCAAGCCGAGCAGCAACGCCGTTACCGCACGCATGACGGTCAAGAGTTCGAGTTCGATCTTGGCGGCGGCCCGGGCGGACCGAGCGGATTCTCCGACTTTTTCGACGTCTTCTTCTCCGGTGTCGGACGCCGCCAAACAGCGCAAGGTCCTGGCCTCGCCCGTCGCGGACAGGATCTGGAGACGACGATCGAACTCGGATTGAGAGACGTTTATCAAGGCGGCACGAAATCGGTCGCGCTGCAAATCGACGACGTCTGCCCGGTCTGTCATGGAACGGGAACGCAGGCCGGGCGCCTCTGTCCGCGCTGTCACGGAACCGGACGAGTTCTGCTAAGCAGACGCTTCGAGGTCACGATACCGAAAGGCATCGGTGACGGCCAGCGGATACGTCTGACGGCTCAAGGCGGAGCGGGCGTCAACGGCGGCCCCAACGGCGACCTCTATCTGATCGTCAAACTCGACGAAGACCCGACCTATAAGCGCAAGGGGGATGACCTCTACGTAGATCTTCCGGTGAGCATCTACGATCTGGTGCTTGGAGGCGATGTGGACGTTCCGACGCTGAGCGGCCAAGTCGCAATGACGATACCGGCCGGCACACAGAACAATCGTCTGCTTCGCCTCGCGGGGCGCGGACTACCTCAGGTCAAAGGCAAAGGCACCGGCGACCAATACGTGCGGCTGATCGGCCAGCTTCCGCAGAATCTGTCCGACAAAGAGAAAAAGCTCTTCAAAGAGCTCGCTTCGTTGCGGAACGGGAAGGCTTAGAGCGCTCGGCGCTTCGGCGCTCGCCGTCCGTTGCGCGTGTACGAGGCAAGCACTTCTCATCGCGGGGGTGCGGGATCGAAGCAAGGATACGGAACCTAAGGTCGCGGGCGGGGGTTGTCGAAAGAGTCTCGTCCTTTACCGAATCAGGAGAAATTTGTGATTAAAGAAATTGCGTTTACGGCGTATCCGGCCAAAGACGTCGCCGGGTTGCGCAAATGGTACGAAGATAAACTTGGATTGAAGTTTAGCGGTCCGTACGAAGAGGAAGGCGTTGAGAAATACAACGAGGCCAACGTAGGTAGCGGCGTCTTTAGCGTTCTCACCGAAGAGTGGGCGGGGCGTGACCCGGGTAGCGCGTCGGGGGTAGTCTTCGAGGTGGATGACATTGACAAGACGATCGCCGATCTGCGCGGGAAAGGCCTTACCGTTGAAGATCCGTATGCAACCCCGGTCTGCAAGATCGCATCGTTTGAGGATCTCGAAGGCAATAAGGTCTCGCTTCATCAGGTGACGGTTCCGCACTAAGTTATGATGGCCGGGCACGGGCTGATGTGGTCGAACATCTATCAGCCCGAGAAACCAACGGTGAGGCGGCGCGTCGACTGGAAGCGGCTCGGCGCGCTCTTCGCGCCTTACTGGCGCCAGCAGACGACGGTACTAGCATGCATCGTCGTCGTCGCGGCCCTCGGCCTCGTGCCCGGCTTCATCATCGCGCGGATCATTGACGTAACGATCCCGCAAAAGAATCTTGGCGAGCTCGCGATTGACGTCGGAGTCATCCTCGGCTCGGCGCTGCTCGCCGCAGCCGTCGGCGTGCTGCAGGGCTATCTGAACTCAGTCGTCGGTGAAGGCATCATGCGCGACATCCGCACGAGCCTCGTCGCGCATCTCCACCGAATGCCCTTGCACTTCTTCACCGGCACAAAGACCGGCGAGATCATGAATCGAGTGAGCAACGACGTCGACAACGTTGATAACGTCGTGACCGGCACGCTCACGACCATCGTGACGAACGTCGTCGTCATCGCTACCACGGCCGTAGCGATGTTTCTTTGGAACTGGCGGTTGGCACTGATCTCGGTCGCGATCGTGCCGTTGATGGTCTTTCCGCTCGGTCCGGTCGGGCGCCGAATGTACCAGATCCGTAAGAAAACGCGCGAAAAACGCGACGAGATTGAATCAATCACGCAAGAGACGCTCTCGATCTCCGGAATCACCCTCATCAAATCGTTCGCGCGCGAAGCCTACGAACGCTCGCGATTTTATCAGGTCGGGACGCGGCTGATGCAGCTGGAGATCGACTTAGCGATGGTTGGGCGCTGGTTCATCGCGTCGGTAACGGCGATGGTCGTTGTCGGGCCGGCACTCGTGTGGTTCGGCGGCGGCTGGCTCGCGATTTTAGGGAGCCTGCAAGTAGGCGTGATCGTGGCCTTCGTTTCGTTCATCCAAGGCCGTCTTTACGGACCCGCTGCATCGCTGGCCGGCATCCAAGTGCAGATCGTTAGTGCGCTCGCGGTCTTCGAGCGCATCTTCGATTATCTCGACATGACGACCGAGCAGTACGACCCGCCCGGAGCGGTCGCGCTGCCTGCCGTCACCGGCGACATCAGATTCGAGAACGTCGTCTTCGCATACGAAGGAAACCGCGACGTGCTCGACGGCATCTCCTTTCACGTTCACCCGGGCGAAGTCGCCGCGTTTGTCGGCCCTTCCGGTGCAGGTAAGACGACGATCACGCAGCTCGTCCCGCGCTTTTACGATCCGCAGGGCGGGCGCGTGCTCGTCGACGGGCACGATCTGCGCGAGGTCACGCTCGATTCGCTGCGCCGCAACATCGGCATCGTAACGCAGGAGACGTACCTCTTCCACGACACCATCGCCGCCAACCTTAGATATGGAAAGCCCGACGCTACCGGCGAGGAGCTCGAGGCTGCGGCGCGCGCCGCGAACATCGCCGAGTTTGTCGCGGCGCTTCCGAGTGGCTACGAAACCGTTGTGGGCGAGCGCGGACATAAACTCTCGGGCGGTGAACGCCAGCGGCTCGCGATCGCACGCGTATTGCTCAAGGACCCGCGCATTCTGATTCTGGACGAAGCGACGAGCTCGCTCGACTACGAAAACGAAGCCGCCATTCAGCGCGCGCTCGAAGTCGTCATGCGCGGGCGCACGAGTTTGGTCATCGCCCATCGGCTCTCGACGGTACTGGCGGCCGACGTCATCTTCGTGATTGACGACGGCCGTATCGTCGAGTCGGGCCGCCACGCGACGCTTCTCGCGCGCGGCGGCCTTTACGCTCGCCTCTACCGGACCCAGTTCGCAGGCTTGTCGGCCTAGCTACGGAGACGAGGCGCTGCCGAGCGAGGATTTGAGCGAGGCTTTGAACTTCGCTTGCTGCTCGGGGGTCATCACGCCGTAGATACCTTTTAGAAGCTGCTCCTTCGCCGACTTCTTCGTCGCCGCGTCGGCATTGGCGGTCTGCTGCTGATATTGCTCGATCATCGGTTTGATCTGCATCTTCTCTCGGGGGGTGAGTTGCGCGGCCTGGAGCGCGCTGCGGACCGCGGTCTGAACTTGGCTCGGCGTCGGGCTCTGCTGCGCGAAGGCGACGCTCGGCGTTAAAATTGCAAACGAGAGCATTAAGGTCGTTAAGACATGGAAGAAACGCATATAGCTCCTCATCGGGAAAGTGCTTGCGTGCCACTTCGTGGCAGGCGACCGGTTACATTCTGTCCCGCGCTAGACCGGTGGCTCCAGTTGCGGAATCTCCATAACCATCGGTTCGACCGGGACGTGAAGTTTTGGCTCGGTAGCCGCTTGGATCGCTTCGATCGTCACGCCGGGCGCGAGCTCGCGCAGAATCAACCCATCCGGACTCACGTCAATCGTACCCATGTCGGTGATGATGCGTCCAACCACGCGCTTTCCGGTCAAGGGGAGCGAGCAATGGCGCAGGATCTTGTGCGCGTTTCCCTTCGCTACGTGTTCCATCATGACGATCACGCGCTTGGCGCCGTGCACTAAATCCATCGCGCCGCCCATACCCTTGACCATCTTTCCGGGTATCATCCAGTTGGCAAGGTCGCCGTGTTCGGAGACTTGCATGGCTCCAAGTACCGCAAGGTCTATATGACCGCCGCGAATCATCCCGAACGAGAGCGCGGAGTCGAAGAACGATGCGCCCGGGAGCACCGTCACCGTCTCCTTGCCGGCATTGATTAAATCGGGATCAACCTCGTCCTCATCCGGATATGGTCCCATTCCAAGAATTCCATTTTCGCTCTGCAACGTGACGGTCACGTCCGGCGCAACGTAGTTCGGCACGAGCGTCGGCAATCCGATGCCGAGATTGACGTACTGCCCGTCGCGAAGCTCTTGCGCGACGCGTGCCGCCAGCTGCGTTCGCGTTAAGGTCATTATGCGCTCTTCTTCCTTGTAGTAACGCGCTCGATTCGCTTCCCTTGCGGCCCGACGTGAACGATGCGCTGCACGAAGACGCCCGGCAAGTGCACGTTCTGAGGATCGATCGCGCCGGGCTCGACGAGCTCCTCGACTTCCGCGATCGTGATCTTCCCCGCCATCCCACAAAGCGGGTTGAAGTTTCGAGTCGCCTTGTTGAAGATCAAGTTTCCGGTGCGATCTCCGACCGAAGCGCGCACTAGCGCGTAATCGCAGACGATGCCGGCCTCCAGCACGTACTCGCGACCATCGAACGTGCGAGTTTCCTTCTTCGGTGAGGCAACCGCCACGCTACCGTCGGGACGGTAGCGCCACGGCAAGCCGCCGTCGGCTACCAGCGTACCGTCGCCCGCAGGGGTGTAGAAGGCCGGGATGCCGCAGCCGCCGGCTCGCAGGCGCTCGGCGAGCGTCCCTTGGGGTACCAGCTCGACCTCGAGTTCCCCGCACAGATATTGGCGTTCGAACTCGCGATTCTCGCCGACGTACGATCCCGTCGTTCGGCGTATCCGCTTGTTGTCGAGGAGCACACCCAACCCCCAGCCGTCGACCCCGCAGTTATTCGAGACGGTGACCAGATCGGTGGCACCCTGCTCGAGCACCGCCTCGATCAGATTATGTGGAATTCCGCTCAAGCCGAAGCCGCCCACGGCAATCGAGGCCCCCGACGGAATGTCGGCGACCGCCTCAGCGCTGGAGACGTAAACCTTCTCCATGCCGCCCTAATGCGCCGACGGAACGAAGGCTGCCTCCGTGGAACGTTCGTCATCATGGTTACGGCATCGATACAATTAGAGACCAACGACGAAGAGGCGATGATCCTCGCGATGGTCCGCGAGCTGGTCGCCGAGAAGGTCGCGCCGCGCGCCGCCGAGATTGACTCGACCGGCGAGTTTCCGTGGGACGTCAAGGAGCTATTCGCGCAAAATGACCTGCTCGGCATACCGATTCCGGCCGAGTACGGCGGGCTCGGTGGAACCTTTCTAACGTACGTAAAGGTCGTCGAGGAGATCGCCAAAGCGTGTGCCTCTAGCGCGCTGATCGTCGCAGTGCAGGAGCTCGGCATGCTCCCGATCGTTATCGGCGGAAGCGACGAACAGAAGCGACGGTTCTTGCCGAAGATTGCGTCGGGCGAGCACCTGGTTGCCTACGCGTTGACGGAAGTTTCGAGTGGGTCCGATGCACTCGGCTCAATGCGTACGCGCGCCGAGAAGCGCGGCGACGCGTACGTCCTCAACGGCCAGAAGATTTGGATTACGAACGGCAGCGTCGCCGACGTTGTCTGCGTCTTTGCCGTTACCGATCCCGCCGCCGGTTCGCGCGGCGTCACCGCCTTCGTCGTTGAAAAAGGAACGCCCGGCTTCACGGTCGGTAATGTCGAGAAAAAGATGGGTATTCGCGGCTCGCCGACGGTCGAGCTCGTCTTTACCGATTGCGAGGTGCCGGCCGCCAATCGTCTCGGTGAGGAAGGCGAAGGCTTCAAGATCGCGATGAAAGTGCTCGACAAGTCGCGGCCCGGCATCGCCGCCCAGGCATTGGGAATCGCGGCCGGCGCGCTCGAATATGCGACCGGTTATTCGAAGGAGCGCGTTGCGTTCGGAAAACCGATCGGCCAGCATCAAGGCGTCGGGTTCATGCTGGCGGATATGAAGACCGAAGTGGAGTCGGCACGTCTGCTTCTTTACGAGGCAGCACGGCGTTGCGATACCGGCACGCCCGACGTTACGTTATGGGCCGCGATGGCGAAGCTGAAATGCGGAGACGTTGCGATGTCGGTCACTACCGATGCGGTGCAAGTGCTTGGAGGCTTCGGATATTCGGTAGATTATCCGGTGGAGCGGATGATGCGCGACGCGAAGATCACGCAAATCTACGAGGGAACGCAGCAGATACAACGGCTCGTGATCGCGCGCTCGCTGATCGGACGAGCCAAAGTCTAGGAGGCAGCATTCGTGAAGAACCTTCGGCTCCTACTCGGCGTGCTGATCGTCGGGCTTTTTGGGTGCGCGCAAACACCGAGCGCGCGGAGCGCCTCGCAGGGAGTCGCTCAAGCGATGCCGCCCGCGCCGGCCGAGGACCAGGCGCAAAGCCCGATCCAGAATCAGGGCCGAGCGCAACCGCTGCTCGGCAAAGGCACGGTCCATCACGTCATCATAATTTTCCAAGAGAATCGCTCGACCGACAATCTCTTTCACGGATTACGCGGAGCCGACACGGCGAACTCCGGTCTCAATACCGCGGGCGATCGCGTACCATTGATACCCGTTCGGCTCACCGACCGCTTTGATATCAGTCACCAGCACTCGGCCTTTAATACTGCGTACGACGGCGGAGAGATGGACGGCTTCAACCTCGAACGCTCCAACTGCGGAGGTAAGCGCTTCCATTGTCCCCCGCAAGATCGACGCATGTACGCCTATGTGCCCCCGGACGAGGTGAGGCCATACTTTGCGATGGCCGAAGACTACGCGTTCGCCGATCGAATGTTCTCGACGCAAGCCGGGCCAAGCTTCCCCGCGCATCAGTACATTCTTAGCGGCACGTCCACGATTACGAGGGGCTCGCGGCTGCGCGCTGCGGAGAATCCACTAACGCCCGGGCAGCACTTCACCGGCGGCTGCGATTCACCACCCGGTTCGCTCGTCTTCCTGATTGACGGCAACGGAACGGAGGATCAACAGACCTTTCCATGCTTCGATCGGCCGACGCTCGCCGATTTGGCCACGGCAAAGCATTTGAGTTGGCGTTGGTACCAGGCCCATTCGGGCGCGGGACTTTGGAATGGGCCTGACGCGGTCAAGCACATTCGCGACAGCTCGACGTTCAACACCCACGTTGTCGCGCCGCCATCGCGAATTTTTACCGATATCAAAGACAACACTCTTGCCAACGTCGTTTGGGTAACGCCGACCGCGGCCGCGTCGGACCACGCCGGAGCGACCAACGGAACGGGGCCGCACTGGGTCGCGTCGGTTGTGAACGCGATCGGAGAGAGCAAGTACTGGGACAACACCGCGATCTTCGTGACGTGGGACGACTGGGGCGGTTGGTACGACCACGTGAAGCCTCCCCAATACAACGCTTACGAACTCGGCTTTCGAGTGCCGCTGATCGCGATCGGTCCGTACGCCAAGAAAGGGTTCGTCTCGCATAATCAGCATGAGTTCGGCAGCATCTTGAAGTTCACGGAACAGGTCTTCGATCTTGGAACGCTCGGCACGACCGATCTGCGCTCCGACAACCTCGCCGACTGCTTCGACTTTTTGAAGAAACCGCGGCCTTTCACGGCGATTCCAACCACGTTCGGCCCCGAATATTTCCTAAGCCAGCCGATCTCGTACGAGGACCCCGATAACGATTTTTAGCCCGGCTGCAAGACGGTCTTCCAAAACTCGAGCATGTGCGCGAACACGGAGCGCTGCTGCGGCAAGCCGCGGATCGAGTGGGTCTTGCGCGGATAGGGGTAAAAAAGCACCCGCGATTCCCGCGCCAGGATGAAACGCTCCACGAGCTCCATACTGTTTGCAATGTGAACGTTGTCGTCGGAGGTTCCGTGTTGGATCAACAGCGGACCGTTGAGGTGATCGGCCGCGTTGAGTACCGAGCTACGCGCGTAGGCTTCTGCGTTTTTGTTGGGTAAGCCCATGTAGCGCTCGGTATAGATCGTGTCGTAGAAATGCCAGTCGGTGACCGGTGCGACCGCCGCGCCGGCTTTGAAGAGGCGGCTGTGAGTAAGCGCATAACAGGTTTCATATCCGCCGAAGCTCCAGCCCCAGATTCCGATGCGCGTCGAATCCACGTACGGCAGCGACGCGAGGTAGCGCGCGCCGATCTCCTGGCCAAGCAGCGACCCGGGACCGAAATTGTGGAAGAGCAACCGCTCGTGCTCGTCGCTATTCACCTGCGAAGCGGGTCCGTCTATTGAAAAGACTATGATCCCCTCGCGTGCGAGCAACTGATCGTAGAGGCCGCCGAATCGATCCGCCGTCGTAGGTGCGTCCGGTCCTCCGTAGACAAACATGACGACCGGATATTGTTTTGACGCGACGAACCCGGGTGGCTCGATGAGGATCGCGTCGAGCGGGCCATACGAAGAAGGTATCTCGAGCATCTGCGCGGGCAGGAGTTGGACTTTCAACGCGCTGCTTTCGGGCGCCAGCGTCATGCCGGCGAGCGACGCGGCGTTAACGAGATCGGCTCGCGGCGGATCGTTGAGCCGGCTGTAAACGTCAACGAATCGATCGTAGGTTGGTGCAATGGCCGTTTCGTGCGAACCCGGCGCCGGCGTTAGGTTCCGCACGCCATACTCGGCATCGTTGAGGGAGATTGCGAGCAGCGACCTATCTCGTCGCGTAGGGTACGCCGCGCCGAAGTAGATGGTTGCGTTCTTCGCAACGCCGTACAGGTCGGTGACGCGATAGGCACCGGTGAGCAGTCGCAGCGATCCGTCGCGAGCGCGCAGGTAGAGCCCGGCCGTGGTTTGCCGATCCAGCAGCCAGACCGATCGCCCGTCGGCCAGCCAGAACGGCAGCGGCTGCACGTCAACCCAGCTCGCCGAGGCTTGGTAGTAGGTCCGCGCAGGCGCGCCCTGCGCGTTCGCCCAGACGTCGAGGCGCATGTTGCGCTGAGCTCGATCGAGGATTTCGGCTTCGAGTCGATTCGAATGAGGAATCCAATCGAAGTTAGCGACATATTCGTCGCGGCGCGACGCGTCGTAGACCAGACGATCGGCGGCCGTTGTTAAGTTGACCGCGCGCAGCGTGACGCCCGGATTCGCTTGACCAGCAAGCGGGTAGCGCTCGTGGTCGACTTCGTTATTGACGGTGAGAAAGTCGGCGATCGGAAAGTTGGTAACGCGCCGCTCGTCCATCGTTAGATACGCGATCTGCGAACCGTCGGGCGACCAGCGAAACCCGTGCTCGATGCCGAGCTCTTCGGGATAGACCCAATCGAAAGTGGCGTTGAGCAAGTCGCCGGGTACCCCACCCCGCGTCACGCGACGAATCGTCAGACGATTTCGGAAGGTCGCGACGTAAAGGTCGGCGTTGCGCGAATAGGCGATGGAATTTCCTCGCGGCGACCAAAGCGCATCGTCTACATCGGCGGCGATTCGCTGCGGTCGAGGGTCGGCAATCGCCGCCCAATAGAGCGCCCCGCGAGCCAGCAATACGACGCGCGTTCCATCGGGCGACCAATCGAGCACCTGCGGCGTCGCTTTGGCGCCGAGGGCGCCCGCCGCAAGCCAGATGCGCGACACGCCGGTTGCGGCGTCCCAGAGCACCAGGGGCAGAGCTTCGCTTGGATCTTGGCTGCGCCGAACGTACAGGAACTGCCCGCCGGTGGGAGACCACGAGACGCGATCGATCATGCGCCCCCACGGCGGTTCCTTCGTGTAAACGGTATCGAGCGTGATCTCTGCGGCAGCACGCACCGGCATCGCGAACGCCGCCAGCGCCAACACGAAGACGATCCGCGTCACAGCTTTGCGATGATGCGGGGCGTTGGGCAAAGCTCGTTCACGGGGCACTGCGTGCATTGGGGCGTGGGCGCCCTGCAGACTTGACGTCCGTGCATAATCATCCAGTGCGTTGCGTCGCCCCATTTCGGCGGCGGCACCAGCGCGGTCAGGTCGTCCTCCACTTGGCGCGGCGTCGTGCCGAGCGTCAGGCCGAGACGATGTGAGACGCGAAAGACGTGGGTATCCACCGCCAGAGCCTCTTCCTGGAAAGCGGCCGCCATTACGACGCTGGCCGTTTTGCGTCCCACGCCTGCGAGCGATTCTAGCTCCTCGCGACCGCGCGGAACGCGCCCACCGAAGCGTTCGACGAGGTCGCGCGCGCACGCAATAACGTTCTTTGCCTTCATACGGAAGAAGCCAGTCGATCTGATGATTTTCTCGACGTCGGCTTGCCGAGCGCGAGCGAGTTTTTCAGGGGTTGGATACTTAGCAAAAAGCGCGGGCGTCGTCATATTGACGCGCGCGTCGGTGGTCTGGGCCGAGAGAATGACCGCGACGAGCAGCTGGAACTCGCTCCCATACTCGAGCGCGGTCACAGCGTGCGGATAGGTCCGCTCGAGAATGGCGAGTTCCTCGATCGCTACGCGACGTGGAACCTTCTTCTTCGGAAACGGAATGCGCGGCATCAGTGCCGTGCTATTCTGGCAGCGCGACGCCGGTCCCGTCGCGCGTCACCAGCCCGTCGCGCGAGAGTGCGTCGACTAACTTACTAACTTCCTCCACGCTGCGTCCCGGGACGGCGTGACCGATGGCGCAATGCAGGTCGAGCAGCGAGATCCGCCGCCCGGGGGGCAGGTCGCGCAATCGGTCGAGGATACGCCCGCGCGCGTAACGCGACGTGCGTTCGAATGGGATGCTGTTCCCGGGCGACCGGCTCGCGCCGGCGGCCGCGCGCAGCCGCTCGAGCAATGTGGCGTCGACAGGCGCCGACGCGCACTCGGAGCGCAACGGACAGAGCAGACATTTAGGAGCGCGCGCAGTGCAGATGCTCGAGCCGAGGTCCATCAAAGCCGAGTTCCAATCGTGTGCGCGGCCACGTGGAACGAGTTCGCGAGCGCGAGCGTCGAGTTCGCGCGGCGCTGCGCCGCGGGGATACTCGAGCCCGAAAAAGAGGCGGTTGACGACCCGTCGCACGTTGGTATCTATCGGTGCGTCGTCAATATCGAAGGCAAAGGCGCGGATGGCAGCCGCCGTATACGGGCCGATCCCCGGCAGCACTCGCAGTTGCTCGCGCTCCGCCGGCAGCTTTCCGCCGTAGCGTTCGACAACGGCTTGCGCAAGACGCCGCAAGCGCACCGCGCGTGAGTTGTACCCGAGTCCCTTCCACTCGCGCAGCACGTCGGCGGCCGTAGCGCGCGCGAGCGAGGCGAAGCCGGGAAACCGAGCAACGAATGCCTCGAACTTGGGAACAACGCGCTCGACTTGCGTTTGCGCGAGCATGAACTCGCTGACGACCGTGCGATACGGATCGCGCGCGGTACGCCAAGGCAGTTCGGAGCGCCCGTGGCGGCGGTGCCATTGCAGAAGGCGGCGCTGAATTGCGTTCACGAACGCAGCGTCGAGATGGCTTGACCGATGCGACGAATCCCTTCTGGAATTTCTTGCCGCGTTACCGCGGTGAGGGCGAGCCGGAAGTAGTGGTCGCCGCCGGAGTTGGCAAAGAACGCCTCGCCAAAGAGAAACGACGCCCCCAGGCGCTCCGAGGCGTCGAGCAAAGCGCGCGCCCGGAGTTCGCGTGGTGTGGACGTCCAGAGATAGAATCCGCCGGCGGGACGGCTCACCTTCAGTCCTGACGGCCAGTACTCGGCGATCGCTTCGTCGGCAATCGCGCGGCGCTCGAGCAGCTCTTTGCGCAACTGACCGACATGCACGTCGTACCCGCGCTCGAGATAGTCGGCGATTGCCGCCTGCACGTAGAGGCTCGTTGCCATGTCATACGCTTGTTTGCGCAGCAAGAGACGTTCGAGAATCGTGCGCGGTGCGGCAAGCCACCCGACGCGCAGGCTCGGCGCGATCGTCTTTGAGAAGGTCGAAATGTAGACGACATGGTCGGGAGCGAACGCGACGAGCGGAGCGCCGGCGGGGGCCAGCGGCCCGTACGGATCATCCTCGACGATCGGAACGCCGGCGCGCCGGGCGATCGTCGCCAGTCGCTCGCGCCGGTCGGCGTTCATCGTCGCATTGGTGGGATTGTGGAACGACGGCATCGTGTAGATGAAGCGCGGGCGGCGCGTGCGCAGCACCGCCTCCACGTGATCGACGCGCATTCCATCATCGTCGACCGGTATCGAGATCGCGCGCAGCCCGTTGATTTGAAAGACCTGCAGCGCTCCGGGGTAGGAGGGCGACTCGACGATGATCTCGTCGCCCGGCTCGGCCAAACTCTGTGCGACGATTGCAATTCCTTGCGTCGATCCCGTAAGCACGATGATGCTCGCCGGCGTGATCGAGGCAGCACCGCGAGCCTTCATGCGCGCAGCGATCGCCGCGCGCAACGGCTCGTAGCCCTCCGAATCCCCGTACGAGAGGACGAACCGCGGATCGCGTGCCACGCGCCCGAACGATTTGGCGAGCTCGCCGAGCGGTGAGGGCTCACCGGGCGCGACTCCCTGCACGAAGGATATGCGCCCCGGCTCCGGTTTGGCAGCCAGCTCGCCCAAGACGTTAGGAAACTCGCCGACCCGCCAGGGCGGCAAGGTCACCCACCAGGGAACGGCGGCCGACCGCTCCGGCTGACCGCCGCGCAGCTGCGGAACGACGCGCGAGCCCGAGCCTACTCGCTGCTCGATGAGCCCGTCACCGACGAGCTCGCGGTAGGCGTGGACGATCGTGCTGCGATTGACGCCCAGCCGCTCGGCCATCGTGCGCTCGGGCGGGAGGCGTGTCGACTCGGGAAGCGTTCCAGTCAGGATCGCCTCGCGCAGGTGCTCGTGGATCTGGCGGTAGAGCGGAACGATCGAGTCGCGATCGATCTCCGGCAGCAGCCCGGCCCATCCAATTCTAGACACTGGATGACGCCATTTCGCCCAAGGCCTGGGGAACGCTCTCGCCCGGTGCGAAACGTGGACGCATGAGCACTTCGGCACAACACCAGGTGGACACGGTCATCATCGGCGCCGGTCCCGGCGGTTATCACGTCGCGATCAGGCTCGCGCAACTGGGCAAGAAAGTCATCTGCGTGGATCGCGACGAGGTCGGCGGCGTCTGCCTCAACTGGGGATGCATTCCGACGAAGGCGCTGCTTCACGTCGGTGAGGTGGTTCGCCACATTGAGCGCGCCGGCACGATCGGCCTCAAGGTGCCCAAAGCCGAAGTCGAGCGCGAAACGGTTGCAAAGTTCACCAGCGACGTCGTCAATGCGAACGTCAACGGCGTCAAGACGCTCTTCAAAGCGAACGGCGTCGAGTTTCTCCGCGGCGAAGCATCGTTTAAATCTCCCACTGAGATCGAGGTGAAGCTCGCGGACGGCAGCACCGAACGGATTACTGCAGATAACGTCGTCATCGCGACCGGCTCTGCGCCGGTCGACGTGAAGGCATGGCCACGCGACGGCGAGTCGATCATCAACTCAGACGACGCCGTTCGGCTCAGCCGCATTCCAAAGCAGCTGCTCGTGATTGGCGGCGGGGTCATCGGCTTGGAGTTTGCGACGGTCTACGGCCGCATCGGCGCGCAAGTACTGGTCGTCGAAATGATGCCGCAGATTCTAACCGGGACCGATGCCGAGATCGGTAAGACGCTTGGCCGCATCTTGAAAAAGCAGGGCATCGAGATCATGCTCAACACCAAAGTCGGCGCGCTCGAAAAACTCGGCAAGATCGTGCGCGCCACGCTAAACGGTGAGGGAACCGGCGGGAAGGATGAGACCCGCGAGTTCGACATGGTACTGGTCGCCGTTGGGCGCCGTCCGGTCACCGATCGTCTCGAGTTGCGCAACGCCGGGCTTGACGTTGACGAGCGGGGCTTCATCGCCGTTGACCGGCAGCAGCGCACGAAAGTATCAAACATCTTCGCGGTCGGTGACGTTACCGGTGCGCCGCTGCTTGCGCATCGTGCGATGAGGCAAGGCGTCGTAGCTGCCGAGGTCATCAACGGTGACCGTTCCGCAGCCTTCGACCCGGTTGCCGTTCCAAATGCGATCTACACCGACCCGGAGGTCGCGACCGTCGGCCTTTCCGAAGAAGAGGCAAAGAGCGCGGGCTATGACGTGCGCGTCGGTAAGTTCCCGCTCGCTGCCAGCGGACGCGCTCGCACAATGAACGAGAGCGAAGGCTTAATCAAACTGGTAGCAGATGCGAAGACCGACCTTCTGCTCGGCATGCACATCGTCGCGCCGCAGGCGGAATCCCTCATCGGCGAAGGGGTGATCGCGCTCGAGATGGGCGCGACGCTCGAGGACGTCGGGCTTTCGGTCCATCCTCACCCGACGTTGACCGAGGGCATCATGGATGCCGCCGAAGCCGCGCACGGTAAGGCGATTCACCTCATCAATCCCAAGCCCAAAACGCCGGTCGGCGCTTGACGAACGCCCGTCTACTCGATTTGGGAATGCGCCCGTATCGAGAGGTGTGGGAGCTGCAGCATCGTGTGCACGAAGACGTGCGCGACGGGCGCGAGCCCGATACCTGGATCGTCGTCGAGCATACGCCGGTCGTCACGTTGGGGCGCCGGGCGAAGCGCGAGAACGTCTTTTTCCCCGCGGAGGAGCTTGCACGGCGCGGGGTCGACCTCATAGCGATCGAACGCGGCGGCGACGTTACTTACCACGGACCGGGGCAACTCGTCGTCTATCCGATTCGAAGGCTCGAACGTTTTCGCGAGGTCGTTCCGCTGGTGCGCGCGCTGGAAGCCGCGGTTATCAACGCTTGCGCTCGCTTCGGCGTTCGCGGCGAGCGCTGGAGCGGACACGCGGGCGTCTGGGTCGGACGCAACCAAATCTGCGCGATCGGCCTTGCAGTTCAAGCAATGGTCTCGCTCCACGGCATCGCGCTGAACGTCTGCAACGAGTTGGATTACGATCGAATCATCAACCCATGCGGCTTGACCGATCGCGGCATCACGTCGCTCTCGGCCGAGACCGGGCGAACGATCGGCATGGAGGAAGCAAAGCAGATACTACTCGAGGAGATGGCGCGCACGTTCGACGTGGAGTTCGCGCGCCTGGTTGAGGCGTAGCATGGCGGTCGAGATAGACCTGACATCCTTCGACAAAGCTTATCCTGAGCAAGGCGCGGAGCGCCGAGTCGAAGGGCTCAGGATGACAAAGAAAAAGCCGGAGTGGCTGCGCGTTTCACTGCCGATCGGGCAAGAATACGAGCGCGTCAAGACAGAGGTCAATGCTTTGGGGCTTCACACGGTCTGTAAAGAAGCAGCCTGCCCCAACGTGGCGGAGTGTTGGGGCGCGGGAACCGCAACGATCATGATTTTGGGCGACACCTGCACGCGCGGTTGCCGCTTCTGCAACGTCAAGACCGGGAACCCGCGCGGCGAAGTGGATTGGCTCGAGCCGCTGCGGGTCGCGCAAGCCGTGCGCGATTTGGGTTGGAAGTATCTGGTGGTGACCGCGGTCGATCGCGACGACCTGCCCGACGGCGGCGCGCTGATCTTTGCCAACACCGTGCGCGCGATTCACCAGCGCGTTCCAGGTTCGCGTGTCGAGATCCTTAGCGGCGACTACCGTGGCGATCTCCGGGCGGTCGACATCGTCGTAGACGCCAAGCCGGATGTTTTCGCGCACAACCTGGAGACGGTGCGCCGGCTCACGCCGTCGGTACGCGACAAGCGGGCGGCATACGATCAATCGCTGGCGGTTCTCGCGCACGTCAAGCGTCGCACGCCACAGCGCTATACGAAAACCTCGCTGATGCTCGGCTTAGGAGAGAGCGAATCCGAAATCGAGGTCGCGATGGACGATGCGCGCGCCGCCGGCGTCGATATCTTCACGATGGGCCAGTACTTACAGCCGAGCAAGAAGCACTTGCCCGTCTCCGAGTTCGTGACGCCGGCACAGTTCGACCGCCTCGGCGAGCTGGCGCGCTCGAAGGGATTCCATCAGGTCGTCTCGAGCCCACTCTCGCGTAGCTCGTATCACGCCGAGCAGGCCTTTTGAGTTTTTCTTCCGGGTGACGTTAGGCCGGCGCAACCGCCGGTAGAGTGCTTAGGTTGGAAAAGCTAACGTGACGAAGGTCTTCCTCAGCCGGCCCGTCCTCGCGGTGGTCTGCTCCCTGCTGATCATGATCGCCGGGCTTGTCGTAATCCCGGCGCTCCCGATCGCGCAGTATCCCCAGATCGCGCCGCCGGTCGTCACGGTAACCGCGACCTACACCGGAGCGAGCCCGCAGGCCGTCGAGGCCCAGGTGACGACGCCGCTCGAGCAAGCGGTCAATACCGTGCAGGGCTTGCGGTACCTCAGCTCGACCAGCGGGCAGAGCGTTTCGACGATTACGCTTACCTTCAACTTGGGCGTCGACCTCGATATCGCGGCTGCGGACGTACAGAACGCGGTCCAATCCACGCTCGGGCTGCTGCCGGCGACGGTACAACAGCTCGGCATACAGGTGGCTAAGAACTCCGGAACGTTCGTGATGGGCATCGCGCTCACGTCCACCAGCAAGAGCCTCGATACGCTGACGATGAGCAACTACGCGCAGATCAACATCGTCAACGACCTGACACGCGTGCAAGGCGTTTCGCAGGTCATTATCTTCGGTCAACGCCAGTATGCAATGCGCATCTGGCTGAACCCGATCAAGCTGGCGCAGAACGGGCTCGACGCGAGCGACGTGGTCAGCGCCCTGCAGGAGCAAAATGCCGAGGTAGCGGCCGGCAGCATCGGTACGCCGCCGGAGCCCAAGAACCAGCCGTACAGCTTTACGGTCAACGCGCTTACCCAGCTCTCCGATCCCTCGCAGTTCGCCAACATTATTCTGAGAGCGAACCCGAACGGCGGCTACGTACGCCTGTCCGATGTGGCTCGCATCGAGCTGGGTGCGCAGAGCTATACGACCGATCTGCGCTTCGACGGCAACAGCAACGTCATCGGGTTGGGCGTCCAGCAGTATCCGACCGCCAACGCCCTCGACGTCTCGCGCAGCGTCACGGCCCATATGACGCAACTCGCGCCCCAGTTCCCCACCGGAATGCACTGGACGACCGCCTTCGACGTGACGACCTTCGTGAACGAATCGGTCAGGGAAGTGGTCCTAACGCTGCTGCTTTCGATCGTACTGGTCATCCTGGTTATCTTCGTCTTTCTGCAGCATCCGAAATCGGTCCTGATTCCCGCCGCAACCATACCGGTCTCGCTGATCGGAACGTTTTTCGTGATGCAGCTCTTCCATTTCTCGATCAACACGATCACGCTCTTTGGGTTAACGCTCGCCACCGGGCTCGTAGTCGACGATGCAATAGTCGTCATCGAAAACATCGCGCGGCACATGGAACTAAACAAGGGCAAGCAAAGCGGCGTCGCGAGTGCGGCGGAAGCGATGCGCGAGATCCAGAGCGCCGTCGTCGCCTCATCGCTCGTGCTTCTGGCGGTCTTCGTTCCGGTCGGCTTCCTGCCGGGCACGACCGGTCAGATCTACAAGCAGTTTGCGCTGACGATTGCAGCCTCGATCACGATCTCGCTCTTCATGGCGCTTACGCTCGCGCCGGTCCTCTCGGCGCGGCTTCTCTCGGGTGAATACGAGTCGAAGGCACTCTTTTTCCGCATCTTCAACGCGAACTTCAAGCGATTCCGGGATTGGTACGGCCGGATGCTTCCCCAAATGTTCCGGCGGCGCTGGGCCGTTGCCGGCATCTTCGTCGGCGCGTTGCTGCTAACGCTATTCTTTGCCGGCAAAACGCCGCAGGGCTTTTTGCCCGACGAGGACCTCGGCTATTTCATCATGTTGGTGCAGGCGCCGGAGGGAACCTCACTCGACGGCGAACAGAGCGTCTCGCGCCGGGCGGAGGCGATCGTCCGCGCGCAGCCCGAGGTGCTGCATCTCTTTGACGTCGGCGGCTTCAGCTTCTCGGGAGCGGCGCCCAACCGCGGGATCATGTTTGCTTTGCTCAAGCCCTGGGGCGAGCGCAAATCACCGGCATGGTGCCAGCTCGTCTTTCTTTTCGCGCACCCGGAAGCGTGTACGCCACACAGCGTATTCGCCGTCGAACAGCGGCTGAATTACGCATTCTACACGCAGATTCCGCAGGCACAGATCTTTGCATTCAATCCGCCCGCAATCAACGGTGTCGGTAACTTCGGTGGTTTTCAATTCATGCTGGAAGACCGCGGGAACGTCGGCCTACCGGCCTTGATGAACACCGCCTTTGGGGTGATGGGCGCCGCTGCGAAGGATCCACGCCTGGCCAACGTCTTCACCCAGTTCCGCATCAACGCGCCGCAGATCGAATCGAACATAGATCGCAACAAGGCCAAGTCCATCGGCGTTTCGCTCTCCGACGTCTTTACGACGATGGAAGTCAACCTCGGCTCGCTTTACGTCAACAACTTCACGTTCCTAAACCGGTCGTGGCAGGTCATCGTACAAGCCGATTCGCCGTTCCGTAACAACGTCTCGTCGCTCGGGCAGCTCTACGTCCACTCTGCGACGGCGCCGGGCATTTCGGTTTTGCCGAACGCGGTTCCGACGGCGCTCCCCGGCGCAGCGACGAGCGCGACGACCGCGACCGGCAGTGTGATAACGCCGCTCTCATCGCTGATGACGATCGAGCGGGTTTTGGGACCGCCGATCATCACGCACTACAATCTCTACCGCAACATCGAGCTCAACGGGAGCAACGCGCCGGGTACCAGCACCGGCACCGCGATCCAGGCGATGTCGCAAATCGCAGCCAAGGTGATGCCGAAGGGCGTCAACTACGAGTGGACGGGCTTGCAACTCGATCAGATAGCGGCCGGCCCGCTTACGATCGAGATCTTCATTTTGGCGCTGGTCTTCGTCTTCTTCGTCCTGGCGGCTCAGTACGAAAGCTACATCGATCCGCTCATCGTGCTGCTAGCGGTACCGACTGCGCTGTTGGGTGCGCTGCTGTTCATAAACCTGCGTCACTTTCCGATCCCCTTCCTCTTCGATCCAACCCTTTCGCAAGACGTCTACGCGCAGGTCGGTTACGTCATGCTCATCGGCTTGGCAAGCAAGAGTGCGATTTTGATCGTCGAGTTCGGAAACCAGCAGATACGCGCCGGCGCGACCATCGTTCAGGCAGCACTGCGCGCAGCGCAGACGCGGTTACGCCCAATTTTAATGACGTCCATCGCTTTCGTGATCGCGGTTATTCCCCTCGTCTTCGCGTCCGGAGCCGGCGAAGCGGCACGACATTCGCTCGGAACAGTCGTGTTTGGCGGCATGCTCATGTCGACCGTTTTGAATCTCGGCATCACGCCGGTGCTCTACGTCATCATCAAGTCGTTCGAATTACGCGGACGACCGGCCGGCGACGGTCAGACGCGCGGTGAAATCGCTTTGGATCAACCGATGGCACCGCACGCCGGCGTATAGACCCGAAAGGATTTCGATTCGTTAGGCGCAACGTCTCCCAAAAGTAGCTGATAAATTTATAACCTTCGTTATCGGTCGCTCTCAGTGACATCCTGAGCGGCGTCGAAAGCTGAACACTGAGAGACTTTTGGGGGAGAGCTTGCATGCCGGGACCGATCTTTCGCAGGATAGCAGCCGTTGCAGCGGCATTCTCAATGGGAACTTGGGCGTTACCTGCGGCAGCCGACGGCACCGGCGACGTTTTCCAAAAGTCAATCGTTCCCGGAGCAAACGACGCGATCAAGAGCGTAATGAGCCAGCCGAAGCCGCAAAAACAAGGCTCGACGATCGCTCAAGCGCCGCCGGTGAATCAGCCACCGCTGCGGGCAATCGAACTTCCGGGCGATCGAATCATCTGGATGCTCGATTTCTCGATGGCCACTCCGTACGGAAACATCGGAGATTACGGAAAGCAAGGCTGGTTGATGGGCGGGATGGACGCCGTGCTCGGCTACAAAGTCAACTGGTCGACGAAGATCCTCGCGAGCATGTTTCAAATCCAGCATTGGCCCTACGGTTTCAACAGCGGCACGGCACCCGTCTATCTGGCGGGCTTCCAAAACCCGGTCGGATGCGCGGATTTGTCCGGCGGCAATGCCTGCGGCCCTGGCACCGGACGCAACATCAACGTTCGCACGAAAGACACCTTCGGCGTCTTCATGCTTCAAAAGATGTTCTTGATCAAATCAGACAAGTTGCCGGGACCGGTGCCGGTCATCATCACCCCGACGTACGTCGCGCGCGGCGGTCAGATCGGCTTCTCGCCGAACAATAACGACGTCGTTCCGTTCACCTACAACCTGCCCGACGGGCCGGTCGAGAACATTCCGGTGCGCACGGCCCAATACTATGCAGTCGCGATTACCCTTCCGTTCTTGAAGACGCCGAAAATGTTCGGCACGTTTACGATCGCGCCGCAGTGGCTCGTTCACACTGCCGGGGCCAATGTCGGCAACTCCATGCAGCTGCCGCAAGTTCTTTATGTCGAATACACTCCGATGCACGGTACGACGCTCTTCTTCGAGCCGCAGAGCGCGCGAGACTACCTGCCGACAGATCCCTATCCCGAGCACCTGATCGCCTACTTTTTGGGTGTTTCGCAACGGGTCTCGAAGTACGGGTTCGTACAGGCGGTTCTCAACAGCGGCAATCCAACCAATCTTGGTCCCGACGGCATCACTGGGATCAAGTGTTTGACCGTCCAACAGGCAATCGGCAACGCGTGCGGACTCGCGATCGGCGGTCTCAAAGCAACGCAGCTGCAGCTGATGTTCGGCATCGGTTCACCCAACAATTTCCCGTTATGACGTCAGAGGCTTGAGCATGGAATCATCACACGTAAAGAAATCGATCGCGCTGCTCGCGCTTGCCGCATTAGCGGCCTGCGGCGGGGACGGCGGTACCGCGCCGGGGCTGCCCTCGAATGGCGGCCGGGCGCGACCGCTGCAAAGCTCGCTTTTGACGCGCATCGTCGGAGTCGGCGACAGTTTGACGGCCGGATATCAATCGGATGGAATAATCGGCGAGACCGACGTTCGCAATCCGATCTGGAACAACGGCCTAGGTCGAGCTCACCAAATCCCGCCGAACCAGGAGAACGGCTGGTGGGCGTTGCTCGACGAACAGGCATCGGGCAAACCGCTCGAGACTGCCATCAATGAAATGTACGACCCGGCGACGAGTCCACTTCCATTGATCAAAGGCCCCGGGCTCGACAATCAGATCGTGCCGACCAACAATTATTACAATCCTGCGGCCCAGTTCAAGGGGAGCAATTCTTGTACGTACGCTAACGGATTCAATCAGGCCGGCTTTCTACTGCGCGGGTCGGCACGCGTCCGTCTCAATCCAACCTCGACCCACATCCGCAATTTCGGTATCCCCGGCCTCACGCAGCACGAAGCAAACACGATCCACCAGCCGCAGACCGACACGTGCAGTCCGCTCCCCGGAATACCCGGGCTTTTGAGCGACGTCGTCAACGAAGAGAGCGGCACCTTTTGGCCGGTGCTGCGAAACTTCACGAAGTTAGGCGGGCACCTGACCGAAGTCAATGCAGCCGCCTCGCTTCATCCGACGCTGGCAACGGTTTGGCTCGGCGCCAACGACGTGCTCAAGTACATGGGGAGCGGCGGTCGCTTCGTTGGCGGAAACCGTACCGTCGGCCAAGTCGAGAGCGACCTACACACCACGATTACGACGCTCGAGAACTCGGGCGCTCGTGTCGTCATAGTAAATCTGCCGAATATTTTGGAGACCGGCTTCTTCCAGCGCGTTGGGACTCACATACCCCGAAAGGAGTGTGCGATTCAAACCTTCGCCTGGTGCACGCTCGAATTGGCCGGCCTTCAGGGAGATGTTGCCCCCCTCTCAAAGAAGTACGGTCTCGATACACCCAACGGCTGCACCCCGACGTCTGAGACGTCGCCATGTGGCTATCTGACACTGCAAGGTGTTTTCTTGATTATCAACTACGCCCAAGCGTACGAAGACAATTTGCCGAACCTCGATTGCCCCAAGCCCGCACCGCACTGTAAAGTCGTCCCCGGAAGCGGCCTCGGCATGAACTATATTACGCCGGCGTTCGCGGGTAAAGTTCAGGCGCTCAACAACGTCATCAATACCGGCATCGACAACGCCGCGAGCGCCAACCACGTACCTTTGGTGGACGCCTATTCGATCTTCCACGGCCTTGCCAGCGGCGATCCATCAAACCGCTACTTTGCTCAAGCGGCTTCGATAAACCCGGGTGTTTGCTGCACGCTCGGCTACATGTACGGCCTGCTCAGCTTCGACGGCATACATCCGTCGAACACAGGCTATGCTCTGATCGCCTACGACTTCATCGCGACGATCAACAAAGCGTACGGCGCGCATATCCCGCAAGTGGATATCGTTGGCGCTTACCAAGGTACCCGCTGCAGCAACAAAAAGTACTGCTTCCCCGATCCGTTCGCACCGCACTAGCCAGAGCGGCGGCTTCGCGACTTCTCCCTTGCTGACGTGGTTGCGGGAACTCGCGGCTACGGTCGGCACGTTCGACCGGTCGTCCTTCGAACCGGGGTACGCTCTACGCTGCACCGTCGGCGTAGCGATCCCGCTTGTAATCGCCGCGGCCCTGGGCCATCCGGCGGCCGGAGTTCCCGCGGCGATCGGCGCCTTCATCACCGGTTTCACGTCGCTGCAGGGCATCTATCGTACGCGGCTGGCAGCGATCTTATTGGCCGCGCTCGGAATGTCGGCGGCCAGCTTCGTTGGAGCGATCGCAGCGCACTCGACGCCCGCACTCGTGGCAGCGACCGCGTTGGTCGCCTACGCGTTCGCAACGATCGGCCAAATAGGGCCCGCTGCGTCGACGGTCGCGTTAAACTCGCTCGTGGCCTTCGTCCTCTTTTCGAGCCAGCCGCTGCCCGCGGCTACGGCCGCGGAGCAATCGCTGCTGGTCTTCGCCGGCGGCTTGATCCAAGCGGCGCTTCTGCTGATCGCCTGGCCGACGGCGCGGGGCACAGTCGAACGCACGGCGCTGGCCGACGTCTATAGCACCTTGGCCACGTACGCGCGCGGCATCGCGGATGGTTCGGCGGCGCTGCCTCCGATCACACCGCTCGCAACTGCGCGGCAGGTGCTGGCCGATCCGCAGCCGTTCGCACGCGCTGCCGATCTGGCGCGATTCAATCGGTTACTCGAAGACTCGGAAATCGTCCGGCGCCGTTTGGGTGCGCTCACCGCCATGACCGCTCACGGCGCGGGCCGGCCGGCATCGGCCGCGCTCTTGCGCACCGTCGCCGATCGGCTCTCCGAAGTTGCGGACGTGCTGACAGGAAGCAGCGCTGTCGAGAGAACGATCGATCTTCGTGCCGATGATGCGCTCGAGCTTGCGGCTGCATCGGACTTAGCGGCGCATCTACGCGACGCCACCGAAGCCGCCTCCATGCTCGCGCGCGGGAGACTTCCTCGGTTTGCTCTGCTCTCGCAGCCGCGGCCGGGCCCGTACGTGCAGAATCATATTGACTGGCTGAGCCGCGATTCTCTGCGCTTTGCGTTGGTGCTGGCGATCGCAATGATCCTCGGCCGGCATTTTGCGGCGCATCGCGGTTACTGGATTCCGCTAACGGCCGCTCTCGTGTTGAAGCCCGATTTTCAGACGACCTTCGTCCGCGGCGCGGCGCGGATCGCTGGAACGCTGCTGGGCGCCGTCGTCGCAACCGCTGCCTTAGCGCTCCTCCACGGCCGGCCGGCCTTGGAAATCGCCGGCCTATTGCTGGCCGCCGCCGCGGCGTATCTCTCGTTCAATCCGAACTACGCGCTTTTTACAGTTGCAATCACGTCGTTCGTCGTCATAGTCCTCGCAATGCGCGGACTTCCCGGGACGACCACGATTGACGAGCGGCTGCTCGACACGTTGGCGGGCGGCGCGCTCGCGATGGTCGGATATCTCGTGCTGCCCACCTGGGAGCGCAAGCGCACGCGTGCGTTGCTCGCAGACTTTTTGAACGCGCAGCGCGGCTTGGCCGATGCGATTCTGCAAGCTTACGCCGTGCCGTCTGTGGACGCGCGAAAGCGCATCGACGACGCGCGCAGCGAGCTTTGGAAGGTTCGCACCGCGGTAGAGACGTCGATTGACCGTACCCGCAACGAGCCGCGCGGTCATCACACCATCGGAGCGGCGCGAGCGCTGCGGATATTAGCCGCGACGCAGCGTTTTGCTCTGGCCAGCTTCGCGCTTGAAACGGCGCTCGAAACAGAGGGCTCGGTCCACATCGCCGGACTCGGGCGCTTCAACGCTGCGCTCGTTGCCGAGATGACTGAACTGTCGCAAGCCTTACGCGATTCTCGTCGCGCGCGACCCGACGAAACCTTATCGGCGGCGACGACTGCGCTTGAAACAGAGCTCGGTGATGCCGCGGACGCGCAAAAGCGATTCGTCGTCGCAAGACTTCGCTCTTACGCGGAGGCCTGCGTGCGGATCGCGCGCTTGATCGGAACCGAGAAAACCTCGACTGCCTAGGCGTAGATGCCGCGAAGTTTCGAGGCCTTGACTACCCGGTCGATTGCCAGCGTGTAGGCGGCCGTTCGCAGCGTCGCCTTGCGCGAATTCGAGATCGAGCGGACCTGGTGGAGGTTCGTGAGAAGGAAATCTTCGAGACGCTCGTTTACCTCGGACTCCTTCCAAAAGTAACCCATTCGGTCTTGCGCCCATTCAAAGTACGAAACGGTCACCCCGCCGGCGTTTCCCATGATGTCGGGAATGACGACGATGCCGCGCTCGCGGAAGATACGATCGGCTTCGGGCGTCGTCGGACCATTCGCCCCCTCGACGACCAGCTTCGCCTTAACCTTCGACGCCGTCTCAGCCGTAAAGACTTTCTCGAGCGCTGCCGGCACGAGCACGTCGCACTCGCTCGTCAGAAGCTCGGCGTTGGTGATCTTCTCTCCACCTTTGAAACCTTCGAGCGTTCCAAACCTCGCAGCATGATCCGCCGCGCCGTTGACGTAGATGCCGCCAGGGTTGTAATACGCTCCGGTCACATCGGAGATTCCAACGACTTTACAGCCGCGTTCCTCGAAAAGCTTTGCCGCGTGCATGCCAACGTTGCCGAAACCCTGAATGGCGATGGTCGCGCGGTCGGGGCGCAACCCCATCTCGGCCATCTCGTCGAGCGCGCAGATCGTCACGCCGCGGCCGGTTGCCTCGACGCGTCCGCGCGACCCGCCGATTTCGAGCGGCTTGCCCGTTACGACGCCCGGCATGTTCTGGCGAACGTGCATCGAGTACGTGTCCATAAACCAGGCCATTACCTGGGGCGTCGTGTTGACGTCCGGCGCGGGAACGTCTTTGTCGGGCCCGACTACTTCGACGAGCTCGGCAGCGTAGCGGCGCGTGATGCGCTCGAGTTCGTTGGAGGATAGGGTCGTCGGATCGCAGGTGACTCCACCCTTTCCGCCGCCGAACGGCAGGTCGACAACGGCGCACTTCCACGTCATCCAAAAGGCGAGTGCCGTTACCTCATCGAGCGTTACGCGCGGGTGAAAGCGGATACCGCCTTTTGCCGGACCGCGCGCGAAATTGTACTGCACGCGATAGCCGGTATAAACCTCGAACTCCCCGGAGTCGCGCTGAAATGGAATCGAGAAAATGATCTGACGCGACGGGTGGGTGAGAATCCGCCGCATTCCGGCGTCGAGCTCGAGCAGGTCGGCGGCCTCGTTGAAATACGCGATCGCGTCACCGAAAACCGAAACGTCGCGCACCGAGGTCTCACGAAGAGCGGTGGTCATACGCTATCTTTGCCCGCGCCGCCGCGCAGCCCCTTGGCTAAACGTTGAATCGAAAGTTTACGACATCGCCTTCCCGCATTACGTACTCGCGCCCCTCGCTTCGCATTCGCCCGGCGGCGCGCAGCGCTTCCATGGTTTGGTATTCCACGTAATCGTCGTACGAGACGACCTCAGCCCGAATGAAGCCTCGCTCCAAATCGCTGTGGATCGTTCCGGCCGCCCGAGGCGCCTTCGTCCCTTTGGGAATCGGCCAAGCCCGGGCTTCCTTCTCGCCGGCCGTTAGGAACGTCATCAGGCCAAGCAGGTCGTATGCGGCCGCGGAGAGGTCGTCGAGACCGCTGCGCTCGAGTCCGAGGTCGCGACGAAACTCGGCCGCCTCGGGCTCGCTGAGGGCCGCCAACTCGGCTTCGAACTTGCCGCTAAGGACGACGGCCTTTCCGCCGTCTTCGCGCGCGATCTCCTCGACGGTCTGAATCCGCTCCCCAGTGCCGGCTTGCGCCTCGTCGACGTTGGCGACGTAGAGCATGGGCTTAGAGGTGAGCAGAAAGGAATCGGCGGCCACTCGAGCCTCCTCGCTGCCGGGCGCGAAGCTGCGAGCCGGGCGCGCCTCCTCAAGGGCCTCGCAGAGACGCTGGGCTGCCTCCAGGTCCGAGCGCATCGCGGGCTTCGCTCGGACTTCTTTCTCGAGCTTCGCGATGCGCTTGCGCATCGTTGCGAGGTCGGCAAGTGCCAATTCGATTGCAATGATCTCATAATCTCGGCGTGGATCGGTCCCGCCCTCGACATGTGTCACGTCCTCACTCTCGAAACAACGCACCACCATTGCAATTGCGTCGGTCTCCCGTATGTGGCTGAGAAAGGCGTTGCCTAGCCCCTCGCCGCTGCTCGCTCCGCGCGCCAAGCCCGCAATATCGACAAAGCGAACGGTCGCCGGGACGATGCGCCGCGCGTTGACGAGGCTCGACAGCACGGGCAGGCGCGCGTCGGGCACCGCAACCTCGCCGACGTTCGGCTCGATCGTTGCGAACGGGTAGTTTGCGGCGAAGGCTTGGGCCGAACGCGTAAGTGCGTTGAAGATGGTCGTTTTGCCGACATTTGGCAGGCCCACGATTCCGCATGAAAGTGGCATGGTCGAGCGGCCGTTCGCGTTGCCGGCAAGAAAATCCGGCGTGCATGTCGGATAGGTCGCATATGCGCCAAATGAAGGTCGACAAGCTCGGCATCGACCTCCTGACCCACGACCCGGTTGTCATCCTCAAGGACATGGACGGCTCGCACTACCTGCCGATTCTGATCGGCCCGTTCGAAGCGACGGCGATTGCGCTTGCACTGGAAGGCGCTCCGGTGCCCCGCCCGCTCTCGCACGACCTCATGCGCAGCATTCTCGAAACGCTCAATGCGAATCTCGAACAGGTCGTCATTCACGACATCAAAGACTCAACGTTCTTTGCCAAGCTCATCGTGCGAACGAACGGCGAGATTCAAGAGATCGATGCACGTCCGTCCGACGGAATCGCGCTCGCGCTGCGCGTTCCTGCGCCGATCTTCGTCTCTGATAAGATCGTTCTCGAAGAGGCAACCGCCGAAAGGAAGCCGATCAACGATACCGAGATGGCGCGCTTTAAAAAGTTTTTGGAAGACCTCAAGCCCTCGGACTTCAATCGTTAAAATAATCCCGTGCCTGACGGTCTGACGCACTCAACATGGCCGCCCTGCGGACGCTTGCGTCGCGCATCCCGCGCTCCGCTGCGCTTGACTCTGCGCCGCTCCCGCCCTCCGTGGCTGCGCGGCGCATTCACACACCGCCGGGCGGCCACGCTGCGCGCGTCATCCCTCGTCATTACCCCAGGATTATTTATACTCGTTCCGCTAGAAAGGGAATATGGCTAAGCTGAGTGCCGAAGTCGGAGTCTTCGGCGGGTCTGGCTTTTATTCGTTGATAGAGAATGCGCACGAGGCGTGGGTCGAGACGCCGTACGGTGCGCCCAGCGATAAGGTTGCGCTCGGCGAAATCGCCGGGCGGCGCGTCGCCTTTCTTCCGCGGCACGGCAAAGACCATCGCTTTCCGCCGCAAGCGATTAACTATCGCGCGAACTTATATGCGATGAAGGAGCTGGGCGTGAAGTGGATCATCGGGCCGACGGCGGCCGGATCGCTGGCTAAAGCCGTTCGCCCGGGTTCGATGGTCGTTAGCGATCAGCTCGTCGATCGAACGAGCGGGCGGAAGGATACCTTCTACGACGGTCCGATCACGACGCACGTGAGCTTCGCCGAGCCGTATTGTCCGACGCTTCGGCCGATCGCAATCGAGGCGCTCCGTTCGCTCGACATCGAGACGCACGAGCGCGGAACGGTCGTCGTAATCCAGGGACCGCGTTTCTCGACGCGCTCGGAATCGAAGTGGTTCCAGAGCCAGGGCTGGCAAGTCATAAATATGACCCAGTATCCCGAGGCGTATTTGGCGCGCGAGCTCGAAATGTGTTACGCGAACATCTCGCTCATCACCGACTACGACGTTGGACTCGAAGGCATGACGCCAGTATCACATCACGAGGTGATCGAGGTCTTCAACCGCAACAACGAGCGCGTTCGCAACGCAATCGGCCTGATCGTTGCAAAAATTCCAGCCGATGCGGATTGCGCATGCCAGCACGCGCTAGACGGGGCTCGTTTCTAGCGTGATGCCCCGCCGGCGGCCGACCGTCGATCTCGCGATGTACGCCCAAGCCGTTCCGCTGCTGGTGCGGCACCCGTCGGTCTTCGTCATGCCTCTGCTCGCGGCGGTGGTTGACTTGCTCTTTACGCAACTCTCGTAC
>JBAVSO010000163.1:0-4901 GCA_049695635.1 Candidatus Cybelea sp. | reverse complement strand
GAGTCGCATCCCGGATGGTCCGAGTTCGCGCAGGTCGGCGTGATCCAGGTGACGTCGCGCAGATTTCCGGCCATGACGTCGGTCAAGAACTGCGACGGCGGATTGATAACGTCTTTCTTCCAATCGCGGCCATAGCAGATGTGTTTAATCGCTTGGTAGGAGCTCCAGATTCCCCGCTCGACGTAATCGCCTTGGGCGCCTTTGCCGCACGTCTTCGCCCCTGGGCCGACTATCCCCAAGGGGTTGGCGTAGAAGGCCCAGCTATCGCCGGCGTCGTCGAGCTCGTCGCCGAGCGTCTTATAGTCGAAGCAGTCGACAACCGGATCGGGCGAGGGTGTCCCGCGCGGCGGATTTTTTGCGACTCTCGGAACCGTGTCGGTCGGTCCGCCGGGGCAGCCCCAGTTCGCCAACGGATAGTTGGTCGTCTGAGCCGCTTGGCCGGCGATGATGTACTGATGTGAGACGTAACTGCTGGTGTCGAAGTTCGAGGCGTACATCTCGTCGGCCAATACGTATTGATTGCCCATCGAAAAATACGGCGCGGTCTCGTCGTGCGGCACGTAGCTATACGGTGGATATTTAATCGGGCACTTCGGTTGGCCGACCTGCCTGCAGGTCCACGTCTCGTTGTTGAAGCCGTTCATCCTACAGTCGGTGCCCGGAATTTTTCCCGTGCCGTTGCAGGCGGCTAAAAAGGCCGAAGCGTTGTGTTCTAGGTCCCATTTTGTTGCAAGCCCGATCGGCTGCAGCGGTACCTTCTCGTTCTTTGAATCGTAGCCGTACTTAGCCGTCTTTGCGCCGGGAAAGCCGTAGAAGAGATCATTGAGGCTGCGGTTCTCTTGAACGACGATCACGATGTGCTTGATCTTGTCGAGCGGTGAGCGTGCGACCTGAATTGGCCCCGTGCCCGGTCGCAGCACCGTAGGAACCATCGCTGAGGAGCCGCCGCCTGCGCCGCGGCAGCCGACAACCGACAGCGCTGCTGCGGCAATCGCAAGCATTTTGATACAAAAAGGAACGGAACGCATGGGGAAAGCTCCTCGCTAGTCGTTGTCGGGCGGCCGCGTATCGAGCGGTTGGTTCAGGAAATACTCTTGCGGGTACGTGGCATTGATCGGGACGAACTTTCGCGGCCCCTTCGAGAAGTCGAAGGCGTATTTTGCGGGCGAGTTTGCGCGCACATCGCTCCCGTTCATTGTGAGCCGAGGCAGGTCGAAGCGATCTTCCACGAATTTTAAGATGCTGCCGTGCTCATAGTGAGTGTGAGAAACGAATCCTTGCTTCGCATATGGTGAGACGATCAGCAGCGGCAGGCGAAACCCGAGTCCGTCGTTGTCGGCGTAGGCCGGAGGTACGGGATCGTACCAGCCGCCCGGATCGTCCCAAAAGATGAAGATGGCGGTCGAATCCCAGAACGGCGACTTCCCGACCGCGTTGACGAGCGATGCCACCCATGAGGGTCCGGTGTCCGATCCGTTGCCCCCGTGGTCGGAGTTTGCGTTGGTCGGCGTAATCCAGGTGACCGCGCGAAGATTGCCGTTCTGCACGTCCGTGATGAACTGCTGAGGAGGTGAGATGATGTCATTGCCCCAGTCGGAACCGTAGCAAATGTACTTGATCGCCTGATACGCGCTCCAGATGCCATGGCGTCCCTTGGAGACATCAGGGCCCTTGCCCCGGCAGTTCGGTACCCCCTTGACGCCTTGAACCGCCACGGCGTAGTAGGCCCAAGAGATGCCCTTCGCGTCGAGCTCGTGACCGAGCGTCGCGGGGCTCCAGCACGCAACCGCGATCGGCGTAGCACTTATTTTCCGATCCTCATTAAGCTTGAATATCTTGTCGGTTGGGCCGCCCGGACAGCCCCAAGCTGTCTCAGGATAGTTCACCGTCGAGTTCGGATTTATACCGGCGATGATGTATTGGTGCGAGATGAAACTGCTGATGTCGAAATCGGAAGCGAAGAACTCGTCCGCCAAGACGTACTGATGCGCCATGTCGAAGTACGGCTTCACTTGGTCCTGTGCTACGTAGCTGTAGGGTGGATACTTATCCGGGCACTTCGGTTGTCCGACCTGCCTGCAGGTCCACGTCTCGTTGTTGAAGCCGTTCATGCGGCAGTCGGTGCCGGGAATTTTTCCAGTGCCGTTGCACGCGTCGAAGAATGCGTTTGCGTTATGCTGCAAATCCCACTTGGTTGCAATCGTCACCGGCTCAAGCTCAACCTCCTTGCCAGTCGAGATGCGGCCGTATTTGGTGGTCTTTGCTCCGGGATAGCCATTGAAAAGATTATTGAGCGTGCGGTTCTCCTGGATGATGATGACGATGTGCTTAATCTTGTCGAGCGGGCCTCGATGCAAAGGATCGATCGGCTCTCCACCCCGCTGCGCGACGCCAAATGGAATTGCGGATGACGAGCCGACTCCGGCAGCGCCCCTGCAGCCGGCGATGAGGAGTACCGCTATGCCAATAGCAAGCAACCGGCTTCCGAACGAAATACCTCGCATCGCGGTTCTCCTTAGCGGCAGGGTGACCGAATCTAATGGTATGACGGTGCTGCGGTCACTTCCCCCGCATAACGTACGGCAGTCAGGATAACGTTCGCTGCCGCGTTGACCGGAGTCATCGTCCGGCAGACTATCATTAAAGGAACAGCGAAACAGATAACTCCGTTTTGCTCTGGGAGGCAAGGCAAGATGAAATTCTTGGATGCACGCTACGCTCGACGTACGAGCGCCATAGCGCCGATAAAGAGCTTGTTAAGCGTTTGCGTGGCTGCTGGAATGCTTTCCGGATGCGGTGCCCTTCCCTTCGGCTCCGCTCAGGGCAGGCTAGCCGCGCGGACCGCTTCCGGTAGTTCGCCGATCGCGCACGTCGTGTTGATCGTTCAGGAGAACCGCAGCTTCGACAACTTCTTCGCGCTCTTCCCGGGCGCCGATGGGGCGACTCGCGGCAAGATGAAGGTCAAGCGGCACGGCCGCTACGTGGATCGATGGGTGACACTCGAGCCGCATAACCTGGTGATGGGAAGCGATATTCAGCACTGTCATGCTTCGTTCCTAACGTCATACGACAACGGGAAGATGGATGGCTTCAACCTGATTGATTTCGGAGTCTGCCGAAATCAAGGAAAACCCGTCGGTACGGCCGTCTATCAGTACGTCGAGCAAGACCAGATCAAGCCTTACTGGGATATCGCCGAACAGTGGGTTCTGGCCGATCACATGTTCCAGACACAAGGCAGCGGGAGCTTCACCGCCCATCAAGATTTGATCCGCGGTGCGACCAGCATCAACCCAACCGAGAGTCTGATCGACAACCCAACCGGCCAGCCCTGGGGCTGCGACGCCGGTTTACATGCGGTAACGTCGCTGATAACCGCGAAAGGCAAGTACCTCCGGGATAAAGGCCCGTTCCCATGCACGAACGAGTTTCCGTCGTCGTCGTACTACGCGACGCTGCGCGATCTGCTCGATGCCAAAGGCGTCTCTTGGAAGTATTACGTTCCTTGTTTTAGCGAAGCCAACGGCTGCGCGCCGAACAAACGCTGCCCCGACTGCGCCGGCAACCTGCTCAACGCATACGATGTGATCGCTTCGGTACGTTACGGATCGGAGTGGACCACGAACTTTGGAATGCCCGCAACCCAAATCTTCGACGATATTACCGGCGGCACGTTGCCGGCGGTCTCGTGGGTCATTCCCGAGGACAACGAGGACGATCACCCCGGCGAACGCGTCGACAAAGGGCCGTCCTGGGTTGCGAGCGTCGTGAACGCCCTCGGCGAGAGCAGCTACTGGAACTCGACCGCGATTTTCATCGTCTGGGACGATTGGGGCGGCTTCTACGACAACGCCGTGCCGCAGCAGTTCAATGATAATCTCGGCGGCCTCGGCTTCCGCGTTCCATGCCTCGTCGTTTCGCCCTACGCGATCGCCGGACAGTCGAGCCAAGGCGGCTACATCTCACACACGCAGTACGAGTTCGGCAGCCTGCTACGCTACATTGAGGATAACTTCGGCTTGGGAAATCTCAACACGACCGACGTAAGGGCCAACAGCATCGCTGACGTCTTCAATTATGCGCAGTCGCCGCGCCCGTTCAAGCACATCAAGTCGCCGTATTCGATTAGGTACTTCAAGACCGAGCCCCACACATTCCAGCACGGCGATCCCGAGTAGCGCAAGCGTGATTTGACAAAAGGACCGAGCAAACACGGTCTAAAAGTATGAGATGCGCCCTCAAGAAAGCGGGGTCATTCCGTGCGCAATTCAACGCTCAAGCTCGTCTTTACGTGCCTAAACGCCGCTATTTTAGCCGCGTGCAGCGGAGGCAACCGTGACCTCCTCTCATTGGCGCCCTTGCCGGTTGCACCGCAGATCGCTGCAGGCCAGTCTGCGCGGCCGCTCCACCGCCATAGCAGGACCTTCAATTACAAAGGGGCGCAGCAAACGTTCAAGGTGCCCGAGGGTGTAATGCAATTGACGGTCGCGGTCTCGGGCGCCGCCGGCAGTTACGGCTACTATGGTGGTAGTGGCGGCGGCGGTGGTTTGGTAAAGGCCACGATTGCGGTCACACCGGGAGAGTCGCTGACGATTTTCGTGGGCGGCGCCGGCGGCAGCTACGGCGACGGCGGTTTCAACGGCGGCGGTAACAGCGGCTTCCCCGGCCCGTACGGCGGCGGCGGCGGCGGCGGCTCGGACATACGCCGGGGCGGCAGTGCGCTGAGCAATCGCGTAGTAGTCGCGGGTGGTGGCGGCGGCGGCTCGGGCTACGGTACCTGCTGTGGTGGATCGGGCGGCAATCTCGTCGGCGGTACCGGTAGCAGCGGCTCCTATAGTAACGACGGCGCCGGTGGCAGCGGCGGGACGCAGCAGAACGGAGGCGCCGGTGGGGCCGGCGGC
>JBAVSO010000162.1:0-20237 GCA_049695635.1 Candidatus Cybelea sp. | reverse complement strand
TATGGATAAGAATTCCAAATCAGCCGACCACCACAGGAATCCTAGCCGCATCACGGGAGCTAGCCCCACCACCGTATCCTAAACGAATATATCGGTGACCTGTAGGCGCGGATTCGCACAGACGTAGACTGTGAGTTCTCGGGCGTCATTTCTAGATGACTAGGCCGTGGCCCGTAGCGTTTCTCCAGCCTTGCCACATCTGAACTCCGGTGGCGCTTGACTCGACGTACGAAGACCCACCGGCTCCGCCGGCCCGCCAGAAGCTTCCGTAGACGATCTCACCGCTCAAGCACTTGGACGGTGTTCGAATTCGTATCGGTGAAAAAGAGAACGGTGTTGGAATCCTTCGTCCCGCGGGCGGCCAGTCCGAAGACGCCTTGTGTCGAGCTCTGGTCCACCACCTTTGTGTCGAGCACCTGCCCAGTGGGCGTCAGCTCGACCAGAGTATTTGCCGTCCCTTGCGTATTGGCGACGATGAGATTACCGTTGGGAAGCAACGCGGAAGCCATCGGGGCGTCCAGCGGCGGCCCTTTGTAAACGAGGTGCGCGCACGTAGTCTTGGGGTACTTGCACTTGAACGTCTTTCCGCCGCGTTCGATGATGATTTCATCTTTGTCCAGAAGCTTGCTTGCGTTGGTAAAGGCCACAATTGTATTGGTTACGCCGTCAACGATGTACAGAGTATCGGCGTCCTGATCGTACTGGAATCCCGACGGCGCTAGCCAACCTTGCGAACCTTTGCTCGCCGCGAAGCCCTTGGCGACCTCCGTCGCCTTCCCGTTTCCGTAGAAGCCGACGCCGATACTCACGATCGTTCCTTTCGTGGTACCGACGTAAACGTATTGCGGAGAGAAGCTCTCTAAGGGATCGGTGATGAGGTCCCAAAACGGCGCGGTGAACGTCTTACCGCTGTAGGTTTTTACCAGCTTGCCTTTCTTGGAAATTACGATGACGTTGCCGCTGGTAAGTCCTGCGCCATACACGCTGCCGTCGTGCGGGTGCACCGTGTCTCCGACGCAGCCCTTGAGCAAATCGCTTTGGATAAAGCGTTGCGGCGTGGAGCCTGGCTTCGGATCGATGGCTTCGATCGTGGTCCCGGCGCCGGGGTTGCCCGCCGAGTCTTCGAAATTGCAGAAAACGAGCTGGCCCTTGATCAGCGTCCCATTTGGGCTGCCGCGCGCGATTGATAGAGCCCGTGGCCCTCGGTCGCCGTTACCCGTATCCACGGCCGATCCGATGGTGACGTCCTTCGTGAGCGTCTTCAGAATCGACTTGGTGTCGGCCGGCCGACCGTAGCTCGCGCTCGGCGCTTGCACCGCTGGACTCACTGCGTCGCCGCTCGACGGGACCGCATGCGCTGCACAGGCCGACGCTGCGAAGAGTATCAACGCTGCTGGTACAATCGTTCTATAAGCGGAAAGCGCCATGCTACAACCTGCATTGGAACGATTGACAAGGATACGCACTGCTGAGCCGACTCTTCGCACGACGTTGTCCTCCGTGTTGACCGACGTTTGTGCCTTGAGCTTCTTGATAGGAAGGGAGCCGAATCCTCCTGCAAAGCCGCTGCGGCCGCAGGCGGGGCGCTGGTGTCCAAACCTTCGAGGCAAAGTGCGGCAGGTGCACCGCACCTTAGGGAGAAACGCGAGGCACCACTTCCGGAGTACCGAGGGAAGAGAACGCGATGCGAAGAGTCGGTTCAGCTTTGTGTATCATTATTCTGACTGGCTGCACGCACATGTCCGCCACTTCGTCACTTCCCTCGACGAGTCAACGGGCAGCGAGCAGCTCTGCGAAATTCCAGGTTCTCTACGTATTCCACAAAGGGCGTGATGGAATCGTCCCAGCCGGCAGTTTGCTCGCTGTCAACGGCACGCTTTACGGCACGACCAACTTCGGTGGTGATCCCAGCAAGCAATGCTATCCGGCAGCGGCATGCGGAACTGTATACGAATTCAAGCCGCCGAGCAAACATACCGTGCTTTATCGCTTCCACGGCGCCAAGGACGGTACGCGCCCGTATTCAGGACTCATCAATGTCGGCGGCACCCTTTATGGAACCACACAGTCAGGCGGCAAGCGCAACGAAGGAACGGTTTTCGCCGTTACGACGTCGGGTTCGGAACATGTGATCTTCTCGTTCGGCGGAAAAACTGGGAGTGACCCGCGCGCGAACTTGACGAGCGTTAACGGCGTGCTCTACGGCACCGCCTATAACGGGGGTGCGACTGGAAACGGGACGGTCTTCAGCCTCACGAGTTCGGGCACGGAAAAGGTGCTTCACAGTTTTGCAGCCGGCGGGACGGACGGCTCGATGCCACTCGGCGCCCTGATCGAAGTGAATAACGTGCTCTATGGCACGACGTCCACGGGCGGCACGAACGATGATGGAACCGTCTTCGCGATCGATCCGGACGGTTCGAAATACAGCGTTCTCTATAGCTTCCAAGGTGGAAGCGACGGCGCTTTCCCCTTTTCGGGGCTGACCGAGATGAGCGGTACGCTTTACGGAACCACGCAGCAAGGCGGCCAACGCAATGAGGGAACCGTTTTCGCTATCACGACATTGGGCTCGGAGAGCGTGCTCCACAGTTTCGGTAATGGGGCGGATGGCAGCGAACCTTTTGCAGGTCTCACGGTGTTCAAGGGACAGCTTTATGGCGCGACGGCTTACGGCGGCTCGACGAAATCGGAATCGGGCGTAAATCCGGCGCACAGGAGAAAGCCCAGCACCGAAGGCACGATCTACACGATAACGCCGTCGGGCTCAGAGCAGGTAGTCCATAATTTCACTGGTGGGCCTGGTGGCCGGGTTCCCTACGCAGACCTCACCGCTATGAACGGCGCACTTTATGGCACGACTATATGGGGCGGCAACAACGGCAAAAGAGGCGGGACTGGAACCCTGTTTCAACTAGTCCCTTAAGCGTTCCCAACCAATTCCAAAACACCGGTTGAGCATCGGATTCACGTCGCTCGATTGCGGAAAGACCGAGCGGATTGACCACCGAATGCTCAGCGCCAGCACCGATCGCAGCGGTTCCCATCGCTACGTCAGTCCGCTTATGAATCGGGTAGTTGACAAAAGTAGCAAGAAGGCGCATCCTAGCCGTCAGAGACGTTATCCAGACGCTTTGCGGTTTTCGCTTTGCGCGTTGTGCGTCGGGTAGCGCCTTATGAATGAGGGGTTGACACATGCGCGTTTCTACGAGCAATCTCGGCGCAGCGTGCTTTACTGCAGTGCTCTTAGCCGCATGCGGCGGTAGCAATAACGGTTTCTCTTCGTCAACGCCAGTATCTGTTGCTCCGCAGATCCGTACGTCGCGATCCGGCACTGCAGGCGTGCCGGGAACGTCCGGCTCAGAGCAGGTTCTTTACAGCTTCAAAGGTGGAAGGGATGGCGTAAACCCGCATGCGAGCCTCATCAACGTCGACGAAACGCTCTATGGCACCACGGAGTTCGGTGGTAGGGGTAAGTGTAAGAGCTTCCGTCAGCGCGCTGCATGCGGGACCGTGTTTGCGATCACGACGGCCGGTGCGGAAACAGTGCTCTACCGCTTCAGAGGTGTGACCGGCACGTCACCGCTGGCGAACCTCCTCAACGTTAAGGGCACGCTTTACGGAACGACAGCAAACGGTGGCGCGTACGGTTCGGGGACGGTCTTCTCGGTCACCAAGTCCGGCACGGAAACCCCGCTTTACAGCTTCGGCGGCGTCTCAGCGGACGGTAGAAATCCGGTGGCGGCCCTCATCAATGTCAAGGGCACGCTCTACGGCACCACCCAAGATGGGGGCCTCCCCAGCCACAACGGAGGAACAGTCTTCGCAATCTCGCCGGCGGGCACGGAAACCGTGCTCCACAAGTTTGGCGACTCAGGTGACGGTGAAGTCCCCGAATCCGTCCTAACCAACGTGAACGGCACGCTCTACGGCACCACGCAATACGGGGGCGCGGGAAGCGGCTGCTGCGGAACCGTCTTCAAGATCACGACGTCCGGTACGGAATCGGTGGTCTACAGCTTCCGCGGTTCGCCAGATGGTCTACAGCCATCTACGGGTCTCATCTACATCAAGGGCACTCTTTACGGTACTACGTCTGGCGGTGGCGCGAACTGTAGCGCAAGCGGCGGTTGCGGAACGGTCTTCTCGATCACGACCTCCGGCAAGGAAACTGTGCTCCATAGCTTCGGCGGCTCAGGAGACGGCGACGGCCCGGTTGCGGACCTCACCAACGTGAACGGCATGCTCTACGGCACTACCATATTAGGGGGCGCGAGCAACAGCGGAACGGTCTTCGCTATCACGACGTCCGGAAAAGAAACCGTGCTCTACAGTTTCGGCGGCGAATCTGGTGACGGTGGACTCCCAGGGGCGGCCCTAACCAACGTGAACGGCACGCTCTACGGCACCACGATTTACGGAGGCGCGTATGGCTATGGGACGGTCTTCTCGTTGTCGCTGTGAAAAGGCTGCACGGAAAGTGCTAGAAAGTAGGTCAGAATGCGCAAACGCAAGATCAGACTCATCGGCGCACCCCTTACTGCAGTGCTCTTAGCCGCATGCGGCGGTAGCAATAACGGTTTCTCTTCGTCAACGCCAGTATCTGTTGCTCCGCAGATCGCGGCGCCCCAGTCCGCTACCGCGGGCTCAACATCGCAGTATCTGGAGTCCTCGTTCGCCAAGCCGCGCACCAGCCCACGCTATAAGTCCCTCTATAGCTTCAAAGGTGCGCCTGATGCTGCTAACCCGGAAGCCGGGCTGATTGCCGTAAAGAACACGCTCTACGGCAGTAGCGAATCTGGCGGTGGCAACGCTTCCGGATGTTACAGCGATGGTTGTGGGACCGTCTTTGAAATGAGCACGGCGGGTGACGAGCAAGTGCTGTATCCTTTCACTGCCGAGCAGGATGGGACTGAAGGCCCAATGACGGGCCTGCTCGCCCTCAACGGGATGCTGTACGGCACGACGAGGCTGGGTGGTTCTGCTAGTGGACTTGGGTACGGCAGCGTCTTTGAGGTCAGCAAATCCGGCACAGGGAGCCTGCTTTACGCTTTCCAAGGCGGCACCGATGGGGCATCGCCGGAGAGCAACTTGATCGCGCTCAAGGACACACTCTACGGCACCACGTTCTACGGCGGCAATTGCAAAGGTTTATGCGGGAGAGGAAACGTTTTCGCTATCACCACGTCCGGCAAGGAACGCGTCCTCTACAGTTTCAAGGGGAAGCACGACGGCGAAAACCCGGCGGCGGGCCTGACTAACCTCAACGGCGCGTTCTACGGCACGACGCTGCGAGGTGGAGCGTACGGCGGCGGAACTCTCTTCAAGATCACTCCGTCGGGCGACGAGAAAGTGATTTATAGCTTCAAAGGGCCGCCTGACGGTAGCTTTCCGCATGCCGGCCTCATCGCCGTGAACGGCAAGCTTTATGGTACTACGCAGATCGGTGGTAATGGTGGTCCAGGGTGCGGCCGAGACGAATGCGGGACCGTCTTCGCCGCGAGCACGTCGGGCCAGGAGCACGTGCTCTACAGTTTCAAGGGGCGCCACCATGACGGCAAGTACCCGATGGGTGGCCTGATCGCCGTGAACGACGCGCTGTACGGCACCACGTCCGAAGGGGGCGGGGGTGGGTTCGAAACATGCAAAACGGAGAGCGGTGTCGGCTTTGGCTGCGGAATCATCTTCAAGATAAGCAGCTCCGGTAAGGAAACTATACTCCACAGGTTCCAAGGTGGCACGGACGGCGCGTACCCGGTTGCGGGCCTACTCAAGCTTAAGGGCACCCTCTATGGCACGACTGACGCGGGGGGCGCAAACAGCGAAGGAACGGTCTTTTCGTTATCGCCGTGAAACGGCTGCTGCCCAGCCGAATGCCCTTCAGGTTGGTCAAGAAGCCACGGTTTGCAATCCCATTGGAGCTGCCGTATGGAAAGACTCGGCGCGTCTGTCCTAACGGCAAGAAAGGGTCGTGACCATGTTCGTACCACACCTTAGACACTTGCTCGCTGCGGTGACACTGATTTCGCTGCTCGCCAGCTGTGCCGGCGGATCATCAACGACGCCGCTCGCGTCCCAGCAGAATCAGTCCCACGTGCAAAAGCTTATTACCGCGTGCCCTTGCCTCTACGTCGCCGATATAGGCAACGCGTCGGTAACGGTATACGCGGAGGGCGCGACCGGCGATGCGACCCCGATCCAGACCATTAGCGGTTCCTACACTGGATTGGCCTATCCAATCGATGTTGCCGTGGACGCCAGCCGCGACATCTACGTGGCGAATAATCGTAACAGCACAGCGACGGTTTATTCGGCGGGTACAACCGGCAATGTCGCACCGATACAGACGATCGCCGGCTCAATGACTGGGGTGTTCGACCCGTACGGCATCGCCTTGAATCCTTTGAACGGCAACATCTACGTCGCCAACTCAAGCAACGGAAGGAACGGCGGCACGGTGACAATCTACCCACCAGGTTCGAGCGGCAACATCGCGCCAATCGGCATCATCAAAGGCAAGCGCACGGGCCTTGATAACCCCGGCGAAGTGCTGTTGGGTGGAACCGGCAAAATCTACGTTCCGAATCTTTTTGGTTCCTCGAATTTTCTCGGTTCGGTGACGGTTTACCGGGCGGGTGCGACCCGTGGCGTCCCACCAATACAGACCATTGGCGGCTCCAACACCGGCTTGGACTACCCCTTGCAAGTCGCTCTGGATTCCACTGCGAAGATATACGTCGTGAACGCTGGCGACGACAGCGTTACTGTCTATGCTCCGCGCGCAAACGGGAATGTCGCGCCGATCCGAACCATTGAGGGTCATAAGACGCAACTGCACGACCCCGACGGGATCGCGCTAGATGCGAGCGGCAACATCTATGTGGCGAACGGGTACCTTTCGAGCAAACGGGGGACCATTACCATCTACGCCGCCGGTGCACGAGGCAACGCAACGCCTATCAACATCATCAGCGGCTCGAACACCGGGCTTCACGGTCCTCGGGGAATCGCCATTCGCTAAACCCAGCATGCCGGCAACGCGCCGCAAGGATGGCTAGGGTCACCGATATCAAGTCACGCTCGACGCATCCGCGACGCTATGATACCAGCAAACTTGCGCGACGCGGAGGCAATCATGCGCTCAAAGTTCACGGTGCTCTCAACCTTGGCGGTTGCAGCCCTGATTGGGGCCGGCGTAGCAGACACTCCACCGGCTTCCAATCCGTCAGCGAAGCTCGGAATCTGGCTGGGCCGCTGGAACTTCAGCGGTCAGATCTACGAAACAAAATACAGCAATGCCCATCCTGATACGGGCGTTGCCGATTGCACTTGGACCGCGAATAAAGGCTACGTCGTTTGCGATTACTTCTCGGACAACCCGCCACACGACGATCTAGCTGTAATTAGCTACAGTCCGTCGGCAAAAGCGTACAGGCTCGCGCAAATCCATAAGGACAGGCCATCCTCTTCCGAAACACTAACGCAGAACGGGAATACCTGGATTACCTCGAGCGACGTTCCCGACAAAGGGAAGACGCTCGTACTCCGGACCACGTTTGTCTTCGTCACACCTGACAAGCAAACGACGACGGTTCAGGTCTCCGCGGACAAGGGCCAAACGTGGACCACGACCATTCGGGTTACCGCTGTGAAGGCGGCTTGAGCCACCCGCCAGGCGCTCGCGGCGACGGGGGATTGAACTTCCTTTGCTGCCGCCGATCGCCGTCGTGGCCGCGGAGCCCTCGCCGACGCAGCTTGGGTCCGGCGGCCTGGCCGTTGCGATGAGACTGAACCTTGGCGCCGAACGTCTTTAGCCGCCGATTCCGTTGGCTTCAGGGAGGCAGAGCAGATGAGGGCTCCAGATTTTACACGCTACGCTTTAAGCCTCAGCGTCGCTGCGGCAATCCTCCCAGGCTGCGGCGGGTCGCAGCAGCCGATCGGATCACCCGGAGCGTTGTCACAGGCCGCCGCGCATGTCCCCAACGTGACCTCTCTCGGCATGCGCCACGACGAGCAACGGGCGATTCAACACGTCATCGTGATCGTGCAGGAGAGTCGTAGCTTCGACAATCTCTTTGCCGGCTACCCCAACGCCGACGCGCCCACCAAGGGTTTAACCAGCACCGGCAAATACGTGCCTCTAAAGCCGATTTCGCTTGCGAACGGTTCGTGTGACGCCACGTATCTCATGGGGCGCTTCGACGTCGTGTACGACGACGGCAAGATGGACGGATGGAATCTGCTCGACGCCAAGGAGCCGCTCTGCCCCTACACGCGGGTCGAACGAAGTGAAACGCTGCGATACTGGGACCTGGCAAAACGCTTTGCGCTCGCCGATCGGATGTTCGGATCAACCATCTACGGGGACTTCGTCGAGCAACTCTATCTCATCGCCGGCACGACAAAGATTTCCTCGCGCGTTTTTGTCGTCGGTCCACCATCGCAAGTTCCCTGGGGCTGTGATGCGCCACCGGGGACAACAACGAGAGTGCTGAGGCGTGGCCACGTACAGCTTGGAGGACCGTTCCCGTGCTTCACGCAGTTTCCGACGATGGCAAATCTCCTCGACAAAGCGAACGTGTCATGGAAATGCTACTATGGCAAAGACAACCGATGGGTCCTCAACCCATTCCAAGCGATCCAGTACGTCGTTTCCGGCCCAGATCGGACGCGCAACATGAGCCGTCCGGCAACGAACGTCTTGACGGATCTCCGAAGCGGTCATCTTCCTGCCGTTTCGTGGGTGATCTCACCTCCAGCCGACTCCGATTTTCCAGGCTATGAGCGCGGCCCGAAGTGGGTGAACTCGATCGTACTCGCAACGGAAGAGAGCCGGTATTGGGCTCACGCGGCCGTCGTCGTCATTTGGGACGACTCGGGTGAGGGCAGGTTCTACGATAACGCGGCTCCACCGCAAATCACCGAAGTTGGGCTCGGCGTTCGCGTGCCGATGATCGTCGTTTCGCCGTATGCGAAACGTGGCTACGTCTCGCACACGACCTATCAGTTCGGCAGCATCTTGAAGTTCATCGAGGAGAACTGGCACCTTGGGAGCTTGGGTTCAACCGACAAGCGATCTCAGAGCATCGGCGACATCTTTGACTTCAACGCCGCAGCAGAGTAACTGAACAGCCACATCGCATCCTTAGGCAACTTTTGCGAACGCACACGCCGGTTACTCTCTTAGATAGTCGAGTCGATTTTCGGAGATGCAACTCGGGATGGAAATGGCACACCGCTGTGCCGGTGGGAAAGCGGGCGCTCCTGAACGAAGGCTGCATTTCAAAAATCGACGCATGCTCAGACCAACCTACCAGGCGCCAAAGATCCGCTTAGAAAAACTGCGCTTCGTTCCGAGCGCTGCAAGGAGTAATGCATGAGTTCTCGCCTGAATCGCCGTGACTTTTTCGGTACTGCAGCGGCAACCGTTGTCGCCGGTCCACTCGGTCTCTCGGGTTTTGTAGAAAAGTCTAACGCCATGGCTGAGGTTGCGCAGCAGACATCCACGAGCAGTCCTGCTGTTCGTCCTTTCCTTGTAAACTTTCCGGATGCGGATCTCGACGATCTGCGCATGCGCATCAAGGCGACACGCTGGCCTGACCGGGAGACCGTCAAGGACGGCTCGCAGGGCGTGCCACTTGAGATGCTTCAGGGACTCGCGAGCTACTGGGCGAGCGATTACGATTGGCGCAAGTGTGAGGCCAGACTCAACGCTTTGCCGGAATATGTAACGCAGATCGATGGGCTCGACGTTCAATTCATTCACGTGAAGTCGAAACATGCAAGTGCCCTGCCGCTCATCGTTACGCACGGCTGGCCCGGATCGATCATCGAACAACTCAAGATCATCGAACCGCTGACCAATCCGACGGCACATGGTGGGAGCGCCTCAGATGCTTTTCACGTCGTCATTCCCTCGATACCAGGCTACGGCTTCTCGGGAAAGCCGACCTCGCCCAATTGGGAGACGGACACTACCGCACGCGCCTGGGCCGTGCTGATGCAACGCCTTGGCTATACGCAGTACGTTGCGCAAGGCGGCGACCTTGGTTCGGTGGTGACGACGTTGATGGCCAAGCAGGCTCCGCCCGGGTTATTGGGGATCAACACCAGCTTGCCGGCAACCGTTCCACCGGCCATTGCAAAGTCGCTCTCCTGCGGCGACCCTCCACCGGCGACTCTTTCGGCCGACGAGAAGCGAGCATACCAGCAACTGCAGCTGCTGTATGGGAAACAGTTCGCATATGCCGCGTTCATGCACACACGGCCGCAAACGCTGTACGGACTGGCAGATTCGCCCGTGGGCCTCGCTGGCTGGCTTCTAGACCATGGCGACGGTTGGGGACAACCCGCGGCGGCCGTCGTTTCAGCAGTCGCTGGGCACACGGTCGACGGACACAGCGCAGGTGCACTGACACGCGACGACGTGCTCGACAACATCACGCTCTATTGGCTGACAAATACGGGGGTTTCTGCGGCGCGCTCATATTGGTTGAATAAGACCAGCCCATTCAACGCCGCCAACGTCTCCCTCCCGACTGCCGCAATCGTCTTCCCGGGCGAGATCTATCTGGCGCCGCGCAGTTGGACGGAGCTCGCGTTTCACAAACTCATCTATTACAACCGGGCCAGCGCAGGCGGGCACTTTGCCGCCTGGGAACAGCCGCAAGTTTTTTCGGAAGAGGTTCGCGCCGGTTTCAGGACACTCCGGAAATAGCACTGATCACGGCGAGATTGCGAAGACGGTTCCGCATCCCCGGGGCACGTAATACGGATAGTTCGGGCCGCCCGATACGATCTCGCCGTCGGAAACAACACGGAATATCCCAAAGCCTCCATCGACCGTATACATATTAAGGGAAAGAGAGCGACGTTCGGGCAGCAGACGTCGCTTAGCGGGTCCGCCGGCGTCGGCGTGTTTTGGATTGAGAACGGCACGGTTGTCGTGCCGCAACGAAGCGCGACACCGGTCTGTGGCGCTTTCCCCAAGGCGGTAAGCCGCTTGCAACGATCCAGGCCTACGTAACCGGCGGAATCGCGGTAAGTCCCGCCCGCAAATAAGGAAGTGCTAGGGCTTCACAAGGCTGACGGCTGCGCCGCCGACTTGATTGGGTCCCGGCTTCGCCTTGAAGGGCGCGTCGCCCGCTGGGTAACGCCAATTATCCGAAGGAGTAACAACCTTCGTTGCCGCCGACTACCACCGCGCCCTGCCCGCGGTTGCGTCGTGTATTGCGCATCCCGACCACAAAAGGCTGCGTAACATTCGCGTAGCGGCACGTCGCACCAAGCGTCGTGCTGGCAATTACGGTGAGCCGCGATCCCTTGCTCTCGGCCTGGTAGATGATCGAGTCCTGACTCGCGTCGTTCCGGTAATCCTCAAAGGTGACGTACTTCCCATCCCACATGACGCTGCCGGGATGGTCGAGCGTCTTAAAGTGCTTGGACGTCGCGATGGCAACGTGTACGATCGCCGAACCCTTCGCGGGGAGTTCGCACAATCCCCAGCCGTTGCTACCCCAGTCGGCTTCAAAATAGAGGTTCCCTTTGTCATCGTAACCCGGTGCTTGCATATACGGGCAGCCCGCGCTTCCGGGATAGGAGTAGTAAGTCTTCGGCGAACCGCCGTCTTTAGGGAACACCTGAATGTCGCCCCACGCGTTTTGTGAGCTGTCCTCGCTTGCGATCGCGAGGTTTCCGTTTAGGGGGTCAACCGAACAGCCCAATGCGTTGCCGTTCGTCGTCAAAACTTGAATCGGCTTTGGATTACCGTGCGCGAACTCAAAGACTTGATATCCGAAGTATTCGGTTACCCAAACATCGCCTTTTTTATCGACGCATTGCCCCGTCGGTTGATCGAACCCTCGAATTGCACCAACCCGCCGGCTCTTGCCGTAATCGTAGACGTCGACGATGCCATTGTAGTTATCGGAAACATAGAGAAGGTCTTTGTTCTTTGCCTCTGCGAGCATCCACGAACCGTTTGGCGCGGTGCGCGAGGCGCGCGCCGCCTGCGTGCCCGGCCCCAATCCGTTCGGCAACGAACCGTCGCCGCATGCGCACAACGCCGCAACGCAAGCGACCAATGCAAGGCGCCCAAAGCGAAACTTTCTCATGCCCTGAGTCCCGGCACGGTACCGTGCTACCGAACCGCGATATTCGTGGGGCGACGAAGGTTGGATCGCCGATTCCTCCTGATTATCCGAATCGGCGGAACGTCGCCGTTAGCGTCACTCGCAAAAACGACGACGTCTGTGCGAACCGTGTTGTTCGCGTAGATCTCGTCGCTGGGATCCACCGCGATGCCGTTGGCAAATTGAAGCTTTGTGCGAATGCCGTAGATCGCCTGCACCGGTTTTGCGTCGTCATGTGCGCCGGCTCGGTACTTCGTCAGCGTCCCTGCGGCGTCGCTCGACACGTAGATGTTGCCAAGCGCGTCGAGTGTGATGCCTGCCGGGTCGTAGAGGAGCGTACGCTTCCCCGAAATCTCCGCCATCGGGCGCACGTTTCCGTTTGACCCCGCTGCATAGATCTTGACGGCCGAGCTATATTGCTGTCCGCTCGTTACGTAAATGTTTCTTTTCGAATCGGTTGCGATACCCCCGGGGTCGCACAGGCCGGTCTTCATGCCCTTGATTTGCGCGATCGGAGTCGCGTCACCGTTCGCGCCTGCCGCGTACACTGTGACGCTTCCGACGCATGGCGTGCCTCCGAACCAATTCGAGACGTAGATATTGCCACCCGAATCGACGGCTATACCCGTCGCGACTCCCATTTGCGTGTCTGGGCCAGTGATGGTTTGCGTCGGGGCGACGTTGCCGTAGTCGCCGGCCGGGTAAACCGTAACTACCGATTCGTATTGATAGTTGGAACCGGCAACGTATACGTTGTGATTCGCGTCGACGGCAACCGCCGCGGGGCCCGACAGCCCGGTAGCTGGGCCTTTGATGCTTTCGACTGGCTTGGCCGCCCCGTGTTGGTGGGTGCGATAGATGTCGACCGAGGGCGGTCTGTAGGCGCTCGTAACGTAAATGCACGGCGAAGTCAAACAGTACTCACTGTTGGAGCTCTGCCGCACCGTGCTGTCCGGCTCCCGATACGAGCCGGTGAGAGGCGGCGTGCCGCAGCTTGTTGGCAACACCAAAAGCGCACACGCTACGAAGAACTCTTTGCGCACCGTCAGCGCGTTGGACGCCTGGCAAGCGGTCTCCTGCCCTTGTCGAGACCCGCTGCGCGCTTATCGCCGGCGGCCTGCACCAGTGGCGCGTGCAAGCGCAGTTCAGCTGCTGCCGTCGGGGAAAAAGGCGCCCGCACGAAATGCGGGCGTCTTTCTCGTCATCAATTTTCCCTAGCGGTGCGACGGTTGTCTCGTTGCAAGCAATCGCGGCAATATACTGGCCGCTCATGCCGGCATGCGCCTATCGCCGCAGATTATCTCTTCTCCGCTGCCACCGCGCCGAGCGGCCCGTCGAAGTCGCCCGTGAAGGTCACAATCGGTGAACCGCCGGCCGGGTAGTTGAAAACCTCGCCGCCGTTGTTACCGTAATCCCCGCAATAGACAAGCCCTTTAACGATCCACGTCTGCGCGCAGTCCCCGGCCCCGGTGAACTGCACGGTGTTCTTCAGCGTCGCCGTCGTTCCACTAACCGTATACTGATACATCTCATTCGCGACCTGATCGAACACGGTGAGGTAGGTGCCGTCCCACTGCACCGAGCCAGGAAACTCCGGAGCGTTGCTCGTTTTGATCGTAACGAATTCGCTGCTGCCCTTCGGAAGCTCGACGAGCATGAAATTATAGCTCGGACCGAAACCGTCAGCAAAGAGATTGCCGCTGGGATCGTAGCCGTCGAAGTACTCTTTGGACAACGGCGTGTTGTAAACGGTGGGTGAGCCGGTCGCGTTCTTGAAGATCACGACCTGACCCCCCGGACCGTACGAATTACCCAATAGGATTCCGACTGCAAGATCGCCGCTAGCATTCATGGCGCAGCTGGATGTGAACGTGTAGTCTAGAGACAGCGACTTGAGCAGCGTGTTTGGAACCTTGTATTCGTTAATCAGGTCGTTCGTACGCCCGGGGTTCCAGATGATCTTGTGTCCATAGCCGTACAAAACGTTGGTGCACCCTTGTCCGCCGGCGCCGTTAATCTGACCAATCATCGCGGTGCTTTTTGGATAGTTGAAAATGCTGGCGTACGACCCGTAGTAGCTTAAGACGTACTCGTAGTGTTTCAACCTTCTATGCCGGTCGGGAAGAATCGTCGCGTAACGGGGCACCGGGCTCAGCCGCGCTGCCGTGACCGGACTCCCGTTCACCCAGAGTGTCTTACCGATGTATTGGTAACTGAGCCCAGTGGTTGACGGCGCGCCGACCGAGCCGCCGCTGCACGCCGCGCATACCGCTAGTGCAACCAGAGAACTGGCATATTTCACTAAACCAGTCGAGTTCATTAATGTGTTGCTCCTTTTTGAGTAGAAACGATCGGTTTACTTCCCTAGTTCGCTAAAGAAGCGGGGGACGAGTCAGATTCATCAAGTCGCGCTGGAGTGCCTTTTCTGCATTTAAACGAGAAAGAGCGCCGGCATACTTGAATACCGGTGCTCTCTCGCCGGCGTGGCCGTCTTCGTCGCAACCCAAGAAAGTCGCGAGCGACACGGCGCCGGTTACGACTATTTACGTCGTGACGTCGCTGATGGCTAGGCCGACTGGATTCTCGAAAAGGTTAAAGCCACCGATCGCTGAACCGCCAGCCGGATAGCGCCAAACGCCAACGTCGGTGCCCAAGTCCGTTCCGATGACTTTGCGTTTCTGTATCAAGAAATTGGCGACATCGGAAGCACCGCCGAGCGTTGTCGAGCCGATTTCGGTGCCATTGCTTCCATCAATACTAAATTGGTAGATCACGTTTGAAGATGAATCTCCAACCACGACGTGTTGACCATCCCACTGAACGCCGCCGGGCTCACCGATAGATTGGTTCAGCGCGATGTTCTTGAACGAGATACTGCGAGTGGGAAGCTCGAGGAATCCGAAGCCCGAAGCGTAGTTTTTGCCGTCGACGTAGAGGTCGCCCGTAGCGTCGTAGGCGCAGAAGAACGGAAACATGGCTCCGACGGAGTGGTATCGCGGACTGCCGGAAGCATTCGTATAGATCGCAACGTTGCCGGCGAGACTCCCGCTCGTCTCGTAATTCGTGACGGCGAGGGTTCCTGTCGTTGGATCGACCGCGCAGCCATTGGGGAAGTATCCGGCGTCGTTCAAGACCGCGATCGGATTCGTGCCGCCGTGCGCGAACTCGAGGATTTCACTAGATCCGAAACTTACGATAAAAACGTCGCCCGACCTGTCGACGCACTCGCCCTCGGGGGTGTCTAGAAACGTCAGCTGGCCTTTCAACGTACCGCGAGGATAGGACAAGACCCAAACGTTGCTGGTGTTCGCGTCGGAGATATAGATAAGGTTGCCGTTGCCGGCGTCGGGTGCCATCCACGAACGGTTGCGGTCACGAGGTACCGGGTTCGCGCGGTTCGGGGCTTGTAAGCCGGGTCCGTGGTCGTTCGGCTGCGCATTCGCACCTGGTTGAGTAACACTCGGCTGCATCGGGGTCGCAGAGGGGAGTTGTGAGGCGCCGCTGCAGGCGGCGAACAAAGTGCCGGCTAGCATTAGGGCCGGCGCGTAACGAATCGAGCTGGACCTTTGCATGAGGGTATTCCTTTCTTTGCGCGTTTGCGCAGGGCTAAGTAGCTGGCCTCATCGAGCGTGGTTCGGGCTTTGAATCGTGCGGATCGGCTTCGACTCGCCGTTGGTACAGGGCGAGGTCTGGCGCTCATTCTAGCGTCGAAGGCGTTCGGAAGCGTTCAAGGGGTCGGGTGGGCGATGGCCCTTGCGCAGGTGCCGGATTGGCTTGCTGCACAGAACGATCCAAGCCAGTGACACGTTATGCCCTAGGAGGATGGCAGTGTATATAAGGGGTTCAGATTTTAGTCGCCGCTCGTTAGTTATGTGCGCGGCCGCAGCGGTGCTGGCAGGCTGCGGCGGATCGCAATCGCTGATCGGCGTGTCTGGCGCCGCAGCGGCAAGGTTCCCGTCGCCGGCGACCAAATTGGCGAGCAGCGGCTTTAAACCTATCTATAGCTTCGAGGGTGAACCTGACGGCCAAGTTCCCAATTCAGACCTCGTCGAAGTAAACGGCACGCTGTACGGTACCACTTTCACGGGAGGTTCTGGGTGCGCAAGCCTTCACGGCTGCGGAACCGTCTTCAAAATCACGGCATCCGGCGCGGAGGATGTCGTCTATCGTTTTAGCGGGAAACGCGACGGCGCATTTCCTTCAGGAGATCTGGTGAACGTCAACGGCACGCTCTACGGCGTAACCAATGAGGGTGGCGCAAGCAATGAAGGGATTGTCTTCAGTGTAACGACTTCAGGGGACGAAAAGGTGCTCCACAGCTTTGACGAACGCACAGATGGAGCGTACCCGACCGGCTTGACTAACGTAAACGGTACGCTCTATGGCCTAACGCAGGAAGGCGGCACCTATGGAGCTGGAACCGTCTTCAATATCACTACGTCCGGATCTGAAGACGTGATTTATGGTTTTGGATCCGGATCGGGAAGCGATGGCTTTCAGCCAATTGGCAGTTTAATTAACGTGAAGGGCGTGCTCTACGGCGCCACCGAGGGGGGCGGCACGGGATGTCAACGCATGAGTGGGTCTGGATGCGGAACCGTCTTCGCGGTGACGACGTCCGGGGCGGAGCATGTAGTCTATAGCTTCGAGGGCAAAAAGGACGGCGCCCTTCCGAGAGCGGGCCTCACCGCCTTAAACGGGGTCCTTTTTGGCACGACGAGCTCTGGTGGGATTTCCAAATACGGGACTGTCTTCAAGGTCACGACGAGTGGTTTGGAAACAGTCCTGCATCGCTTTACAGGTGAACCAGACGGCCGTGACTCAACAGCGCGCCTGGTCGCGATCGGGGGCGCGCTATACGGCACTACCTACTATGGCGGCTCGGGATGTGGCGCTGGTTACGGATGTGGAACCATCTTCACTGTTTCCACGTCCGGTGCAGAGCGGGTGCTCCGTGCCCTTGACGGGAGATCAGACGGATACTATCCGGAAGCGGGTCTAACTAGCGTCAAAGGCAAGCTCTACGGGACCGCAGCCGGAGGTGGCACCAACTGCTATAGCGGTAGCAACGATACCGGCTGCGGAACAGTTTTTTCGATGACGCCGCTTCGACTCTAAGTACAAGGTTGGGTTCCGAATCTAGGGGGAGATTCGAAAAACGGTGCCATCGCCGTAGGATTGATCTTGCCCGCCTCCCGCGGTCGTTCCGTATAGCACGCCGTTGACGTTGGTTAGCGGGGCCCAGGGGCGGATGCCATCGGGGCTGGGGCCAAAACTATGGAGGACGGATTCCGAGCCGGACGGACAAAGCTTGAATACCGTGCCGTGCCGGTGCACGCCGCCTCCGTGGGTCGTGCCGTACAGCGCGCCGTTGACGACGACAAGTGATGCGTATGGCAAAGCTCCGTCGCCTTTGCCCCCAAAGCTATAAACGACATGGAACTCGCCGCCCGTGGTGATTGAGTAAACCGTTCCTCTACCGTGGGGTCCGTGTGCTGAGGTTGTGCCGTAAAGTAGGCCGTTCAAGGCAACTAAACCATCCATCGGATAATCGCCCTCGGAGTGGTGGAAGCTATGGAGAATTTGTTCCTTCCCCGATGGGTTAAGTGCGAAAACCGTGCCAACATTCGCCGCCCCTCCTTGATTTGTAACGCCATAAAATTCGCCCTTGACCAAGACCAGATTTCCCATAGGCGCGGCACCGTCACTCAAAGCTCCTTTGAAGCGGTAGACAACTTGCTCATGCCCGGACGTGGTCAAAGAAAAGATCGTTCCTTTACCAAACGGCTCGCCCGTTGTCGTGCCGTAAAGCGTCCCATTTAGCGCAAGAAGCTCTCCCATTGGAGCTGAACCATCCGAGCCGCCTTCAAACGCGTGCAAAACACTTTCGGCGCCAGATGCGGTTACATCGAAAACGGTTCCACAACCAGCATGATAACATTTGTGAACCTCACCGCTTTTTGCACCATAAAACGTCGTACCGTAGAGTACACCCTTTAACGAGGTCAGGCCTGAAGACGGAGTTGCGCCATTTGAACCGCCGGTAAAAGTGTAGAGCACCTTTTGGTTGCCGCTCGTACTGATTGAATAGACCGTCCCGCAAAGCCCACAAGGACCAGAGGTGCCTTTGCCGCCGATACTGGTCGTGCCATAGAGCAGACCATTTGCGGAAATCAAACCTGCTGCCGGCGCACGACCATCGGGGAACTCGTTGAAGCTGAAGAGAGACTCATAGCCATGATTGCCGCTGCGCGCCCGCTCGGACGACGTTGTACATGGCCTTGTCGGGGGCGGAGCGCTCGGGCCTGGTATCGGCGTCGTACCGACCGACCCGCTACACCCGGCCAACAACGCCGCGACCATTCTAACGCCGAGGACCCTGCAGCCAAAACCAACTCTCATCACTGCTCACTCCCTCCGCCCGTTCGAGGTTCTGTGTCAGTAAATTCGCCAAGCCAGTTAGAAGCGCTTCGGTTAGCGCAAGCCTTAGGGCATTGGAACAACGGCTTCGCGATTTGCGTGGCCGTTGTTGACGCGCTAGTACACGGCGTTCGGCCCGTCAAAGCAGCGACCGATAATCTACCAGCTAAAGACCACTAAGCCGTCAGCTGTCGCATCCTTCCAGCCCGCCCAGGTTCGGAAGTCTGCAACGCTGGAACTGGCAAAAGACGATCCGCCACCACCGCCGCCGCCGGGACTTTCGTAAACGCTTGAGTATTCCGCGGCACCGCCTCCTCCGCCACCACCACCGTAGTAGCCGCCGCCCCCTCCAGCACCGGGACAGCCGTTCGTATAGTAGCACTCACAGCTTGCGCCACTGTTGTAGCACCCGCCCTGACCGCCGTTACCGCCATTTCCGAACGTTCCAGAAGCGCCCGGTTGGCCGGAATGGTAGCTCTTGCCAGCCGCACCACCCAACCCGCCATGCTTTTGAGCGCCGCCGTTGCCTCCGCCGCCACCAATGCAAGTAGAACCGCCGTAGCAATAGCTCCCACCGAGTCCGCCGAACTTGCCACCGCCGCGGCCGCCTTCATTACCACTTCTGCCTTCGCCACCGCCGCCGGCCGCGACGAGGATCCGGTCGGTCAGGTGATCGTTGCCTTCTCGCACGTCGGAAGCACCTCCACCACCGAAGCTAGTGCTGCCCGCAGTCCCGTCCGGTCCCGCGTCTCCACCACCGTTGAAACCGCCTACTGCGCGGTCACCTTTACCGCCGACGAACACGTACAATATCTCACCAGGACGAACGCGAATGATTCCGTGGACACGCCCACCGCGGCCAATGTATTGCGTTGCGCCGCCTCCGGCAGCGCCCCGCATTACGACGCTGATTTGCTTGACGCCCTTTGGAACCAGGAACGTCTGCTCATGGCCGTTGTAGTGGAACGTCTTAGCACCTTTCGCTACGTGGTTGCCCGCGGCTACGCTACTTGGCCCTCCCATCGGGATCGATGATCCGGCGCACGCTGACAGCAAAGCAGCCGCGCTGACGATCGAAGCAAGGCGACCGAAGCGGAACGTATTCGTAGCCACGGGCGTGGCCGCAGCGCGGCGCCGAGCGGTCCGCAGCGATGTCACCCTATTGGACCGCCACGTCGAACGGGTTGTTTCCTGCTTTAAACGGCGACCCCGGCACCTGCGTCAAGGCACCGCTGCCCGCGTTGATCGCGAAGGCAGAAACACGTCCCCGATGTCCGCCAATATTTGCCACGTAGGCGAACTCGCCCGTCGGGTCGATCGCCACTGCGGTTGGGTAATGACCCGCTGCAAAGGGCGATCCCTGCACCTGCGTCAAGGCACCACTCTCCGGGTTGATCACGTACGCGGAAACAGTGTCGGAACTGTGATCGGTCACGTAGACGAACGGACCCGTCGGATCGGTCGCCACTCCGATCGGACTGGAGCCCGCGGCAAAAGGCGAGCCTGGCACCTGCGCCAAGCGACCATTCTTGGCGTTGATCACGTACGCGGAAACATTGTTGGAATTGGAATTTGTCACATAGACGAACTTGCCGCTGATCGCCACTTTCCTCGGGGCAGAGCCCGCTGCAAACGGCGAGCCCTTCAGCTGCGTCAAGGCACCGCTGCTCGCGTTGATAACGTACG
>JBAVSO010000161.1:0-2492 GCA_049695635.1 Candidatus Cybelea sp. | reverse complement strand
GCTATATATAAGGGTGCAAAGGGCGTTCCGACAGCCTACGCGGATCCGCTCGTCAACGACATGGTATTCTGCGGTTACGACAATGCGGGGAATCTCTTCGTAGACGGCTTAACCTCAGGCGGCACATTCGCATTCGACGAGCTTTCCAGCGGCGGCACCTCGTTGGAGAAGATCTCGCTGAATCAGAGTATCGGAGTGCCTGGCGGCGTTCAGTGGGACGGCACGTATGTGGCGGTCGGAGACCGAGCTGCGAACGTCATCTACCGGTTCGCCATCAGTGGAATCAAGGGGAAAGAAGAAGGCTCTGTTTCACTCGGCGATTCCTCTGACGTCAACCAGTTTTGGACTGACGGCACGAAAGTTATCGGATCGGATACCGGAGCCGCCAACGCAAGGTTCTGGAACTACCCGGCCGGCGGCTCGCCCACCAAGACCATCAGCGGCCTCGGCGAGCCGGTCGGTGCCACGATCAGCCTGGGCACGTAATCTTCCCAAAACCCACACCCCGACAACGGCCTCACAATAGCGAGGCCGTTGTTGCCCTCGGCAAAGAACGATTAGGATGTTTTCAACCATCTGCGCTGCCGTAGGCCGGTTGACGTAACGAAGACGGCGTTCCATTGGTCCGAGCGCGCTAGGAGATGCCGCGCGCCGCGCGAAATTAATTAGCCGTCATGATCCGCTCTCTGACGATCCTCAGCGCGGCTGCGCTAGCCCTCGTGGTACCCATCGTGGCCCTCGCCGCGCCGACCGGAGTAATGCGGGTATATCACCCGGTCCCTCGGACCTCCGGTTCGATGCCGGCCTCGTCGTCGCGAGGGGGAACAGCGGCGCAGGAGCCATTCAGGGTTCCTTTCGACTTGAACGGGCATCCCCGATCGCAAGAGCCTGACGCGCAGACGACGTGGGCCCCGTATCGATGGCGCGGATGGAATCCGATTCTCGGCTCACTCCTATACCGGCCCGTCTGGTATCAAGCCGGTTGCTTTGCAAACGGTGGTCTCGCCGGACCAGAGGCTTACTCGAGCACGCCCACCGGCACATCGGCATCCGCAACGGGCTTTACGTTCGGCTCGCTCGCCGGCAATCGCTCAGCAACGCTCTTCGGCTCATCGGTTTCGGATATCGCGAGGGTAGCGTCCGCCAACGACGCCGCAGCAACGGCCAGTCCGCTGACGCTGCAGTACGATGCTAGCACTGCGCCCTGTGGATCTACGAGCACCTTCAGCTTCTAAAAAGCCGTATCGAAGCCAACGCAACGCCATCGAGCCCAACTGAGCTAGCCAAAAGCGCGGTTCCGCGATGCGCAATCGAGGCATGGCATTGATCCGCGATGTGTCGCGCGCAAGTAGATCGTCGCAATCACAAGGCCCGCAGAAAAATGACGACGGCTCGGTAGCTGTTTATTTTCACGAACTATCGCAAGCGTGAAAGCTTGCGCACCTTCGAACGCTTCTTGGCGGACGTGGCGCTGCGCTGGGTCGGAGGACTGCTTTTCACCGTACGCTTTTTCGCGCGCTCCCAGGCCGCTCCGATTTCCTCGAGCTCTTCTTTGACCATAATTTTGCGCGCAATGGCGAACACTTTAGATTCCTCCTCCTCTACGTGATGCTTTACGCTTTCGCCAAGCACTTGCAGCTCTGCCTTAAACTTCGCATCGGCCTTCCTCCCGGATCTGAGCATCTTTACGAGATGGCGCGCAACCTCGTGCTCTGTGTAGGCCTCAAACATGTCGATTTCTTCCTCTTGCTCCTCCGCGCGCTTGCGCAGCGGACCGTAGAACAGGCGCTCTTCAATGCTTAGATGCATCGTGAGCTGCTTTTCGATCTCGTTTGCCAGCTCGCCGATCCGCTTATCACCGGGTTCAGACTTCGTCGCCTGGGCGAACAAGGCTGCCACCTGGCGGTGTTCCTGCTTAATAATGCTCAATACATCCATTGCAACTCTTTCCTGACAAACGCAACCGCCCCAACAATTGAGGCGGCGTAACTCCTCCATTCTTCCCTTAAGCTTGGCTCGTCAAACCACCAGCGCTACCCGCGCCGGACGAGCTGTCACCGATCCGACGTGCATAAACGCGCTTGGGCGGCATGGCGTTGAACCGTTCTGGATTTTATTTGTGAAGTTTCGTTCACTTTACTTTTGGGCAACAGGGCAGGAGCTTATTTGGGAGCAGGAGCTTATTTGGGAGGCAGAATGCAAACAGACTCTGAGTCTTATCCACGATCGGAGACGTGGATCGCGTGGAACGTTAACTGGAGTGCGATTTGGGTTGGGGCCGTCGCGTCGCTTTCGGCAGCGTTAATTTTCGGGTTACTGGGCACCGCAGTCGGCGCGGCGTCTTTGGAAAAGTTTTCGACGCTGCGCGCGGTCTCGCTTATCGACGCCGCGGTAGTCATTTGTTCGGCATTTTTTAGCTTCGTGATCGGCGGATGGGTCGCCGGCAAGATCACGGGCGCCGGGCACTCCGAACCAACGATTCTTCATGGGGT
>JBAVSO010000160.1:0-12482 GCA_049695635.1 Candidatus Cybelea sp. | reverse complement strand
CGTCTGCGGTATGGGCGGCAGCTCGCTCGCGCCGGACATCCTCGCCGACACCTTCGGACCGAATCCGCCGTATCCGCGTTTGAACGTTCTCGATTCGACCTCACCGCAACAGATCAAGGAGCTCGAGGGAAAGATCGATATACCCTCGACGCTCTTCATCATTTCAAGCAAGAGCGGCACCACGACGGAGCCGAACGCGTTTTACGCCTACTTCCACGACAAGGTCTCCAAAGAGATCGGCGCTTCCGTGGCGGGACGCAACTTTGCCGCGATTACCGATCCGGGAACGACGCTCGACAAAGAGGCAAGGGAAGAATCGTTCCGAGCCGACTTCGAGAACGATCCAAACATCGGCGGCAGATACTCCGCGCTCTCCTTCGTCGGCATCGCGCCGTGCGCGATCGCGGGCTACGACATCAATCTGCTGCTCGACCGCGCGCTGGGTGCGATGCACGCGAACGATCGTACCGTCGATCCCCGTAAGGCGCCCGGCGTGCGCTTCGGCGCCGCGATCGGCGGTCTCGCCATAAACGGCCGTGACAAACTAACGATCGTGACGCACCCTGCCGTGAAGGCCTTCGGCGCTTGGGCCGAACAGCTGATCGCCGAATCGACCGGCAAGCTCGGAAAAGGAATCGTTCCGATCGAAGGCGAGGCGCTCGGGACGCCGCGAGATTACTCCAACGATCGCCTCTTCGTCTACGTCGGCGCGAACCTGCCCGACTCCGAGGCCGAGACCGATGAGAAGCTGCGAGCGCTCGAGACGGCCGGCCATCCGGTGATTCGGCTCGACATGAACGACCGTTACGATCTCGGCGAGCAGTTCTATCTCTGGGAGATCGCGGTTGCGGCAGCCGGCGTCATTCTCGAGATCAACGCCTTCGATCAACCCAACGTGCAGGAGTCAAAGGACAACACCGTTGCGTTGCTCGCACAGTACGCTCGCAACGGAAAGTTCGACGAACCGCAGCCGAACCTCGAAGGCCCGGACTTTGCGATCACCTATCTCTCGGGCAGTCGCGAGATCTCGGCGAAATATCCCGACGAAGCCCTTGCCGGACTCTTCGCCCAGTTGCGCCCGGGCGACTACACCGCTATCACGGCGTACATCGCTCGAAACTCGACACACGCGGTGCTGCTCGACGAGCTGCGTCTGAAGATTCGCGATGCGCACCGCGTCGCGACGACCGTCGGCTTCGGTCCGCGGTTCCTTCATTCGACCGGCCAACTTCACAAGGGCGGTCCCAATACGTGCGTGGTCCTGCAAATAACAGCAGAGGATCCCGACGATCCGATGATACCGGGCATGAACGTGGGTTTCCGCACGCTGCTCGCGGCGCAGGCGCTTGGCGATTGGATGTCGCTGGACAAACGAGGGCGACGCGGCATCCGCATCCACTTCAAGGGCGACGTAACGTCTCGGCTGCGGGCGCTCAACGCGGTCGTCGACAAGGCGTTGACCGTTCGCGCGTGACGTACGATGCCTGACGACTCGGTCGCGACCGCGAAAGCAACGGGCGCCGACGGAACGGCGAGCAATCCGCTGCGGGAAGGTTTGCCGTCGGATCGCGTCACCAACCCATGCAGCATCGTCTTCTTCGGCGCGAGCGGCGATCTGTTCAAGCGCATGCTGCTGCCGGCCGTTTACTCGATGCGCCTCAACGGAACGCTACCGACGGACTTTGCGCTGGTCGGCTTCGCGCGCTCTCCTTATACCGACGACAAATTCCGCGAGTACTGCCGTCAACAGCTCGAGCTTTTCATGCCGGCAGAGTCGAAGCCGCAGGGAGCTCTCTGGGACGATTTCGCTCGCCGGATCAGCTATATCACCGCCGACTTTAACAACACGCGCCACTTCCTAGATCTCAAAAACCGGCTCGTCAAGAACGACCAGGAGTTCGGAACGGCCGGCAACCACCTGTTCTATCTCTCGACACCGCCGTCGGTCTTTCCGGTGATCATCGCGCAGCTGAAGAACGCGGAGCTCGATAAGGACGCCGAAGGCTGGACCCGAATCGTCGTCGAGAAGCCGTTCGGCACCGATCTGGAGTCGGCACGAAAGCTGCAGCACGCGGTGGAAGCGGTCTTTCCGGAGAACGAGATTTACCGCATCGACCACTATCTCGGAAAAGAGCCGGTGCAGGACATCATCGCACTGCGCTTTGCAAACACGATCTTCGAGCCGATCTGGAACCGCAATTACGTGCAGAACGTGCAGATCACGTCGGCGGAATCGCTCGGCGTCGAAGAGCGCGGCGGATATTACGATCATGCCGGGGCGCTGCGCGACATGATCCAGAACCACGTCATCAACCTGCTGGCGCTGGTCGCGATGGAGGCGCCGATCAGTTCGGACGCCGACGACATTCGCAACGAGAAATATAAGGTGCTTTCCGCGGTCCAGCCCTACTCGCACGATACGGTCTGGTCGATGTCGGCGCGGGGCCAATACGGTCCCGGAGCGATCGACGGCAAACCCGTTAAAGGTTACCGTCAGGAAGATGACGTCGCTGCCGACTCCAACACCGAGACCTTCGCGGCGATGAGGGTGTACGTCGAGAACTGGCGCTGGGCCGGCGTTCCCTTTTATCTGCGGTCGGGGAAGCGGCTGCCGCGTAAGGTCTCGGAGATCGCCGTGACCTTCAAGCCGATTCCGCACCGTTTCTACGGCGACTCGACCGACCGAATCGAACCGAACGTGCTCGTCATCAAGATCGAACCCGACGAAGGCATCTCGATGCGGTTCGAGGCGAAGGTTCCCGGCCCGAAAGAGCACATCCGCAGCGTCTACATGGATTTTAGCTACGGCAGCGGCTTTGGCGTCGTCTCGCCGCCGGCGTACGAACGGCTGATCGGCGATGCGATGGCCGGCGACCAGACCCTCTTCACGCGTTGGGACGCCGTCGAGCGTGCCTGGGAGATCGTCACGCCGGTCTTGGAGGTGTGGCAGAACACGAAGGACTTTTCGTTCCCGAACTACGCCGCGGGGAGTCAGGGACCGGAGAGCGCCACTAAACTCTTCCCCGACTGGCGCCGGTTGTGAACCTTGCATCCATCGTAGACGAGCTCTCCGGGCGAAATCGCGAAGGCGGCCGCGAAATGCACGTCGCGACGATGACGCTCGTCATGCTCTTTGAAGACGAAACGATCGGCAAGCTCGCTCGCGACCGCATTCACACCCTCTCGTCGAAGCACCCGTCGCGCGTGATCGTGCTCGACGCTTGCCGCGACGAACGCCTGCAGAGCGTAGAAGCCAGCGATTGGATCGAGCTCGGCGTAAAGACGAGCGAGCCTGAGATGCTGCGCTCGGCCGTCTGCACGCTGCGTCTTCCCGACGCACCGATCGTGCTGCTTTGGATTGCCTCCGGTATTGGCGCCGACGCGCGCTTCGCGTCGCTCTCGGACCTCGCGGAGACGATCGTCTATAACAGCTCGCTGCTCGACTCCGGGCATGCGGCGCTCTGCGAGCTGGTCGAGTACGTCGAGCAGCATCCGCAGGTTCCGCTGGCCGACATCGCCTATCTGCGTTTGGCGCCGTGGCAGGAGAGCGTCGCAATCTTCTTCGACGGGAAGGACGTGGCGGAGCTTAGGGACCTGCGGCGGGTTGAGATTAGTTGCGGCTCTGACCCGGAGGCCTTCTATCTACTCGGCTGGCTTGCGAGCCGGCTCCAATGGACGCCGCAGACCGCCGATGCGCTGCGCGATGCGTCCGGTGAAACCGTCGCCTTCCAAATCCGGCGCGCCGGCGAACCGCGCCGAATTCAACGCATCGCGTTGAGCACGTCGAGCTCAAATTTCGTTGCAGAGGTTGACGAGCGCGCCGAGACAATACAGCTGAGCGTTACGGGGTCTAGCTCGCATGCGCAGCGCTATCGTCCGATCAAGAATCCCGGTATTGCCGCGCTCGTCGAACGAGCGATACTTTGGGGTCAAAGCGATCGAGTCTTTCGGCACGCGCTGGCCTCCGCCGGCCAGATTCTCGCGCACAGAAAGGGATAAGCATGTCGGACCGGGGCGAACTGCAGGTCTACCGCGACGATGGCGTGCTCGCTCAAGCTCTGGCGGATCTCTTCATCACAGCCGGCAACCTCGCGATGGCCGATCGCGGCTCGTTTACGGTTGCGCTCGCGGGCGGCAACACGCCGCGCGCGGCATACGAGCTGCTGAGCACAGAGCCGCTGATCGAACAAATCTCGTGGAGCGACGTCTTCATCTATTTCGGCGACGAGCGCTGCGTACCGCCGACCGACGAGCAATCCAACTACCGGATGGCGCAGAAAGCATTTTTGAGTACGATTCCGATTCCGCCCGCAAACGTGCACCGGATTGCAGGCGAAATGGATCCGGGTCACGCGGCCAACGAGTACGCGTCGCTCCTGCGCGCCGATCTCGGCAATGCACCGCAGTTCGACTTGGTGCTGCTCGGGCTGGGAGCGGACGGACACACCGCCTCGCTCTTTCCGGGTTCGGCTCCGACCATTGACGATCAGGCGCTCGTGCGCGCTGTGTATTCGCAATCGCAGATGATGTGGCGCGTCACGGTAACTCCGAAGGTAATAAATCTGGCGCGCACGGTCGCCTTCGCCGTCGAAGGGCCCGACAAGGCGGACGCGCTCGCGGCAGTCTATGAGGGACCGCTCGATCCCGTTAAATATCCCGCACAGATCGTCCACCCCAGCTCCGGCCGCCTCGTCTGGCTCGTCGACGAGCTGGCCGCCGGCATGCTCAAATCTAGAACGCGCTAACACTGCGTGACGTGAAGCGGCTGCGGGTAGCGTAGATCTCTATCGCGGGAACGGCGAGGCCGAGGCGAGCGCTTTGGAGCCGAGCGTTTGCAGATTGACGCCGTTATCGGTGAGGATCGTGCCCTCGACGCGCTGGAGCTCGACGACGGACTTGTTGAGATCGGTTTGAGCTTGCAGCTCCTGGCCGCGCGCCTGTTCGAGCTCAACCTGGCGCTGCAGGACAAGGAACGTCGTCGAGGCACCGTTGTGGAATCTTCGCACCTCGCTTGCGTAGACTGACTCCGCCGCCGCGCGACCTTGGCTCGCGGCGGAAAGCCGCGAGACCGCCGACTGATACGTTTGCAGCGCGTTGCGCGCCTCAGATTCTATGCGTTGAGCGAGGCCTTGCATTTCAAGCTGCGCTTGGTCTTGCTCCTGATACGCCGTCTGCTTCAGCCCGCGAGCCGTGTTGTTTTCGAGCGGAAGGTTAACGACGAGCGCAATGTTGAACTCGGGGTACGCCGCGGTCCACATATTGTGAAACGCCTGCGTCATGTTGCCTTGCGACTGCGGCGGCGGGGTCGGGCACGAGAGCGTAGGCAAATCACACGCTTGGGCCTCGAAATTCGGCACCGGCTGCAAGATGCCGGCAAAACCGTTGCTGAGGTACTGCACCACGAGATCGGCCTGCGGAAGCGCCTGATTCTTTGCGTAGGCAAGATCCACGTCAGCCGCCCGGCGCTCGTCTATTACCTGTCGAACTTCCGGGCGCCGACGCTCGGCCAGCGCCACGATCGCGCCGAGATCGCCGGCATTCGGCAGTTGCTGCACCGGCGAGGAAGGGACCAAGTTCGCGCGCCAAATCGGATCGCCGGCATCCGAGACGATCAAACCCTTGAGCTGGTTCTGAACCTGCGAGACCGTCTGCAACGCCGAGAAGACTTGCGACTGAAAATTCGCGACCTGCGTTTGGGTCTCGACGGCGGTAACGGCAGGTACACCGCCGCGCCGGGCGAGCCGCACGACGCTCTGCTGCTGCTCGACCGCTTGTTCGAGCGCCGCTTCCTGAATCGCAACGCTGCGCCAGGCAGCGACGAGGTCCCAATAGGAGTTCTCTACTTGCGCGATCGTGTTCGACGTGTCCACGAGCGCTTGCGCCTCGTCGGAGTCGACCGTGATCACGGAGAGCTTGAGCTGACGCTTGACCGCGTTCATGCCGGCATTCTTGAGCAAGGGCTGGGTGGCGGAGAGATTCAAAATGGCTTGGTAGTAAGGGTTGAACGTATTGATGATCGTGTTGTTATAGGTTCGAATTTGCGAGATGCTGGCGGAGTACTGCATGCCGTTGACGCTCTGGCCGCTCACCCCCGATTGGAATGAGTATTGGTGCTGAATAATATTACCTGGACCGGTCGTGTAGAACGGAAACGGCGTGAAGCTAGAGCCTGGCGGCGGCGTGACAATATACTTTCCTTGCTCTCCCGGCCCGGCGAAGAACAGATTCTCCGGCGGCTGCACGTAGAAGCTCGACGACGGCTCCACTTGCAAATGAAGGTCAAAGTTTGATTTGGCCTGGACGACGCGGTAGCGAGCGATTCTAACGTTCGACGCGGAGAGCGCCAAGTTAGGATTGCGCAGCAGCGCCATACCGACCGCGTTTTCCAGGGAGAGTCCGACGAAGGGGCTCTGCGTGACACCGACGATCCCCGGATTGCTCGGCTCGACCTTCGGTGCGCGATAGCCCGGCGCGACCGGTGGCGGCGCCGGCAGGCTGACGGAGGGTATCTCGGTCGGCAGAGCCGCTCGACCCGGCAACGCGTCGAGTTGCGCCGACGTGCGCGCAACCGGCAGCGCAGCGAGTGCGACCGCGGCGACAGCAACGATTGCCGGAAGCGTGCGAGATCGCAAAGGGGCCATTATTAAAGCGTCAGCGTCTTGGAGCCGAGCGTATGCGGATCGACTCCGTTGACGGTAAGGATGCTGCCATCTACGCGCTGCAACTCGACGATCGATTGATTGAGCAAGGTCTGTGCCTGCAGCTCCAATCCCCGCGCCTGCGCGAGCTGCACTTGACGCTGCAGCACCAAAAACGTCGTTGAGTCGCCTCGATGGAACTTGCGGAGCTCGCTCGCGTAGACCGCCTCCGCCGCGCGGCGCGACTCGCCGGCGGCGTTGAGTCTTGCGAGCGCCGATTTGTAACTCTGCAGCGCGTTGCGCGCCTCGCTACCGATGCGCTCTTCAACGCTTTGCATGATCAGCTTTGCTTGCGTCATCTCTTCGCTTGCGACCCCGCGCATCCCGCGCGCTAGATTGCCCTGAATCGGATACCCGACGATCAAGGCAATATTAAAGGCGGGGAAGTAGCCCGCCCACATATTGTGGTACGCGAATGCCATGTTGCCTTGCGTGTTCGGCGGCGGTGTCGGGCAGGTTTTGCTCAAAGCTCCAAATGTAATGGAACTACACTCGCCGAGCAGAAAGCCGGGAACCGGGGTCAATATGCCGGCAAAGCCGTTGCTCAGGTATTGTGCCTGGACGTCAGCTTGCGGCAGCGACTGATTCTGGGCAAAGGTGCGGTCTATCTCCGCCGCAAGACGCTTGTCTTCAGCTTGGCGTACTTCCGGCCGGCTCTGTTTGGCCTGTGAAACGATCGTGGCAAGATCGTAGACGCTCGGCAGCTCCAGCACCGACGTCGAGGGCACGAGGTTGGCGGTCCAGATCGGATCGGCGGGATCGCCGACTACCAGGCTCTTGAGCTGGACCTGAACCTGCGAGACGGTCTGCAAGGCCGAGTAGACGTTATTTTGAAAGTTTGAGACCTGCGTTTGCGACTCGACGGCGTCCACGGGCGCCGAGGCGCCGCGCCGTGCCAGCCGGACGTTACTTCGCTGCTGTAAGATCGCTTCGTTCAGCGCCTCTTCTTGAATCGCGACGTTCCGCCAGGCGGCGACGAGGTTCCAGTAAGCATTCTCGACTTGAGAGATCGTGCTCGAGGCATCAACGAGCGCCTGCGCGGCGCTTGCATCGGCATTGACGAAGGCAAGCTTCAACTGGCGCTTGGTCGCGTTCATGCCCGCATTCTTCAGCAACGGCTGCGTGAGCGCCAAGTTGAGCGTCGCGAGATAGTACGGATCGTACGCGTTGAAGACGGTGTTGTTGTACGTTCTGCTCTGCTGGATGCCGGCCTGATACGTCATGCCGTTTTCGGTCTGCCCGCCGACGCCGTACTGGAAAGACGATTGGTGCTGGATGATGTTGCCCGGGCCGGTGGTGTAGACCACCCCCGGAGTAGTGCTTGGGCCCGGCGGAATGGTGTACCGGCCCACGGGTCCCGGACCGGCTTCAAACGCGTTCTGAGGCGGCTGCACCGAGAAGTTCGAAGAAGGTTTCAACTGAAGCTGTACGTCGTAAGCACCTTTGAGCGCGACGATATTATAGCGCGCGACCCGAACGTTCGACGCGGAGACCGCGAGATTGGGATTCTTCAGCAGCGACATCGCGATGGCGTCCTGCAGCGAGATGCCGACGAATGGACGCTGCGTGACGCCTACGATCTGCGCGGCCGTTGGGGCAACCTGCGGCGCACGATAGCCGGGAGCGACGCTCGGCACGATTGGAAATTGCGCCGAGGGAACCCCTGTCGGCAGCGTCGCACGCTTGGGAAGAGAGTCATCGAGCTGAGCCGCGCCGCGCTGTACCGGCAGCGCCGCAAGGGCGACGGCAGCAATCGCGACGGCGACCTGAAGAGCGCGTGCTTTCACGACGCTAAGTGGCCTGTAACAGCACTAGTGCGCCAGGGCCTGACTTCCGAGCGTCTGGACGTTGACGCCGTTGTCGGAAAGAATCGTGCCGTCTACGCGCTTGAGCTCGACGATCGAGGCGTTGAGCTGCGTCTGCGCCTGCAGTTCGCTGCCGCGCGCCTGCTCGAGCTCCAGCTGACGCTGAAGCACCAGGAACGTCGTCGATTGGCCGTGATGGAACTTGCGAAGTTCGCTCGCATAGACGATCTGCGCAGACTCACGGGCGACGCGGGCTGCACTCAACTTCGAACGCGACGACTGGTAGCTCTGTAAGGCAAGGCGCGCTTCGGCGCCGATGCGCTCTTGCACGCCCTGCATGAGCACCTTGGCTTGGGTGGTCTCTTCGCTTGACAGACCGCGCAACCCGCGTGCGACGTGGCCCTGGATCGGATAGCCGACGATCAGCGCGAGGTTGAAGGTTGGGAAATAGCCCGCCCACATATTGTGATAGGCCCAGGCCATCGTACCTTGCGTGTTCGGCGGCGGCGTGGGGCAGGCCGGCAGCCCGAGGCCGCCCCCGGAGGGCTGACCAGTGCAAAAGCTTGATAGAAATTTCGGGACGGGCGTAAGAAGTCCGGCAAAACCGTTGCTGATGTACTGCGCCTGAACGTCCGCCTGCGGCAGCGATTGATTCTTCGCATAGGCGCGATCGATCTCGGCCTGCAAGCGCCTGTCTTCGGCTTGTCGAACCTCGGGCCGATTCTGCCGCGCCTCGGAGACGATAGTGTCGAGGTCGCTCGCGCTGGGAAGTCCTTCCACTGAAGTGGACGGGACGAGGTTCGCATCCCACACCGGATCATGTGTGTTAGCCGCGATCAGGGTTTTTAATTGGTTCTGAAGTTGCGAGACGCCGTGCAACGCCTGGAAGACCTGATCTTGAAAGTTTGAGACCTGGGTCTGCGACTCGACCGCATCAATCGGCGCTGCGGCGCCGCGCCGGGCCAAGCGAATGTTGCTCCTCTGTTGCGCGATCGCTTCCCGCAGCGCGTCTTCTTGGATTGCAACGTTGCGCCAAGCGGCGACGAGATTCCAATAGGTATCTTCGACCTGTGTAATCGCGTTCGAAGCGTCAACGAGCGTCTGCGCGACGCCCGCGTCGGCGTTGACGATCGCGAGCTTCAATTGGCGTCTGGTCGCGTTCGTCCCGAAATTCTTGAGCAACGGCTGCGTTACCGCCAGGTTTAAGGAGGCAAGATATTGCGGGTTATAGGCATTGAAGAGGGTGTTGTTGTACGTGCGGCTTTGCTCGATGTCTGCCTGATAGCTGGTGCCGCTCTCGGTCTGCCCGCTCGCACCGTACCCCGTCGCGGATTGATGCTGGATGATATTTCCCGGAGCCGTCGTCGGCGAAAGCGGCGGATAAAATCCGAGTTCGCCGGGACCAGCCGCGAGGAAGTTCTGCGGTGGATTGACCGAGAAGTTCGATTGCGGCTGGAGGTGCAGCGCGACGTCGTACGCGCCTTTGATTTGCACGATGCTATACTGCGCTACGCGGAAATTCGACGCCGAAACGGCCAAATTCGGATTTTTGAGCAGCGCCATCGCGATCGCATCTTGCAACGAGATGGCGACGAAGGGCTGCTGCGTGACGCCGATGATCTGCGCCGCGCTGGGTTGCGCGTTCGGAGCACGATAACCCGGCGCAACGCTGGGCAGCGGGGGCAACATCAGCGACGGAATCGCGGTCGGCAACATGACGCGGCTTGGCAGCGAGTCGCCGGGATCGGCGGAGATGCGCTGCACGGGCAACGCCACCGCGGTTAGCGCCGCGAGCGCGACGAGTGCCGAGAGCACGCGGGCTTTGATCGCGTTCATTCCGATAAGGCGACGCCGACGCGCGGCCGGCGCAACAAGAGCACGAGCGGCGCCAGCCCAAGCGTGATCACCGCAACCCAGCGCGACGTATCGGCATACGATTCGACCGCAGACTGCGATTCGACGAGAACCGCAAGGCGTTGCATTGCGGGAGTATTCTGAGTGCCGCCTTGGGAGAGCACGTACTGTTGGGTTGGAGGATGCCCGAGCGTTTGGCTGCTGGCGAGCTCGGTCTGGTGCACGGTGAAGCCGCGCACGAGCAACGTGATCAAGATCGCAGCGGCGACGCTTCCACCGATCTGGCGCGAAAGATTAAAGAAAGCGGCCGTGGACGGAACCTCTTTATCCGGCACGCTTCCGATCACGGAGACCGAGAGCGGCACGAAGATTTGAGCTAGACCGATACCGCTGAGGATCAAGGGAAAGACCAGACTGTGGAAATCGGAGAGCGGCGTCGTGATGCTTCCCAGCCACCAGTTGGAGATCGAGAGCAAAACAAAGCCGATCGCCGCTTGCAAGCGCGGATCCACGAGCCCGCGCTGGGTCAGGATCGCGGTAAGCGGCGTGAAGAGGAGCACCGCGCCGGCGCGAATCATGACCGTAGCTCCCGAGAGCGTCGCGGTGAAGCCGAGCGAGTTGATCAGATACTGCGGCAAAATGATGATCGAGCCGTACAGGCTCACGCCGAGCACGGCGCCGAGGATGCTGCCCGACGCAACTTGGCGCAGCCGCAAGACGCGCAGATCCACGACCGGAATTTTGGAGCGCAGCGTCCACCAAACGAACGCCACCAGACCGGCGATCGAAATGAGCGTGAACCACCGAATGCGCGCGTCGTCGAACCAATCGTACTGCTGACCGTTCTCGAGCACGAACTGCATCGAACCCAGGCCGATGCACATGAGGGCCAGGCCGATCCAGTCAAGCTTACGATATTTTCCCTCGCTCGGGTTGCGCAAAAAGTTCCAAATGAGGGTTGCTGCGATAATGCCGATCGGGATGTTGATGAAGAAGATCCAGTGCCAGTTCCAGTTGTCGGTGATCCAGCCGCCGATCACGGGCCCTAGCGCGGGTCCGACGATCACCCCCATCGCAAAGACGCCCTGGGCCTTTCCTTGCTCTTTGATACCGTAGGTGTCGCGCAGAATCGCTTGCGAGGTTGCGATCAAGCCGCCGCCCCCGAGCCCTTGAACCAACCGCCAGAAGATCAGCTGTCCCAAACTGTTTGAAAGGCCGCACATCAGCGAGGCTGCGGTAAAAATGATTATCGAGGTGAAGAAATACTGCCGCCGGCCAAAGCGCGCGGCAAACCATGGGTTGAGCGGAATCACGACGACGTTGGCGATGAGGTAGGCGGTGACGACCCACGCGCCCAAATCGACGCCGACGCCGAAGTTGCCTTGAATGTTCGGCAGCGAGACGTTGACGATCGTTACGTCAATGATCTCGAGCAGCGTCGCGGTAATTACCGCGAGGCTGATGACCGTCCGCCGCCAGCCGTACTCGACGACTGAGCTTTCGTAACTGCCGAACACCCTCGGCCTTACTTTACGCGGACGTAGGTCTCGACGCTCATTCCCGGCCGCAGCGGACGATCGGAACCCTGACCGTCCACCTCGATCCGCACGGGAATTCGCTGCGTCACTTTGACGAAGTTGCCGCTCGCGTTCTGCGCCGGCACGAGCGCGTAGGTGTTCTCGGAGGCCGGGTTGATCGAAGCGACGTGTCCGTGGAACGTTACACCTTTATACGCGTCAACGCGAATATCGGCGGGCTGCCCGACGCGCATGTTGCCCATTTGCGTCTCTTTATAGTTCGCCGTGATATAGACGTTGTGGGGAACGATCGTCAAGAGCGTGATTCCGGCGCCGATCGTCTGGCCGACCTCGGCGCTCTTTTGGCCAATGTAGCCGTCGGTGGCCGCGTAAATATGCGTGTAGTTGAGACTCTGCTTGGCGAGATAGAGCTGCGCGCCGGCCGCCTCGACTTGGCTGGGATCGGAGGCCTGCGCTAGCTTGCCTTGCGCGGTCGTCAGCCCGCCCGAGGCCTCGGCAACGCCGGCGTTGGCGGCCGCGACGCGCGATTGCGCGGCGGCTACGTTTGCCTGCGCCACGCTGACTTGATCCTGCGCGGCGCGCAGCTG
>JBAVSO010000159.1:0-5659 GCA_049695635.1 Candidatus Cybelea sp. | reverse complement strand
GTCCCTTTCTGGGCACCAAACGATTCGCACGGTGTTGCCACCACAGCGGAGCGCACGCGGAGCGGATTTCGAACAATTGGGTCCCGGCCGCTTGTAGCGGCTGGGGAATGCAACACCGTGGGGGTTCGAGTCCCTTTCTGGGCACCAAACGATTCGCACGGTGTTGCCACCACAGCGGAGCGCACGCGGAGCGGATTTCGAACAAATGGGGTCCCGGCCGCTTGTAGCGGCTGGGGAATGCAACACCGTGGGGGTTCGAGTCCCTTTCTGGGCAGTGCGGCGCCGCAGCTTAATGCCGGCGGCGGTATACCGCGGGCGTCACGCCGGTGACCGACTTGAAGACTCGCGTCAAGTGACTTTGATCGGTGAACCCCGCATCTGCAGCGATCTGCGCGAGCGGTACGCTCGCGTTCGCGAGACGACGGCAGGCGAGCTGGATGCGTAGGCGAGCGACGTACTCGCCGACCGGAACGCCGTAACGGCGGCGAAACGTGCGCGCGAGATGGCATGGATGCACGCCGGCATCTGCGGCGAGGCGCGTCAGTTCGAGATGACTCGCAAATTCATTCTCGATAGTTGTGCGCGTTTGATGCAGCCAAGGCGGCTCTTCCGTTTCGTCGAGCCGCATGCGATAAATGTGCCCGCACAGTTCGTAGAGTAAGGACTCCACAAGGATTTGCGACGTGGAATCGGAGTTTCGGTACTCGTTGTACAGCCGCACGGCAAGCCACGTCGCGACACCGCCGTGAAGATCGGTCAAATGCTCGCAGACCGGTCCGTAGCTTGAGATGGTCTCCATCCACGCGTCGGTCAGCTCGACGATGAAGAAACGGCACCCGCCTTCACCCACGGTGTCGGCGTGGGGTACCTTCGGAGGCAGAAAGGCGACGGTTAGCGGCTCGTAAGCGATCGTGACCGCACCCGAGCGCTCGACGTACGTGCCGTCGAGCAACAGACAAAAATGACCGGCCTCGTGCGTGTGAGCAGGAATGTCGAGCGGCCGCTCGTGGCGCACTTCGGAGAACGTGGCCCCGGCGATCGTCAGCGATTTGGTCTCCCCGTAAAAGGAACCGATGCCGAAAAGCCGTGCCATAGCGTAAGAATGCTACACTGAACGCAAAGATCGTACAAGACTTTCAGCGGCCGCTCTGCGATGCTACGATCGATGAGACGTAACCAATGGATCACCGCCACGTGTGCGACGACGCTTGCGACCCTCGTTGGGCGCGCGCAGGCTCGAGCGGCAACGGCGGCCGAAAACCGAGGTAAGCCGCTCGCCTTGCCGCCGTCGGGACGAATTCGGGTCGCCTACGCCGTCGGCGGGGGCGCGACGCTCATCGATTTCGCCGGCCCTTGGGAAGTCTTCGGCGAAGTGATGGTCCCTTCGCTGGGCAGCACGATGGAAATCCAAATGCCGTTCGATCAGTATCTCGTCGGCGAATCGCGCGAAGCGGTCGAAACGGAGCGGGGCTTGCAGGTCGTTCCGGCCTTTTCGTTTGGGTCGGCGCCGCAGCCCGATGTCATCATCGTGGGCGCGCAACCGGCATCAGCCTCTCTTCTCTCCTGGTTACGACGCGCGAGCCCGCGTGCGGCCGTGACGGCGTCGGTATGCACCGGCGCGTTTGCGCTCGCAAAGACGGGAATGCTCGACGGCCTCTTTGCGACGACGCACCACGCCTTTTACGATCGATTCGCACAGCAGTTTCCCAACGTTAGGCTCGTGCGCGGCGTGCGTTACGTCGAAAATGAAAGCTATTCTTGCGCCGGCGGCTTGACCTCGGGGTTGGACCTCGCCCTGCGGATCGTCGAACGTTATTTCGGCAGCGGAGTCGCGGACGCGACGGCCGATTACATGGAGTACCAACGACGCACGAGCTAGAGTTCGCGTTGGAAGATTCGATCGACGGCCGAACTCGCGAGAAGCGCCGGTATCGCGCCCGCAATTTGAAGCGCCGCGAGCCAACGCCATGCGACGTCGAAACCGTGCGCTTGCGCGATCGCTCCGAAGATCGCCGGCGTCACCATCGCGGCCAGGAGCGTCCACGTCAAGCCGACGCCGAGCGCGCTGCCGGAGTGTTCCTCGCCGCCTATCTCGGCGAATCCGATGATGCTTACGCCGAACCATCCCTCCGCGTTGAAACCGAGGGCGGCTGCCAACGCCGCGGCCAACCACAGCGGCGTTCCGGGCCCGACCTCACCCATGCCGAACGCGACGAGCGCGACGAGCGAGCACACGACGACGAGCGGCAGCGTCCGGCTCCCTCCGAACAGGTGGTCGCTGATCCATCCCCACGCGAGCCGCCCGGCGATTGCAGCGAGCTGCGAAATCGTAAAGAGCGAAAGCGCCACCGGCAGCGCGTAGCCGGCCCGGTGCACGAACGTCAGCGTCAGGAATGCCAGCAGCGCGAACTGACCGCAGGCAAGGACCATCGAAGTAATCGTCAGCAAGATCAGACGAGCCTCGCGCGCTATTTCGACCATTTCGAGCAGCATCGCACGCAGCGAAATGCGTTCACCCTGCAGCTCGACGGGCTCGCGGTAGAGCGCCGAGGCAATCGTGCATGCGATCAGCGTCAGCGCTCCGGCGGCAATCAACGCACCACGGTACTGAAGATGCAGGGCGATCGCCGGAAGCAAAAGCGAGCCGAGCACGCCGGCGAGCGGAACACCGCATTGACGCACGCCCATCGCCAGGCCGCGGTCTGCCTTCTTGAAGAAGAAGATGATCGCATGGCTTCCGGCCGGCGTTACGGCGGCATAGCCGATTCCGTACACGAGAAGCCATGCGATCAGCCACGTAAAGTTCGGGACGAGCGATCCCGCGATCAGCGCTACTCCCATCACGATGCCGCTCCAAAAGACGACGGCTTTGTCTCCAAAGCGGTCGGTAAGCAGCCCCGCCACCGAGGTCATCACGACCGATCCGGTCATTTGAATCGAGAGGATGAGACCGAGCTCGGTCTGTCCCAGGTGAAGCGCCGACGTAAAGAACGTCATTAGCGCCCCGGTCGAGATGATGAAGAGCGACGCCCCGACCATCGCACCGGTGAAGAGCGCAAGCACCTCGTACCGCGATTCGGGCATCGGGTTGTGCGGGCGCGGGCGCCGTGGAAGAACGTGCATCCCCATGAGGGTTTCTTCGGGCGCCGGCGCCGAAGCTGCTAAATATGAGTCGCCGGGACGATCGCACTCTCCACTTGGTACTCTTCCTGACCACCGCGCCGAGTGCGGCCATTGTCTGGTTCGTCTTCCATGCCGTCTACCAGGATTTGACCGCGTCGGTGAAGGCGGTGGGGTATGTCGACGCCTCGACGCAAATTGGGATCGATCTCGGCTATTTCGTGATGGTCGTCGGCACGTTGGTCCTCGCCGCGGTCGCGATCTGGCAGGGGATTGCATATTTGCGTATCGTTCTGCGAGACCGGTAGGCATGCGCGTGCTGCTGGTCGTGAATCCGACCGCGCGGCAAGGGCATCTTCTGGGCGATGCGGTACGCGAGGAGTTGCGGCGCCGCGTTGTCGAGATCGTCGAGGACGAATCTGTGACCGGAGTAGACGCGATCGTCGTTGCGGGCGGCGACGGCACGGTATCGCGAGAGATTCCGCGCGCAATCGCGCTCGGCGTACCGATCGGCGTCGTGCCGTTGGGAACCTTCAACGATCTCGCGAGGACGTTGGCAATTCCGCTCGACATCAGCGGCGCTTGCGCCGTCATTGCAGCCGGGCACGCGAGAACGATCGATGCCGCGCGCGTCAACGGCGTATACTTCCTGACCGAGGCTAGCATCGGAATCTCGAGCCGGCTAGCGCGATTGCAAAAGCCCCAGGATAAAAAACGCTTCGGTCTGGCGGCAATCGCCGCAAGCCTCCTGCTCGCGGTACAGCACGCGCGATCCTTTAATGCCGAGATCGCGTACGACGGCACGCGCCTGCGTTTGAGATCGGTACAGCTCACGGTGGCGAACAGCCAGCGATTCGGCGGATTCATTACCGTAGACGACGCCTCGATCGACGACGGCTGGCTCGACCTCTATTCAATCGACGTCAGTAGCGTCGTGGAATTTTATTCGTTGGTAGCCGCGATCGCTGCCGGACGACGAGAGTCGTCGCCGGGGTTGCGCACCTTTCGCTCTACCGCCTTCGATATCCGAACGCGGCGGTTGCACCATATCAGCGCCGACGGCGAGCCGGCCGGCACGACTCCGGCACGGTTTGAACTCCTGCCGCGCGCCCTAGGCGTCTTGGTGCCTTAGTGCGGGCTGTAAGATTAAAGCAACCAAGCCGGCCGAAACGAAAACTTTCTCAGCGGATGCGCGTATATACGCGTATATAACAGACACAAGGCATCGATACGTTACTCCGGGAGAGCTGGTAATGAGCGTTTACGAATTCGGGCCGTTTCAACTCGACGAGGCGCGCCTTCTTTTGCTCGATCGAGGTGTGCCTTTGGCGATCGGTCCAAAGGTCGTCGAAACACTCTTAGCGCTGCTCGAGCATCCCGGCGAAGTCTTTCCGAAGAACGACCTGCTTGCTCGCATTTGGCCTGAGGGCTACGTCGACGAAGCAAACCTCGCCCAGAACATCTACGTGTTGCGTAAGACGCTGCGAGCGCGCTGGAACGCGGCGGCAATCGAGACGATTCCGCGGCGAGGATATAGATTCACGGCGCCCGTGCGGCGCCGTGAAGACATCCCGCGTCCAGAGCCGTCAAAGGCCGTTGCCTTCCCGCCGATGCGGCGAAGGGGCGCTGTGCTGGCCGCAGCCTTTGCGCTTGCGCTCCTCGGCGGCTCCGGGCTAACGCCCGGAGCGACGAGCGTCGCAAATGCGCGGTCGAGCGTTGCCGCCCAAGATACCCGGCTCTACGAGATCGGCCGTTACTATTGGAACCTGCGCACCCGCGACGGCGTCAGCAAGAGCGTCGAGTACTTTAGGCGCGTCGTCGCCAACGATCCAGCTGACGCCCGAGGCTATGCGGGTCTCGCGTCAGCGTATGCGATCATGGCTGACTATGGGTATGGGTCGGCTCCGGCGATGGCGCAAATCTCTCGCGCGCGAGCGTTTGCGCGCCAAGCGCTGACCATCGATCCGGCCAGCGCAGAGGCCTATTCCGTCATGGGCTTCATCAAGTCCCACGGCTCGAAGCAGAACGATCTAGCCATCACATACCTGCGGCGCGCCATCGCGCTCGATCCCGCGAACGGAGCCGCGCACGAATGGTATGGCACGGCCCTTCTGGCACAGGGGCGCGTCGGCGAAGCCTATTCCGAGCTGAGCAAGGCCGCGCAGCTCGAGCCACTCTCCGTCGCGACGACCGCATGGCTCGGCACGACTGCCTACCTCAAGCGGAATTACCGGGACGCCCTCGCCTACGCTCGCGAAACACTCGATCTCTCGCCGGGACGTTCCGACGCGTACGAGACTCTCGGACTTGCCTACGAAGCGCTCGGCGATCAGCCCCGTGCCGCGCAATCCTTCGGCCGGCTCGCACAGATGTGTCCTAAGTGCCGGGCCGAGGCGGCCGCCCTGTTGGCGGGCGTTTACGCCCAGGCAAATCAAATGGCCCGAGCGCGAGCCGAGTTGACCATTGCGCAGGCACACGTAAAGGACGTCTCGCCGGAAGACCTCGCCGCCGCCTTCGAAGCAGTCGGGCAGCATGGGGC
>JBAVSO010000158.1:0-8734 GCA_049695635.1 Candidatus Cybelea sp. | reverse complement strand
GTATAGCACTGACTGGTCAGTACAACTCGAGCCACGACGACGGTACGAAAAAGAGGGCCATCGCGGCGCTCGACAAGGCCGACCAGCAGGCCAAGACGGACGGTAACATAGCCCTGTCGCTTCAAATCGAGTCCTTTGAAAAAAAGTATCTCAATCCAACGTCTTCGGGCTAGTCGGGAGGCGGCAGCTAACGCTACCAGGACTTTAGAACGGGGTAGGCCAATGGCTCGCCCTCACGGGGCGAGAGGTCGCCACAAAACAACATTCAGGGGAGGGTCGTAAACACCGTGTTTTCCGGATTTATGGGTCTCATGCAGCAGGGCGGCTGGGATATGTGGTTGCTCTTGCTCATTTCGATCGTCGGACTCGCCGTCGTCATCGAGCGGCTCGTCTTCTTTCAGACGCAGCATTCAGATACCAAAGGTCTGCTGCGCCAGATCGGGCAGAAGGTATCCGCCGACGATCTCGACGGCGCCATAGAAATCTGTAAAAAGAACCGCGGGATGCTTCCGCGGATCCTCGAGTTTGGTCTTCGCCGCGGCGAGAAGAATCGCTCCGATATCACCGACGCCCTCTCGATCGCGCTCATGGAGCACCTCAACTCGCTGGAGCGCAACCTGGCGATCATCGGCACGATAGCGGTCATCGCACCCTTCGTCGGTCTCTTCGGAACGGTCTTGGGTATCATCCGTGCCTTCCAAGACATCGCTCTGAAAGGCAACTCGACGCCGGCCGTCGTTGCGGCGGGCGTCTCCGAGGCGTTGATCACCACGGCAACGGGTCTCATCATCGCAGTCATCGCGGTGGTGTTCTTCAACTTCTTCAAGTCGCGCATCAAGAATTACAACCAGGAGATGATCGTCGCCGCGAACCAGCTGGCCGAGATGCTGCACTTCCACAACACCGGTTCGCCGATTCCCACCGAGCTTTATCAGCCTTCGCGAGCGACCAAGTAAGCCGGTAGGGTCAAGACCGTGAGCCTGCTATCGTCGCAGCAAGACCAAGAGGTGATGGCCGAGATCAACATCACGCCGTTTACCGACGTATTGTTGGTCTTGCTTATCATCTTCATGATTCTGGCGGCGCTCGTCGCGCCGCCGGGCTTCGAGAAAGAGCTTCCGAATAAAAACCCGAATTCGTCGACTAACACCAAGAACAAAAACGACATCGAAGTCGACGTCAACAATAAGGGCGTGATCTTCGTCGACGGCGTCAAGACCGATGAGACCGGCATCTATCGCGTGATTTACGATGCCTCGAAGAAGAAGCCGCACCATCACGTGGCCATCGTCGCCGACGCGAAGGCGCCTTACGGAATCATTATTAGAATCCTGGATGCCGCCAAGAACGCGGGTCTCGAAGACGTCGGCTTCGTAACGTCGTAAGCATCGGTGATGCAGCGGTCGCCGGGCGCACAAAAAAGGGAGGTCTAGAACGTGGCCGTTTCCACAGGTGGAGGCGAAGATGAGGTAATGTCGACGATCAACATCACGCCGTTCACCGACGTGTTGTTGGTGCTCCTCATCATCTTCATCATTTTGGCGTCGGTTACGAAAGAACCGAAACTTCCCGACGCGTTCAATAAGGAAAAGGTTCAGCCGTCGCAGATCGTCGTGATCATCGACGAACACGATCACGTCCAGATCGGCTCGAACCAGGTGAGCATCGCAGACGCGAAGGCTGCTTTCGGACAGCTTCAAGACGCCACCGACCATCGGTTCAAAAGTGTCATCGTCAAGGCGGATCCCAGGGCCACCTACGGGATCATTCTTCAAGTAATGGATGCGGCAAAATCGGTCGACCTTACCGATTTTGGTCTCGCCAATCACGTGCAAAGCATGCCCGAGGGAATGAGCCCGTAAGCATGGCAAAGCGCGGCGGGTATCTGACCACCGGCGAGCGCGTCCGGAGCTTCATCGGCTGGGCGTTCGTCATCTCGCTGATCGCGCACTTAGCGATCGGGTCATTTCTGCCGAACTTCGCCAAGCATAGCGAGCAACAGGGACCCGAACAGGTCACGGTGCAAAAGCGGCGCGTCATCGTTCACACGCCGCCGCCGCCCACGCCGACCCCGCCTCCGACACCGACTCCGCCGCCTCAGGCGACGCCGCCGCCGAAGCAGCAGAAGCAGGTGGAGCAACCCAAGCTCAAGGTCAATCTCGTCCACACCACGAGCAAGTCCGCAAGCGGATCGACCGAGAACACCGTCGCGCAGCCGAAATCCGGCAACGAGAGCGGCGTTCCGGGAGGGCAAGGGACTGGCGCCCCCGCGCCGGCCGCCACGGTCGGAACCCCTAAGCCGGCATGTGCGAATCCCAACATGGAGGCGTCGGTGACCAATCCGGTTCAGCCCGACTACCCCGAATCGGCCAAGGATCTGGGGCTCGGTGCGGTCACGGTCAACGTCGAAGTCGTTGTGGGTCCGAGTGGAAATCTGGTTGGGGCGTCGATTTATAAGAGTTCGGGTAACATGTCGATCGATCAGGCGGCGCTGCGCGCAGCGCGCCAGTCCACGTATTCCCCGAAGCTCGTCGAGTGCCAGCCGACGCAGGGCAACTATCTCTTCCGCGCCGACTTCCAACCCGACTAGGCTCCTCAGCCGACCCACCCGCAATGAGCCATGAAGCGCGTACCGCGTTTACTGTTTGTCGCCATTGCGCTCTCGCTGCTGATTCATCTCATCGTCGCGCTGATTCTTCATCCGCCTTCGCCGACTCCGGAGAGTCAAGCTGAGGTCGTTTCGATTCAACATCGCCCCGCCACGATTGCGGTGACGAAAACAACGCCTCCGCCCCCTCGTCCCAAGCAGACGCCGGCGCCCCGAACTCCCAGCTCGGCGCCCCCCGCGCGCAAAGGCCCCGGAACGGCCGGAACTTCCGGCGGAACCGCCGCGCCGCCCACCCCGATCGTCGCGCGCACGACACCGCAACCGACCGCGGCCGCGAGCGGTGCCTGCACGCAACCGAATACCGAGGCAGCCGTCATCGCCACGCCGCCGGCGCCCGATATTCCGCTCGACACGCGGGCCTCAGGGACAAGCGGCGTCGCGCAGGTTAGCGTGCAGCTGGACGCCACAGGGTCGGTGACCGGAGCGGGCGTTAAGCAGAGCACCGGCAACTCGTCGCTCGACCTCGTCGCCGTTGCGATGGCTCGTGACACTCGCTACACGCCCGCGCTGCGGGACTGCAAGCCGATAGCGGGGACGTATGCCTTCAGCGTGAAGTTCGTGGCCTGGTGACTCTCTGGCAAGCACTCGCGCTCGCACTATTGCAGGGTGTCAGCGAACTCTTTCCGGTCTCGAGCCTCGGCCACACGATCCTCGTCCCGGCATTGCTTCACTGGCGGAACATCGAGCGCTCGAGCCCGTCGTTTCTGGCATTCGTCGTCGTTCTGCACCTCGGCACGGCGCTCGCATTGATCGTATTCTATCGCGCGCAGTGGTACGCGATCGTCCGCGCGCTCGCCCGCAGCGTCGCGCGGGGGCGCCTGAGTGAAGATCGTGACGAACGGATCGGTTGGCGCCTGGTCGTTGGAACGATCCCGGTCGGAATTCTTGGCATCATCTTTGAGGCGCCGGTGCGACGGCTCTTCGGGTCGCCTGCCCCGGCCGCGCTCTTCCTCGTAGTCAACGGTTTGGTAATGTTTGCCGGAGAAGGGCTGCGACGGCGTCAGCGCGGCCCGCTTTCCGGAACGTCCAAACCGATCGAGGAGCTCAGTTATCCCGCGAGCCTGCTTATCGGCGTGGCACAGTCGTTCGCGTTGCTTCCGGGCATATCGCGCTCGGGTATCTCGATGGTCGCGGGACTGCTCTGCGATCTCGACCACGAGCATGCCGCGCGCTTTTCTTTCTTGCTGGCAACGCCGGTGATACTCGCGGCGGGCTTGCTTGAAGTACCGAAGTTGTTGGTGCCGGAGGCTCACCTCGTTCTCGTCGAAGCGATTTTCGGCGGGCTCGCCGCGGGGATTGCCGCATACGTGTCGGTCGCCTTTTTGACGCGTTACTTTAAGTCGAACGATTTGCGGCCGTTCGGCTGGTACTGCGTTTTAGTCGGCGCCGTCAGCTTCGTTCTCGCACGAAAGGGGATCATCTCATGAGAGTCATCGCGATCGTACTGGCCGTAATTTTCTTCATTTTGGGCATCTTGTACGGGTTGGGGAAGATCGATTTCTTCGTCGCGTCGGGTGCCGGCCATCCGCACATCAAACACTTGGTCGTGCTATGGATATTGGCGCTGCTCTGTCTCATCTGGGCACGGTTCCAGAGCGCACCGCGGTGAAACCCTCGCACATCGCACGCGACGGCAGCATTGCGATGGTAGACGTCTCGAAGAAGAGCGTTTCATCGCGCTACGCTCGTGCCGAAGCCCTCGTTCGAATGAATCCACCGGCACGGACCGCGTTACGAGCGGCGTCGCTTCCCAAGGGCGACGCATTCGTTGCCGCGCAAATCGCCGGGATCATGGCCGCGAAGCGGACCGCCGAACTTATCCCGCTCGCGCATCCGCTGCCGCTCAGCAGCGTTGACGTGCGGTTCGACTGGCGTCGAGACGGCACGCTGCGAGTCGAGGCCGAGGCGCACACGACCGCGCGGACCGGCGTCGAAATGGAAGCAATGGTCGCCGCCTCGGTTGCCGCGTTGACGATTTACGATATGTCCAAAGCCCTCGACAAAGGCATCACGATCGAAGCGGTCAGGCTGCTTCGCAAGAGCGGCGGCAAAAGTGGAACCTGGAGCAGGAAGGCGTGAGCTTTCGCGTCGCGCTGATCGTGCTCTCGGATCGCGCCGCCTCCGGCGAGCGGGCCGACGAGTGCATCCCGATCATGAAGCAGCGGCTCGGCGAGGTCTATTCGGTCGTGCGCGAACGCGTTCTGGCCGACGACCCCGCCGCCTTGCAAGCGGAGATCATCGAGCTCGCCGATGCGCGCGCGGCCGATCTCGTGCTGACCAGCGGAGGCACGGGACTCTCGCCGCGCGATCGCACGCCCCAAGCGACGGCCGCGGTCGTCGATTACGAAGTTCCTGGAATTGCGGAGGCAATGAGAGCTGCATCCATCGTCATAACGAAAAGTGCGATGCTTTCGCGAGCGGTGGCCGGGGTTCGCGATCGTACGCTGATCGTGAACCTTCCCGGAAGTCCGCGCGCAGTGGCGGAGACGCTCGACGTCGTCTTGCCGGTGCTGCCGCATGCACTCGAACTTCTCGCAGATCGCGTAGTTGACGGATGAACGCGATCTCCAACTTCGAGGAAGCCGAGCGCTATCTGCTCGGCACGATCGATGAGAGCGTGTCGCCGCGGACGTCCTACAAACTCGACCGTATGCGTGCGTTTCTCTACGAGCTCGGCGACCCGCACCGCGGCCGCCCGACGATTCACGTGGGCGGCACGAGCGGGAAAGGCTCGACGTCTACGATGATCGCGTGGGCGCTCAAAGCTGCGGGGCGACGGACCGGTCTCCACACCAAGCCTCATCTGCACTCGATGACCGAGCGCGCGCGCATTGACGGCCGGCCGGTTTCGCGCGAACGCTTCGCCTCGCTGCTTGACGAAATGATGCCGGCAATCGAGCGCACGTCCTCGCGCTACGGCCAGCCGACGTTTTACGAAACGCTGCTCGCACTGGCATTCCTCTACTTCACACAAGAACGCGTCGCCGTCGCCGTGATCGAAGTTGGTCTCGGCGGGCGTCTCGATGGAACCAACGTGGTCGAGCCGGCCGTCGCGGCGATTACCTCCGTCGGTTACGATCACACCGAGATTCTCGGCGAGACGATCGAGGAGATCGCGCTCGAGAAAGCCGGCATCGCGAAGCGTGGGGTTCCGCTCGTTCTCGCGCCGGTCTCGGAGTCGGCGCGCGCCGTCATCGAACGATACGCCGCGCAAGCCGGCGCGCCGGTCGTTCACGTTGCCGATGTCGTGCGTGTAGAGTTCGACGGTTCCGAGCAGGCGCGCGAGCAGATGCTATTGGTGCGATCTGCGCAGGGCGTTTATCGTCTCGCGCTCCCGGTGCTCGGCATCTTCCAACGATCCAACGCGGCAACCGCGATTGCGGTCCTCGAACAACTCCCCGAAGATCTCCGGCCCAACCCCGAGGACATTACGCGCGGTTTCGCCGAGCTTGAGATACCGGGGCGCATGGAGATGCTCTCCGGAAAGCCGCTCGTCGTATTCGACATCGCCCACAATGCCGAGAAGGCGGAGTCGCTGGCGGCTTCGCTTCGCGAATATTTTTTCGGCCGGCGGATTCATTACGTCGTCGCGATAGGTGAGACGAAAGACGCGCGCCGGATCATCGAGATTCTCTCCGCGTTACCGTCGAGCTTTACGTTTACGTCCTTTACCGTGCCGGGACGGCGCGCGATTCCTCCGTCGCGCCTCGCCGCCATTGCCGAGTCGCTCGGTACGTGGGGGCGCGCGATAGGCGATCCAACTGAAGCGCTCACCGTAGCGCGCCGCAAGGCCGAGATCGGCGACGTGGTGGTTGTGACCGGTTCGACCTTCGTCGTCGCTGGATTACGCGAGTGGTACGCTTCGACGGCGGTTTGAGAGGCTCGCTGCACCTGCGCGGCACGCGGTTGCAGTGGGGCGCGCAAACCTACGTGATGGGAATCGTCAACGTCACGCCCGATTCGTTCTCGGGCGACGGCGTGGAGCAGGCTCCTAGAGCTGTCGCGCGAGCGATCGAACAGTCCGTCGCCGGCGCCGATCTCGTGGACATCGGCGGAGAGTCCACGCGTCCGGGCCATCAACCCGTAAAAGCATCTGTCGAAATCGCACGCATCGTTCCAGTCATCCAGGGGGTTCGCGCGCGATTCCCCGCCCTGCCGATCTCGGTCGATACGCATAAGCCGGCCGTTTTGCGCGCCGCGCACGGAGCCGGCGCCGATCTCGTCAATTCGGTTTGGGGAGCCTCCGACGAGCTGCTGGCGCTCGCCGCGGAACTTCAGATTCCGATCGTTGCGATGCACAATCAGGTGGGCACGCACTACGACGGTGACGTCGTCGACGGCGTGCTGCGATATCTCGAAAAGTGCGCGACTCGAGCGACCGCACGCGGGATCTCGCGCGACGCGGTGATACTCGATCCCGGAATTGGTTTCGGAAAGACCGCCGATCAGAACCTCGCAGTACTCCAGGCGCTCGACCGCCTCGTCGCGCTGGGATTTCCGACCATGATCGGCGCCTCGCGCAAATCGACCATCGGCAAGTTGACTAAGCGCGAGCCCGCCGATCGCGTCTACGGGACGGTCGCGACGACTGCGCTCGCGGTGAGGGCACGCGTTGACATTGTTCGCGTTCACGACGTCGCGGCGGCGCGCGACGCGGTCGCCGTCGCGGATGCGATCGTGCGCGGCTGGAGGCCAACAGATTGGACGAAATAAGGCTGCGCGGCGTGCGCGCCTACGGCCGTCATGGTTCCGATCCAGGCGAGCGCGAACGTCGCCAGCTCTTCGAAATCGACGTGCTGGCGGAGATCGATCTGCGCGTCCCCGCGGACAGCGACGATCTCTCGCAGACGATGGATTACGCCGCGCTGCGAGAACGGCTCGTGCGCGTCGTCGCAACCACCTCGTACGCGCTGCTTGAACGTTTGGCCGCCGACCTCCTGGGCGCAGTTTTTGCCGATTCGCGAGTTGCGCGCGCCGAAGTGACGCTTTCCAAACCACGAATCCTCGACGGCGCGACTCCGAGCGTGACGCTCCAGCGCGTGAACCCGGGGTATGAGCCGGCATGAGCGAGTATCGCGCGTATATCGGCATCGGCACCAATCTCGGCGATCGCGTTGCCAATCTCGAGCGAGCGATGGAAGTGCTTGCGACGTTCGGCACGCTCCTTGCAACGTCGTCGCTCTATCGAACGGTGCCATGGGGAAATCTCGCGCAGCCCTGGTTCCTTAACGCCGTCGTCTTGCTGAAGACAGAGCTCGTGCCGCGCGAGTTGCTCGCTCGCATGCGCGACGCCGAGCAACGTTTGGGTCGCACGGCGCGCGAACGCTGGGGACCGCGCGAAATCGATCTCGATTTGCTCCTTTACGACGATCTGGAAATCGACGAACCGGATCTGCGCGTACCCCACCCGCAGCTGCGCGAGCGCGCGTTCGTACTGGTCCCGCTGGCCGAAATCGATGACCGCTTCGAATCGCTGCGCGATTCGCTGGACGCGTCCGAGCTCGCGGGGGTCGTACGAGTGGAACGCGAAAGCGCTATCCCAATGCCCGAAGGGAAACTCGGCTTCGCAAGCGAGCGGGTCCGTGAGCTCGCGCGTTTCCTCGCCGAGAGTGATACGACGCGCCTGCGTATCGCGCGTGGCGACGATTACATCGAGATTACTGCCGGACCGCGCCGTGCTTCTGCCACGGCTAGTTCGAGCCGGGCCTCGGCCGACTCCGGCGCCGCACGCGTGGATACGATCAAGGCCGATCTAGTCGGCATTTTCCATGCCGGGCGCCCCGCACCGGTCGAAGGCGAGGTTTTCGACGGCGATCGCGAGCTGGGTTACATCGAAGCGCTTGGCATTCGCACGTCGGTCCATAGCATGGGTGCCGGACGGCTCGTTTCGGTTGCCACTACCGATGGTTCGCCGGTCGAGTACGGGCAGCCGCTCTTCGTGGTTGCGCGGACGCGCTAGGGGACCCACTGAAGAAGTCCATGTATCGATCGTTTGCTCCGCAAAGCGGCCAGATGCTAGAAGAAGGCGAGGGAGCATACTCAAAGCAGTCTGTGACCGAGCCTTCG
>JBAVSO010000157.1:0-5769 GCA_049695635.1 Candidatus Cybelea sp. | reverse complement strand
CCGGTGGCCTGAGCGCCGCTGCCGACGCCGGCGCGGTCAATCTCGCGCAACGCGCGGCCGACGGTGACGAGATCTACGTTCCGCTCGTCGGTGAGACGACTCATTCTCACTCCGCACAACGCCGCGTGAGGCACCATTCCACGAAGCCGCCGCTCGAAAGTATCGACGTCAACCGGTCCGACGCGGTGGAGCTTGCGGCCGTTCCGGGAATCGGGCGCGCGGTTGCGCAGCGCATCGTCGAGTTGCGCCGGCGCGAGGGCGGCTTCGCCTCGCTCGACGAGCTGCTCGACGTCGCCGGGATGACGCAGAGTCGTCTCGAGCGTGCCCGCCCCTATCTGCGTCAGCCGTAGGACTCACGCGACAGGGCTACACCGCGCCCGAAGCGCATTCACTTAGGCCCTGTGATTTCGAACGCGCTTCCGCAAAAAGAGACGCTTCCACACTTGATTCGACGAGCGCTCGAAGAGCCGCGCGAAGTCGTCGTCGAGCGCATCGCGGGAACCTGGACGCCGACTTCGAGCGGGCGATTGCTCGAACGCGTCGAGAACCTCGCCTGCGCCATCCGTGGCGCCGGCCTCGTTGCCGGCGATCGCGTCGCGCTGATCTCGCACGACTGCGTCGCCTGGATCGTGGCGGACTTCGCGACCTTCTTCGCCGGCTGCGTGGTTGTGCCGATCTATCCCACGCAGGGGCTCGATCACACCGCCTACATCCTCGAGCACTCCGGCGCGCGGCTGCTCTTCGTCGACTCGCAAGTGACGGCGCAGCGCGTACGGGAGTCGGGTGCGACGCTCCCGCGTGTCGTGACGTTCGACTCAACGGGTCATGACGAACTCGCTGCCTTTGAAGCGCGCGGCGCCGCGATTCGCGCGGAGCATCCGGAGTTTCCGAGCGCGTACGAAGCGACGCTCCTCCCGGACGACCTGGCCGTCCTGATCTACACGTCGGGGACGACGGGCTCGCCGAAAGGCGTGATGCTCTCGCACGACAATCTCGGATTCGACTCGCAAGTCTCGCTGGCGGCGTGCGGTTTCGACAGGATCGAGCCCGGACGCGACGTGCTCTCGGTCTTGCCCTACTCGCACATTTACGAACATACCTTGATCTATATCTATCTGATCGCGAAACTGCGATACTTCATCTGTCACGATCCCAACGAGCTGCTCGCCGATCTGCGCGACGTTCGGCCGGCCGGTATGACGGCGGTGCCGCGTATCTTCGACCGCGTGATGGCGGGCATCAACGGCCAGGCACGCGCCGCAGGCGGCGTGCGCGGAAGACTCGTCCCGTGGGCGCTTCGCATCGGGCGGGAGTATGCTTTCGCCAAAACCTTCGAACGAGGCGCTACGCCGATGCTTGCGCTGCAATATGCGATAGCAAAGAGACTCGTGCTCGACAAAATACGGCGCTCGCTCGGCCTCGATCGCGTGCGGTTTCTCAACAGTGGAAGCGCCGCGCTTCACCTCGATACCGCGATGACGTTTCTCGGGCTGGGCATTCCGATCATGCAGGGCTACGGTCTCACCGAAACGTCGCCCGTCGTCTCAGTCAACAGTCTCACGGCAAACGAGTACGGCGCGGTCGGACGCCCCATCCCCGGCGTTGAGGTACGCATCGCGCAGGACGGAGAGGTAATCGTCCGTGGACGTAACGTCATGCAGGGCTATTATCGAGATCCGCAGGCGACCGCTGCGGCGATCGTTGACGGCTGGCTGCACACCGGCGACGTCGGCGAGATAGACGAGGCGGGATTCCTACGCATCACCGATCGAAAAAACGAAATCTTCAAGACGGGCACCGGCAAATGGGTCTCTCCGGCCCGCATCGAGGCGAGCATCAAGCGCTCGATCTTCGTCCCGCACGCGATGGTGGTCGGCAACGGGCGTCCATATCCGATTGCGTTGATCTCGCCGAACTGGCCGCTCGTGCGTCACGAGTTTCCGGATCTGCCGAAGGACGTGCCAACGGACGCCCTCGCAGAGCGGGAGGACGTGCGCGCATTTCTGACCCACGAGGTGCACAAGCAGACGCGGGGCCTGCCGAGCCACGAGCAGATACGGCGCGTCATCGTCGTTCCACGTGAGTTCAGCGTCGAAGGCGGCGAGCTCTCTCCCTCGATGAAAATCAAACGGCGCGTGGTGGAGCGGCTCTACGCCGACGAAATCGAACTCGCTTATCGCGGCGAGGCGCCGGTGCACTAGCCGGCATGGCCCATCGCGTCGACGAGGTGGTTCGCGGCCCGGTCAAGGGTAAGACCGTCTTCCCCGCGTTGCTGCTTCATCTGATCGAACGGCAGTCCGATCACGGTTACGGATTGATGCAACGAATTGACGCCCTTTGCGGCGATCTCGTCGCGGTTAATACGAATAAGATCTATCCGCTGCTGCGCCGGCTCGAGGAGCGCGGCTTCGTTACGGCCTCATGGGAAGCGTCGGAGAAACGCTCGCGACGGGTCTATGCGATCACGGCCGAGGGCAGAGAGCGGCTGGAGCGCATCAAGCGCCTGATGCTGCCGTACCTCGACTCGATCGCCGGCGCAATCGAGCGGCTCAAGGCCGAGCTTTACGGACAGCTTTGAACAAACTTTGATTGGTCGGCGGCAGGATAGCCACCATTTAGCCCCAATAATCGGCTTCGCATTGCACTCCGTAACGTTACTGCTGACCGCCTTGCGCGTTCTGCTCGTTTCATTTGTGCTCGCATTGCCTGCGCAGGCAGCGAAGCCGCCGCCTATTCCGGCGCAAACGCCCGATGCCGTGACGCATCACACGCTCTCACTCGACGGCCGAACGCTGGCCTATACCGCGCGCGCCGGCACGATTACGCTGCGCAACGTCGACGATCAACCGACGGGGCGAGTCTTCTACACCGCCTACACGCTCAACGGCACCGACCCGTCGAAGCGCGCGGTGACGTTCCTTTATAATGGCGGTCCCGGAAGTTCGACGATGTGGCTGCGGATGGGATCGTTCGGACCGGTTCGCGTCGCCACTGCGGACGGAGGTCTCACCGGCCCGCCGCCCTACCGTATCGTCGACAATCAGTACAGCCTGCTCGACAAGACCGATCTGGTCTTCATTGATATGCCGGGCAGCGGATACGGACGGATCATCGGCGCCGGGACGCGCAAGGACTTCTGGGGCGTTGATGAGGACGCCGCCGCCTTCGGCCAGTTCATCCAGCGTTACGTCACCAACTTCAACCGATGGAACTCGCCCCGCTTTCTCTTCGGCGAGTCGTACGGCACAACTCGCTCGAGCGTGCTCGCCAAGTACCTTCAGGACCGAGGCATCGGCCTCAACGGCATCGTCCTGCTCTCGTCCTTTTTGAATTCCAACATTGATTACAACGACGGCGCGCCGATCGGCGGGGGTGACTGGGCGTACATTCTTTATCTTCCTACCGAGGCCGCGACCGCCTGGTACCATCGCGCGCTCAATAACCCACCGCCCCTGAACGCGTTGATGTCCGAGGTCGAGAACTTCGGGCTGACCGAGTACCTCGATGCGCTCGGAGAGGGCGCGCAGCTCGCGCCCGACCGCTACAATGACGTCGTCGCCAAGCTCCACCGGTATACGGGTCTCTCCGAGCAATACATCCGTAACTCGAACCTTCGCATTCCTTACGATCGCTTTCAAAGCGAGCTGCTGCGCGAGCGCGGCATTTCCGTCGGCCGAATCGAGTCACGCTTCCAGACCTACGCGCTCGACCGTCCCCAGGTCGCGCCCGACTGGGATGCGACCGATGCAGCGATCGACTCGGCTTTCGTCTCGACGAGCAACTACTATTTGCGGCAGGTGCTCAAATACAACACGCCGCTGCTCTATCGCGCGAACATTTACGATTTGATCTTCGCCGACGACCAGACGTGGAACTTTCAGCACGGCGTTAACGCCCAAATACTCAACGTGACGCCGGACCTCGCGCAAGCCATGACCTACAATCCGAGCATGAAGGTCTTTTCGGCGAACGGCTACTTCGATTTCGCGACGCCGTTTTTTGCGACGGTCTACGCGCTCAACCACCTCTATCTTGCTCCTGCGGCGCAGCGGAACATTACCTTTGGCTTTTACGACTCGGGGCATATGGTCTATCTCCATCCCGAAGCGCTCGCGCGCTTCCGTGCCGATCTCGAACGCTGGTACGCACGGGTGCTCGCCCGTGCGTAAGTTCGCGCTTGCAATCGTGGCGACGGCGCTCATCGGTGCCGGCCACGGACCGCCGCCCGCAACCCCAGCTCCCAGCGGCGTCACGCCCGACGTCGTCACGAAGCATACGATCGCGCTCGGCGGCAAAACGTATCCGTACACCGCGCGCGCCGGAACCATCGCGCTGCAGAACAAAGCGGGCGAAGTTACGTGCCGGATGTTTTACACGGCGTTCACGGTCGACGGAGCCGATCCGCGCTCGCGACCGGTGACGTTTTTGTATAACGGCGGGCCGGGCAGCTCGACGATCTGGCTGCGCATGGGTTCCTTCGGGCCTGTGCGAGTACTCGTCGGTGACGGAACGCCGACGCACGATGCGCCCTTTAACCTCGTCGAGAATCAGTACTCGCTGCTCGATCGCACCGATCTGGTCTTCGTGGATGCTCCCGACACCGGCTTCAGCCGGATCGTCCCGCCCGGCAAGCCGAGCGATTTCTTCGGAGTCGACCCCGACGTGACGGCATTCGCGCAGTTCGTATCTCGCTACGTCACGTCGTTCTCTCGCTGGGACTCGCCAAAGTTCTTATTCGGTGAGTCGTACGGCACGCCGCGCTCGGCAATGCTGGTCAATACCTTGCAGCAGCAGGGAATCGGCATCAACGGCGTCGTGCTGCTTTCGTCAATCCTCGACTTTTCGCTCGACTGGGATATAAACTTTTCTCCGACGGCGATCGGCGGCGGGGATTGGGCCTTCCCGCTCTATCTTCCGACCGAAGCCGCGACGTCATGGTACCATCACGCGCTGCCGGGACCGAGCACGACCCTCGAAGCGCTTTTGCCGCAGGTCGAAGACTTCGCGATGCACGAGTATCTCAACGCGCTCGCACAAGGCGCGAAGCTGTCGCCGGGCACGTACGCCGACGTCGTTGCGAAGCTCCATCAATACACCGGCCTTTCGGAACGCTACATTCGGCTCTCGAACTTACGCATTCCGTACTGGCGCTATTCGACCGAGCTCTTTCGTAACAGCGGCGTGATGACGGGACGGCTCGACTCGCGGTTTACGTCGTACAATCTCGACCGCATCGGCGACCGGCCCGATTTCGATGCGACCGATGCTTCGGTGGATGCATCCTTCGTCGGCGCCGGGAATTACTACATGCGCGACGTCTTGGGCTACCAGACGGACCTAACCTACCGCCCGATCATGGGGCTCTTCCGCCAATGGGACTGGAAGCATAACGGGAACCTTCCGACCAACACCGCGCAAGATTTGGCGCGGGCCATGGCCTTCGATCCAAACCTACAGATTTTTTCGGGCAACGGCTACTACGACTTTGCGACGCCCTTCTTTGCGACGGTCTACACGCTCAACCATTTGACCGTGCCGCCGGACCTGCAGAGGAACATCACCTATGGCTACTATCAGTCGGGGCACATGGTCTACATGCAGGCGCAAGCGCTCGCCCAGTTCCATACCGATCTCGAAAACTGGTACGCGCGCACGCTTGGAGCGGGCCGTTAACGCCACGCGCCGTTACCAGGAAATAACGACTTTCCCGTTCTGAGCGCTCCCACCGCCTTGGACGTTCTTGATGTGCTTCGCGCTCGCTTCAAAGAA
>JBAVSO010000156.1:0-4188 GCA_049695635.1 Candidatus Cybelea sp. | reverse complement strand
GGGCTAGCTCCCGTGATGCGGCTAGGATTCCTGTGGTGGTCGGCTGATTTGGAATTCTTATCCATACGCGACCCCGGGTTTGCTTTGCCCGACTTCGATGATGTAACCATCAGGATCGCGGATGTAGCAGCGTATCTCGCCGTACTTGTCCAGAGGCTCCGTGAGAAACGTCGCTCCCCGACTCTTCCATAGCTTGTAGCACGCTTGAATATCTGCTACACGGATATTCATGAAGCTACTGATCTCGTTGGGGTCGGGAGGGGGCCGGAGCGTCACCGTTGGTTTGTCAGGCGTTGGACCACCCCCAACGTTGATTATGAGCCACGTGTTTGCGATTTTGATGTACGGCGGTGCGTTTCCATCGCCCATGCTCACAATTTCTCCCCCAAAGACCGTTTTGTAGAATTCGGCGGATCGCTCGAGGTCGGCCACTGTGAGAAAATGAGCGACGGTAAACCCCTCTTGCGGTGGCATCTGATAGCTTTTCTGCTCGACTTGTACTTCATCCATTGATCTCTCCAATTGCGCTTCTGTTCGGCCCGGATACTTTGTCGGATCGTTTTGCCTTTCCTCGTCAGGCTTAATCGGCGGCTGGTATTGCAGTACGTAACAGGGTCGAGACGCGCTGCGGGCGCGCTACTAGCAACACCATCAAGATCAGCCGATCCATCGTCACCCCTTGGATCGATCGTATCTAGGCTTGGCTCTAACAGAAAAGACCCGAACGTATAATCGAATCGGGTCTTTCTGTAAGCATCCGTTGCCTCACAGCCGGCTGTTTACCGCTGTCGTCGTCCTACCAGATCTTGCACCGCTTCGGTGCCAAGGACGATGGAGTGTACCCGGCAGCCAGCTTGATCAACCTAAAGGACAGGCTGTACGGCACAACTCGCGCGACGTACAGCACCGTCATGGCGAGTATTGGTAACCCCGGTCAGTTCCTGGCTAACCGGCATCTCCGGGGCATGCCCGATATTTTCGCCGGACAGCAAGCATGGGTACGCATCCTCGACGGATTCAGCGCACAGCCTCGAATCTTCGCTAACACTTATCGATGACGACGGAAGCCGTCGTAGACTTCTATTAGGCGGTTTATTTCCAAATTAGCGTCTGTGTACGCAAGCCGTGCTGATTCGAACTCAGCTGAATCTACATCGCACACTGCGAACCACGCCTCCCACGTATGCTGTTGCACCTCGCGTGCAGCTTGGATAGCGTCGAGTACGGCTTGTGGCGACTTAAAGGCGCTCTTATTTTCCTGCATTGCAATTTCAAGCGCGCCCTTCGCACACCTTTAGTCGATTCCTGCGAGAGCTTAACAATGCATTAAGCTACTGAGAGCGCTTAGCCTGCTCTGGCGGCCTGACTTTTGCTGGCGCCGACTTCCAAAGCACTGTTGTGTCGATATACAGTTGCGCCGGACTTAAATCGTCCGCGCGTTTGACGTTGCTAGGGGTTCAAGTCAGTAGTCGCACCGCCTCGACGCCTCACGCGGAGTTGAACCTCATGAGCGCCGCACTGATCGCGACAAGGCCGGCAGAACCGAAAGCATCGCAATGGGCTGGGCTACGCTACTTCAAGCGAGTGCGAGTGCGAGTGCGAGCGCGAGAGGGTAACGAGCAGATGGCGCAGCTTCATCTTTCATCCTCCGCGCTTTGTCCGGATTTAGACGATCTCCAAAAACTTCTTCGGCGCAGCGCGAGGACGCCCGTTTTTGCGCAAGCGACTTGCTCCACCAGCCTCAGGTCATTCGAGTGAAATGCCCTTCGCGTGAACTGTGCCCGCCGACGAGCCGGGCGCCTTGCATTCGCCTCCTTCGTTTACGGTTGCAAACCGGTTGCCGTCGATAGGAGCCGTCAGGGTCCGCAAATGACCGGCACCCGGGAGAAATCCTTTATTATGGCGCGTTTTCGTTTATAGGCGACTGCGGTCGGCCGTGCTTGAACCGACGCGATCCCGTTGGCGCTACTATAAAAGCTCTATTTGATAGGGATTTTGCGCGCCTCCAGGGTCCAACGTCTGATTGATCGAGCTCCTCATGAGACGCGGGCGATCCTCCATCTGGCAAGCATAGCAGGACCCGGGTTCGAGTATCCGAGTCCTGTCAGCGCTACGAAAACGATCCCGTAGTCCGGGATATTTTTCCGCGGCGGTTCAGGCTGCCGGCGCGATAGCGTACCGACTTTAAGAATGCGCTTCGTATATGCTAAGGTTCTAACTGGTCAATCGGTCCCTTGAGACGAAAACCGCTTTATCTCGAGGCCGGGGCACCTCCTACGCAGTTCAAGAAGGAAAGCCGCAATGTCTGACATGCTCAAAGTCGTCGAGGTGCTCGCAGAATCGAATAAGAGCTGGGACGACGCAGCTCAAAATGCCGTCAAGCGCGCAGCGGCAACGCTTAACGGTATCAAATCGATCTACATTAAGGACCTCGAGGCGGTCGTCTCTGGGGGCAAGATCACCAAGTACCGCATTAATGCAAAAATCTCGTTCTTGCTTGAGAACAAATCCAAGTAGAATTTCGACCGGAAAAATGAAGACCCCCATCAGAACGACAAGCGCGGCAGTACTGGTAACGTTATGTCTTACGGCTACCGCGTCGGCTGCAACACTGGAAACTTGCAACGTGCCGCGAGCGCCGGCACAGCTCACAGCTTGCCATCTCGCGCTCGAGCCGGGAAGTTCGCTGGCGATTTATCAGCAGTGGGTTTCAACGGCATCGACCAAGCCAGGAGTTCCGGTACAGGTTGCGCTCGTCGCGATTGACGCGAAGGGCGCCGTAGTCGGCACCTCCTACGAGCAGGGGGGAACGATGGCACAGTCCGTGGAGGCAACGTTCGGCTTATCTTACGCTCCAACTTGGAACCCAGCCACCTTTCGCTGCGCCCTTACTGTGGCCGCGCTGAGGGACGGATCGCAGTGGCACGCGACGTGGTTTTTGCCACCAACTACTGCAGCTGATCGCGTCTCCGCGATGCCTCCCCCGTCGAAAGACTTCGTATGCACGAGCAGCGAGTTTGACAACACGCCTAACTGAGATGCCGCAAGCTCCGGCCCGTTTGAAGTCTCATCGAGCCGTTTGACCTGGGCGCGGGATATGCGAAAGGAGAGCCCGGTGCTTCTATCGCTGGCAGTACTTCCGGTCTACATTACTGTCTTGATATTGGTCGCTTTCAGTATCAAGATTCTTCGCGAATACGAACGCGCCGTGGTCTTCCGCCAGAACGGTGCGAAGGCTACATCGTTGGCTTCGAACGGGACAAAGATGCCGGTTGGAGTGGCTTCAGGCCTAAGTTAATCAGCTTTCACTCGAACGACGTGCCCTCGTTCAATTTAAAAGTAACCCTACGGGCAATCCGCTGAAATTATCAGCAGGAGGTACTACGACGTGACCAATCTGTTAAAGCGCGTGACCCGGAAGGAGGCACTCACAAACCTGCTCGTGCTTCCGGCACTGGCGGGAGCATTGGGAGTTGGAGCGACGACGATCGCTCAAGCCGATAGCAGAGACGCGCTCAAGTATCAATCGACGCCAAAGGACGGCCACAAGTGTTCGGCGTGCACGCTTTTTGTCGCGGGAAAGAGCCCTACAGCCGACGGTACGTGTAAGGTTATCACGGGTCCCATTAGTCCAAGCGGTTGGTGCACTGCATTCTCACAGCGGCCTGCGTAACTGTCCGCGAACGCAACCGGAGTGTGAGCTCTCCGCACGGCAGTCTGAACAAAGAGCTACTTGATCGCCGTGACCTCTTGCACGGTTACCGGACCGGCATTATTGCCCCGGGAGGACCGTACAAAGGTCGCAACCGCTGCAACGTCAGTGGCCGAGAGCTGTCCACGCCGTGACCTGGCTGTGCTGGAAATCCGCGAAGACGAACGCCGTGACCACGATTCCGGCGACAAAGACGAGCTACGAGCTGGATGCGAATAGGTGGGGCGAAAAGTTCGCGTACATTCGCGGTTCCCTCGATGCGGAGGTTGCGTATGTCGCCGCAGGTACCGATTGGAGCGGATTCAACGATTACGACTCGACGCAGGACAAGACGCTGCAGTACAAGCTCGCCTTCGCGAACCGCAGCAATCCGCTCGAGTTCGGTTATTACGGAGCGCGTGGTTCCTGGCCGTTGACCGAAGGCGGATTCGATCAGTACTACAGCAATGGTTTTTACGCGCAGCGCGACCCGGTCA
>JBAVSO010000155.1:0-12989 GCA_049695635.1 Candidatus Cybelea sp. | reverse complement strand
GAAGGCAAGTTAGACGGCGCTCGCGTTTCTTTTACCAGGAAATCTTGATCTCGCCGTGCCGAGGTGCACTTCCTGTTTGTTGATGACGTTGGTCGCGCTCGGCTCCACGTACGAAGAGGCACCGCCGCCGCCGCCTCCGCCGCAAATCCCGCTCGTGCGCTGCGCGCCGGAACCGCCGCCGCCGCCGCTCCCACGGTAAGGCGCGCTATTGCCGCCGGCCCCGCCGCTACCGCGGGTGCCGGGGCTGCCGTTGGCGCCGTGATAGCTGCCCGATTCGCCGTTACCGCCGCTGCCGCCGATTCCGCCCGCGTTCTGCGTGCCGCCCGATCCGCCACAACCGTAGCAATAGGAGGAGTAGCACAGATTACCGCCGTTGCCGCCGGTGTTGCCGCCGCCGAGACCGCCGCTGCCGCCGCCTTCATAGAAGCCGTAGTGCGTGCCGCCGGCTCCGCCGCCGCCGCCTGCGATCACGATGCGGTGAGACAACTTAACACCGCCCTCGCGCACATCCGAGGCGCCGCCGCCCCCTGCGCCCTCGCCACCATAGGACTCTGCGCCGCCCGGCGCCCCGCCATTGTAGCCACCACTGCCGCCGCTGCCACCATTTCCCCCGGCTCCGCCGACGAAAATATTCAGCTTCTCCCCGGCGTCACCGGAATCGTTGCCTTCACCTCTCCTCCGCTGCCGGCGGTCACTTTGGAACCCTGGCTGCCGCTGGCGCCGCCACCGCTAGCGCCTTCGGCATCAACTCTCACTTTCGTCACGCCGGCCGGCACGGTGAACGTCTGCTCCGCACCCGTAAACAAAAACTTTTGACGGTGCGAAGCATCGCTGCCGAGGTTCGTTACCGGGAGCGCCGAGTTGCCGCCTGCGCCACCGCTGCAGCCCGCTAGAATGGAAATGACGGCGCTAATGCCCATCGCATAGCGACCGCAATTTAGAGTCCTCATTTGAGGTGCCTCCTGAAGCCGGAGGGCTTCGATGCGAATTGAATTTCGACGCAGCGTCGGGCTCACCCGGTTACCCCAACACGTCATGCCGTCACTAGTGACGAATCGCAACGTGGTGTTCGTCGGAAGCGGCAGAACCCGTATCTTCTCGCGCCGCCCAGTCGTCTTCATGACAGTTTTACCAATCCGCCTGGAGGAGACCTAATGATGACCAACCGTAAGATGAAGACACCCCCGATCGTGACGCCCCAGGAGTGGGAGGCCGCACGAGTTCAGCTGCTCGTTAAGGAAAAGGCGCTCACCCACGCCCGCGACGCGTTGGCCGCCGAGCGCCGGCGCATGCCATGGGTTGCGATCGAAAGGCAATACGAGTTCGACGGCCCCGACGGCAGGGTCAGCTTGCTCGACCTGTTCGACGGCCGCCGCCAATTGATCGTCTACCGCGCATTCTTCGAGCCCGGCGTCTTTGGTTGGCCCGAGCACGCTTGCCGCGGCTGCTCGATGTTAGCCGATCAAGTCGCTCACGTGGCCCATCTCAACGCCCGCGACACGACGCTGGTGTTCGTCTCGCGCGCATCCCAGCCGGACATCGCGCGCGTGAAGGCTCGGATGGGCTGGAAGATGCCGTGGTTTACGATGACTGACAGCTTCGACGCCGACTTCGGAGTGGATGAGTGGCACGGCACGAACGTCTTTTTCCGCGATGGCGAGCGCGTCTTTCGTACCTACTTCGTCAATAGCCGCGGTGACGAGGCGATGGGCAGCACGTGGACGTACCTCGACGTGACCCCGCTCGGTCGCCAAGAGGAGTGGGAAGACTCACCCCAGGGTTACCCCCAAAGTCCGGCATACACGTGGTGGAACTGGCACGACGCATACGTAGACGGCGCGCCGCCCGACGCGAAATGGAGTGAGGTCGTCGGCGCTGCACAGGCCGAGGGTGAAACCTCAAGAAACGGCCGGTGACGCGACGGATTCTGCTCGCTCACATCCTAGGAGTGCCGGTGGAAGAGTTTCTGACGCCACCGGCGACCGGGGTCGCGGCCGCGATGCTGCTGAGCTTCGTGACATTGACTTCAGGTCTGTGGCGCCAATGGCGCAAACCATCGAGGTGACTGTGAAAGGCGTCGAGCCCGACTAACCATGCACGACGAGACGCAGAAGCTCTTGCCCGCGATGGTGGAAGCGCGCGACCGCTTCATGCAGCTCGTCGACGAACTTCGCCCGGAACTCCATCGCTATTGCGCTCGGATGACCGGTTCAGTTTTCGACGGCGAGGACGTCGTCCAAGATACCTTAGCCAAAGCCTATTACGCCTTGGGCCAGATGCTGGAGCCGCCAAACCTGAAGCCCTGGCTCTTCCGGATCGCACACAATACCGCCATGGACTATCTCAAACGCTACGAACGAAGAAACGTGGACTACGTTCCCGACGTGCCGGAACGCGCCGAGCCCCAAGAGGCCGGCGTGGATCCGGCCCTCGTGGAAGCGGCCCTCTCGGTTTTCGTCGAGCTGCCGCCGGTTCAGCGCAGCGCGCTCGTTCTCAAAGACGTCCTCGGGCAGTCGCTCGAGGAGGCAGCCGCGACCATGGGTACGACCGTCGGCGCCGTGAAGGCAGCCTTATCGAGGGCGCGCGGCAGGCTCGTTCGAACGTCGCGTGCCGCGACTACCGCGCCGGCGCCGCCGCCATCCACGGAGCAACAGACGACGCTGCGGCGTTACGCGGATCTCTTCAACGATCGTAACTGGGATGGGCTTCGCGCGCTCCTCGCCGAGGAGGCGCGGCTCGATATCGTCTCTCGCCTGCAGCACCGCGCGGTGAACGCGGGATACTACGATCGCTACGCCGAGATCACTAGCGACGAAGACATTCGCGCCGAGATGGGCTTCGTGGATGGCGTTCCCGTAATTGCCATGTTCCGCCCGGTGTCGAGTCAGATGCCGGCATACTTCATCCTGCTCGAATCGAGCGGAGGACGAATCTCGCGCATTCGAGATTTCCGCTACATCCCATATATTGCGATCGACGCGCGTTTCTCACAGACGAACCGCGAACCGGGCGGGAAAGTGTAAGTGACCCGGTCGTTGCTACTAAGTGAGCTTCTCCGGCAATACCGGACCGAAGCGCACCTGTCCCAGGAAGAGTTGGCCGAACGCGCCGGAGTTGCCGCCCGGACGATCGGTGACCTTGAAACCGGCGTATCGTTATCGCCTCATGCGATCACTATTTCGCTAATTTCTGAGGCGCTTGGGCTCGACGCGGAGTCCAGGGAAACATTGCGCTCCGCGTCGCGCCGGCGAGGGCTCACCGTCAGCAGGGAACTTCCCGAAGCCGTGTCTCTTGTTGGGCGCGAGGCCGAACTGAAGGCAGCTCTCTCCTTGCTTCGCGACGATGCGGTGCGGCTGGTAACGCTGACGGGTGGACCGGGCGTTGGGAAGACCGCGCTTGCCACTGCCGTCGCAAAAGAGCTCACGCCCGATTACGGTGAGGCAATGCGCTACATTGACTTTGGCGACCTTCCCGAAGTCGCGCTAGTGCCGACGAAGGTTTTGCTGGCATTCGGCGTGCGGGACGTGTGGGGCGATTCAGTTACTCGTTCGATTGCAGCCGCGCTCGCCGGTCGGCCCATGCTGATGATCGCGGACAACTTCGAGCGGGTCGCCACGGCTGCTCCGTTCATAGCCGAGTTGCTGGCTGCAGCCCCGCAGCTCAAAGTACTCGTGGCGAGCCGCGTGCGCATACGGCTTGCGGCCGAGCATACAATAAGCGTCGGCTGGTTATCGCTCGAATCGAGCATTGCGTTGTTGGCACGACGCGTTGCGGTGTGGTCCCCGGAATTCAGGCTGCCGCAACATGGCGACGGTGCGTTCACCGCGCTTGCGAATGCGCTGGGCGGTGTACCGCTGGCGATCGAACTGGCGGCGCCGCTTTTGCGCTCCGCGTCGGCACAGGAGCTGGCCTCTCGCCTGCAGCGCATATTGGACGTTTTGGGATCCCGCGATCGCGGTAGACGCACGCGACAGCGTACGATGCGCGATGCGATCAATTCGAGCTACATACTGCTCGAACCCAACGAACAGCGTTTGTTCCGGCGCCTGGCAGTCTTCGGCGGTCGCTTTACGGAAGAGGCGGCGCGGCAGGTAGCGTCCGATGACGCGATGGCCGCCGATACGTTGCAGACGCTTCGAGCGTTGGCGACGCTCTTGGATCACAGTTTGCTGAGCGCCTCGACCAGTTGCTCTGACGAAGCCGAGTTCGAAATTCACCCGCTGGTCAGCGATTTCGCCGGCGAGCTGCTCGAACGCGAGGGCGAGCGGGACGCTGCATACTTGCTGTTGACTGAGTATTGTTTAGCTCTTGCGAATGCGCAGCCCAGTCCCGAGCCATTGTACGAACCTGCAACTAGACACCGCCTAAATCGCGAGTCGGCTCATTTCGATATTGCGCTAAGTTGGCTTAAGAATAACGGCCGTTTGTCAACGGCCCTTTCCTTGGCGCTTGCCGCCGCTCCAAACTGGATTCGTCGAGGCGAGAGCGCGCACGGCTACGCGTGGATTAGTTCTCTGCTTGGCGATCCGCAGCCGCGTTTTCTAGACGACGCGCTGCTTGCCGAGGTGCACTGGGTCGCGTCGAGCCTTGCCAAGGCGTCAGACATGGATCGGGTGGACGAGCACATCGCAGTTGCACTACCGCTCAAACGAGCACTAGGCGACCGTAGTGCAGTTGCTTCGCTGCTCGACGGCCTCGGTGTAGGCGCCTACCTCAGAGGCGAGTACAAAAAAGGACGGGCATTCTGTGAAGAAGGTCTTGCGATCCGGCGAGAACTCGGCGACGGTCTCCTGGTCGCTCGTTCCCTCCTCGACCTCGGGGCTTGCGCCGCCGACGAAGGCGAGTTTGCGGAGGCGACGCGGTACCTCGAGGAGGCGCTCGTGCTTTTCCGCGCGGCAGGGAGAAGTACGGGAGTCAGTGCCGTGTTAGGAAATCTTGCATTGGTTGCGCTGCGCGCCGGCTCGGCTTCTCGCTGCGAACTCCTTGCCCGGGAATCCATCGACCTCGCCGAGAGGGTGGGCTTTGTGGAAGCGGCAAAGGCATCGAAAATCGTCCTGAGCCGCGCACTCTTGGCACTCGGTGATATCGACCAAGCTGAAACCTTGGCGCGCAGCGTAGCGAGCGAGGAATCTACGCCGGTTCTCCTCGGCGACGTCGCGAGGGCGCTATCGTCAATCGCTTTCGCGCGGGGGAAGCCCCGCTTCGCATCCCGTCTGCTGGGTGCGGCGTCGAATGACCCGATCGCGCTTCCCCTTGCCGAGCGTGAGCCGCACGACAGGCTCGTCGGTTCCCTTCGCGCGTCCCTGGGCCGGGACTTCCAAGCCGAGTACGAGCTGGGTGCGGCCAAGGGGCGCGAGCTACTCGCCGCACTTGATTTCCGTGAGTAACTTCGTGGTCCGTGGTCGAGGCAAAGCGTACGCTGGATTCAGCTTTCCGGCATACCGGAGAAAGGAATTCAACCAATGCGCACTATCATCACTTCCGCCCAGCTCCTGGGCATCGCAGCTTTCGTATCCATCGGCGCCACGGCATGCAGCTCGTCATCCGCGGTTCCGCCGACCCTGGGAGGGGCTTCGTTGCCGGCCTCCGCATCCGCAGGCGCAGCCTCGACTGCGGTCGCCGGTCGTCAACTCGTTGGTCGTAAGACCGCTAACCGCGTGAAGCCGTTGCTTTATGCGGCCGGCTTCTCGGCCGATGCGATCTTCGTATACGACCAATCAGAGCAATCGCCCGCGAAGCCCCTATACACGATCACCAGCGGAGTTGCGGAGCCTAACGGCATAGCAACGGACACCTCGGGAAATCTCTACGTAACCAACGAGTTCTCGAATGCCCTCACGATCTACACGCCCGGCAGTCGAACGCCGATCGAGACCATCACCATCGGCATGAACGTGCCCTTCGATGTGGCTGTCGATAGCACCGGTGACATTTTTGTCGCCAACAACCCCTCGGGACAAAGCCCATACATCAATGAGTACCTCAACGGTCAGACCTCTCCCACCTACACCTGGTATCCTCCGCAGAGCAGCTCCACGATTACCGGACTTGCGCTGCTGAGCCCTGGCCAGAGTGGGGGGACGATCGAGGCCACTTACTACACCTTTGACCAGCATGGAAACCCTCATGGCGATTTGATGCAATGCTACGCGGGAAATTCATCTTGCTCGAATGACGGATACGCATTTGGGCAAACGGGAGGCATCGCGGTGGACTCGGCGCAACCACTTGACTTGCTGGTTGCCGACGTGTCGGCTCCCGGCATTTGGAACCTCAACGCCTCGAGCACCAAACTTTTCAATACTTCGTATACTCCGTGGTATATGGCTTTCAACTCGGCTCACACCCGCCTTTTCGTCGGCGACGGCGGATCGGAGGTGTACGAATACGCGTACCCAAGGATGAAGGTAAGGAAGACTTTCAGCGCGTCGGGCGGCTACGAAGGACCGCACGTCACGGGAGTCGCCGTGACGCCGTGACGGGCCGCCGTAAATAAACAAGAAGGTCGCGGCGTTAGCTTGCGGCCTTCTCATTTGCAGCGCAAGCATGGTTCTGTCCTCTGCGGACTCCAGCGAGATTCACTCCAAAACGGCTTCGCCGTGGGGCGAGCGCTTCAGCCTCGGAATCGTGTTGCACGACGCTCGTTAGTTGAGCGTCATCCGGTCTTACCAACCGGCTAGAACGCTTCCGAACGCTTGGGCTGCTAGGGTCGTCCTCATACAGCTCGCGGCCGCCAACTCGGCCGCTCTCCCGTTGAGGACGAAATTTTATGAGGATCTCGAGATTAGCCCAGCGTGCGCTGGGCGTTGCGGCAGCCGCGGCGATGCTCGCCGGCTGCGAGGGCGGCGCGTCACATGCGGGCCTCGGCTCGTCGCTGCCGGCGACGCAAAGCGCAACCTGGCCCGGCTTCGGGCGACCGAAGTCCGCGCATTCCGATCGTGGTCGTTCTTGGATGGCTCCCGACGCCAAGAACGGCAACCTGCTCTATATCTCCGACATCGGGACAAATGACGTGTACGTCTACTCGTACCCAAAGCTGAGGTTAGAGGGAACGCTCATGGGCTTCGCAACGCCCTACGGCGAGTGTGTCGACAAAGCAGGCGACGTCTTCGTCACGAACTTCGAAACGCAGCAGATCTTCGAGTACGCACACGGCGGCACCAACCGAATCGCAACGTTGAACGATTTGGGCTACTACCCCTCTGGTTGTTCCATCGATCCGATGACCGGGAATCTGGCCGTCACGAACTACAGTAACAGCGACAGCGTCCCGGGCAACGTCGCAATCTATGTCGGCGCCGCCGGGGCCCCGGCAGCCTACTACACGGACGATCTCATGTACGAGATGTTTCTTTGCAGCTACGACAACAACGGCAACCTTTTCGTTGATGGCGAACAAATCGGCAGCGGCGGATTCGTACTCGCCGAGCTTGCTCGGCGCCAGCACGTTATGACGGACATCTTTCTGAACCAGTCCATCGGCATAATTAGCGGCGTGCAATGGGATGGTAAGCACCTGGTGATCGGAGATGCGACGGCGGGAACCCTTTACCAGCTCAAGCTGAGCGGAGTCTACGGCACCGTAGTCGGCACGATTCCGCTCAACGAGGCATTTTATCTCGCTCAGTTCACGATAAAAGGCAGGAAGGTCGTCGCACCGTACAGTGCCGGTGCCGGGCTCTGGAACTATCCGTCCGGCGGTTCGGCGATCGAGACGGTCGACAACGGAAGCTTCAACGCGCCGTTCGGTTCGGCGATCAGCAACGTCACGATATAGCGGTAACGACCGGGCCTCCCGCTAGCGTGGCGGGCCCGGTCATTCCGGCCGAAAGTCGATTATCCGATCTGAGTAGCGATTTGCCAATCGTTGCCGCATGGATCCCTGACCATTCCGCGCCGATCTCCGTACGGCATATTGGCCGGTTCCTCGAGGCACACCGCGCCCGCTTCTAGTGCGCGCTGGTAAGTTGCATCGACGTCGTCAACGTATAAGTAAAGAAAAGCGGGCATCGGATCACGAGGGCCGGCGCCGCTTACCATGACAATCGAGTCGCCGATTCTCATCACGGACGGTGCGTCCGGGCCGAACTCCCCGCTGGCGCCGAACGCTTTCTGGAGGAACTCGACGAGCCTAGCCGGATCGTGAACCACCAACCGAGGCGTGACGCTATGCCAGCCTTCTGGAATCGATTTTGCCATTTAGCGCGCCCGCCGCGAGACTCTAAATCTCGGCATTGCAGGGGTGGTCGGCAGGCGATCGTTCTTGGCGTCGAACATACGCGGTGGAGTGGCCCTCGAGGCCGTTGCCGCTGGAGGACGTTCCATAGACACCCTGGCCGTTTGAAGACCTGCCGTAAACGCCGTGGGCCGTGCCCGTCGCCCGATGCTGATGCCGGAAACGCTGGAACTTCCGGCGCCCGACGTGACACCGTGAACGCCGTCGGCAAGTGACGCCGTGCCGTAGACTCCGGCGGTGCTGACGCCGGTGGAACTGCCTTCACTGTCGGGCGCCCGCTCAGCGCGAACGATACCGAAGCTGGACGCGGCTACGGCCATGCCGACGGCGACCGCGCCGACGACCGTGACTCGGTTTAGTCTAAATCGTAGTTGAAACATTCTTCTCTCCTTATGAATGCTCGTCTGCGGAAGCGATGCGCAATCGAATGAAGTCGTCAATGTCGCGAAGCTCTGTCGCCGCCACGCTGCAGCCCGACTCGAGGTGTACTATCGTAGCGCGCCACGACCCTCGACGTCGCCGCCTCTTTCCAAACGCGAAGTACGAAGACGTGCTCTTCTCGTGAAGCACCCATACCCCAATCTAGCATGCGCCGCACTCTAAAGCGTTCGGGGCAGCTAGCGCGGCGGGTCGGGCCAGGTCCCTTGCTGCGCGGCTGCCGCGATGTCAACGTGCCAGGGAATCGCCGCGAAGCTTTCACGATCGGCCGGGTCTAGGCCGTCTGCCGCGCTCTGCATCATCTGTCGCGCACGTTCGAGTGCGCGCGACGCTTCGGGCATATTGCCTGCCAGACGAAAAACCTGAGCGGCTGCCCAAAAGCAGTACTCCGGCCACTCCGTGCTGGAGGCGATGCTTTTTTCATCCGCGAGCATGCGACGCACGTGATCGCGGGCTGCGGGCAGATTGGCAAGCGCGGCGTGCCACACGGCAAGGTCGGCGAGCGTCTTGCTGGCCCAAACCTGCGACTGGGAACGTGCGCGAAGCTCGAGTGCCGCCTCGGCATGCGCGATCGCTTTGGTCAACCTTCCGGTCGTTGCTTCGGCGAAGGCAAGGTTCTCGAGTGCGGACGCCTCGATCAACCCGAACTCGAGTCGTCGCGCCAGTTGACGGGCTTCGCGCGCGGCGGACTGCGCGCCCTCGGCGTTCGCTACGCACGCGCGGAGAAATCCAAGGTTCGCGAGCCCGATGACGCGACCGCGGTCGTCACGTACGCTCTCGAAGAGCGCGACTGCTTTCTCGGTAGCGGCTACCGCCTTATCGAAAGATCCCAGTCGCGTCTCGAGGACCGCTTGGTTCAAGAGGTCCCCGGCGATCTTGCTCAGGTCTCCTACCTCGGAATAAAATTGCACGGCGATTGCGAAATGCTCGCGAGCCTCCGCGTATCGCGTACCTGCTGCGCTGAGCGCGATTCCCAAACGGCCACGAGCCCGCGCTTCGGCGGGCCGATCGCCCAGCGTCACGGCACGGTCCAGCCAGCGCTGACCAATCGCCAGACAGCGTTCGATGTCACGCCTATTGTACGCAATCGAAAAGGCACTCGCCAAAGAAAGATTTTCTAGTACGGGATCGGTGGCGTCCGCGGCCGCCGTCACGGCTTGGTCAAACAGCACTTCCGCTTCGGACAGGTTTCCGCGATGAGCCTCCATGTTTGCTAGGCAGCACAATGCCTGCGCTATCCCCGTCCCGTTCTGTGATGCCCGACTGCAGGTAAGCGCGGTCTCTGCCGCTTCATACGATTCAACCAGTCGCCCGAGTGAAAACGCGAGCTTCGCCTCGGCGATGTGCAGTCTCCACTCAACGTCATCGTTCTGCGGATGCGTTCGAAGTGCGCTGATTGCCGAGTCGAGCGCTGCCGAGTCGCCGACGCTCAACGCGAACTCGATCCGCCGCAAGAGGATGACGCGATGCAACTCCGGATCGGCGAGGCCTGCAGCGAGTTGTTCCAGGCCGGTCAGCGCTGCTTCCTGAGCGGCGCGATTCCCGCGGCGGCATTCGATTGTCTCATTTTCGAGAAGGATGTGGGCGCGCGGACGCGCCTCATCTGTAAGCGCGAGCGCGCGCTCGACTAGCGAGTGTGCCTCGTCCAGTGCGCCGAGTCCAATCGATCGTCGAACCGCTACGAGGTAGCAGCGAACGGCGTTCGCGCGGTCCCCCGCAAGCTCGTAATGTCGAGCGACCGTGGCTGAAAGCTCGGATGCCCGGTCCGCATACAGTTCTTCTAGCACGCGCGCCACTCGGCGGTGGCGTGCGGCTGCGCGTTCCGGCGGCACCGCTTGAGCAATCGCCTCGTGAATGACCTGGTGCGAGAATGCGTACTCGAAGAGCCCGCGTCCGCTCGCCTCGCGCACGATACGCTGGTCAAATAGCTCGTCAAGCGCGTTAGCGAGGGTAGCTTCGTCCCATCCGCTTACGTCACGAAGCGCGTCGTGCGAGAATCTGGTTCCGATGCAAGCCGCAATTTCCGCACCGATGCGCGCCTCCTCGGAGAGCCGGCCGATTCGCTCCGACACAAGCACGTGTAAGCTCGCCGGACGAGTGAGTTGCGAACCTTTTCGAACGCCGTCTATGAACTGCGTCAGGAAGAGGGGGTTGCCGCCCGAAACGGCGAGGAGGTTCGCGGGCGCCAGATCCGGGATTTCGTGCAAGGCCTCGGCAAGCTCGTGCAAGTCGTCGACCGAGAGCGTTCGCAGCGACAAGCTCTGCGCGCACGCTGCGCCTCGCGCCTCGCTTCTGAGCCTATGCAGCGGATGGGGTCGCGGCGTTTCGTTATCGCGATACGTTGCGACGATCATGACCGGCACACCGGAAATTCGGCGCAGCAGGAAGTGCAGAAACGCGATTGAGGCGGATTGTGCCCAATGCAGGTCTTCAAGCACGAGAAGAAGCGGGCGTGGCTGAGCCAGGCCCGAAAGGCAGCGGAAGAGCGATTCGAAGAGCCTGATGCGCTCGCTCTCGGCGTTAATGTGCGGTGCCTCCGGTAACGACGCGACGCGCGTGCGGATTTCCGGAAGCAGCTCCGCGACGCACGCAAGCCATAGACTTCCCTTCAACGATGCAACGAGCGGCAGCGCCGAGCGTAGGGCATCAACGATGCTCTCGTATGGAGTTGCCTCCGGCGAGCTGGTCGCACCGATGAGGACGCGCCCTCCGCTTTCTTCAACGGCGCGCGCAAACTCCAAAACCATGCGAGATTTGCCGACACCGGGTTCGCCGCCGACGAACGTGCAGGCGCCACGCCCGCGCGCGACCCGGCTCCACGCCTCGAGAAGCTGTCCGATCTCGGTGCGGCGACCAACGAATGGAAGAATTGCCTCGCGAGCAGCGAGTGGTCCCAGGGCGGGTTCAAACGGTACGTCGGGTTGACTCGCCTCGCCGCGCGCGATCGTCTCGCGGAGCATGAGCGTTTCGGGCATCGGTTGCACGTTGAGTTCCAGGCGGAGCAGCTTTGCGAAACGCTCGTACTCGGCGAGTGCTCCCGCTCGATCGCCCGATTCGCATCGAAGCGCCATGAGTTGACGCACGACGTCTTCGCGCCACGGATCGATCGCCAGGATCTGCTGCGTCCGAGCAATTCCACGGACGAAATCGCGTTGCCGTCGTGCCTGGGAGACGAGCTGCATCAATGCTGCGAGAAAGGCGTTGCGGCGGCGCTCGCGCTCGGGGAAGACCCATTCGTCGTACACCGCCGTGAGCAAGTCTCCCCGATAGAGCACGACCGCCTCCTCGAGACGTTCGGGGTCAGCCGTGCCCCCATCGAACTCTTCGACGTCCAGCCATAAGTGTAGATCCGGTCGAAGACGCACGCTGTCGCCGTCTACGATCAGCGCCCGTCCCGCGAGCTCCGGCGGCAGAACGCGAGCCAGGTCGTAGAGGTTCATTCGGAGCTTTGTGCGCGCGGGCTCTTCGTCATCGTCGGGCCACATGACGTACGCGAGAAAGTCGCGAGCGATGGGAGCGTCGCGATTGAGGAGCAGATACGCCAGAACGGAAAGGGTCTTCCGAGGCGTGGCGAGCCTGAAGGGCTCCCCGTTCACCTCCACTGCGACGTGACCGAACAGCCGGATGCGGACCTCGGGCTCGGGGCCGGAAAACGGAACATTCGCGCGAGCGGAGGCGCGTCTGGCCATGCGAGACGCTTCGCGGGCCGTGCGGCAGAACGCTCCCGAACGCCTCCTTTGCTAGAGTCTTCGTACCGGCCCCGGTCGCAAATCGGGGCGCTTTCTTGATTAAGGAGACGTCACATGACAAAAAAGTTGAATCGCTATGCGCTCGGCGCTTGCGCCGCCATTGTTATACTCCCGAGCTGCACTGGATCGCAGATGCAGATCAACCCATCAGCCGCGACGCAAATCGTCGTCCCGCAACACAACGGCGTGATGACGGTTCATCCAGACCTACGCCATTCGTGGATGGCGCCCGACGCCAAGAACCAGGCCCTCCTGTACATCTCCGACCTCAACACGTATGACGTGTATGCGTACTCATATCCGAAGGGTAAGTTAAAAGGAAGGCTGACGGGCTTCGGCGGTCCGGAAGGCGAGTGCGTGGATAAGAAGGGTCACGTTTTCATCGCGAACTTCGCCGCGTCGAATGTACTCGAGTTTGCGCACGGGGGTACGAGTCCCGTCGCGACCCTGAGCGACCCCGGCTACTACCCTGTCGGCTGCTCGGTGGATCCGACGAGCGGAAATCTCGCCGTCGCAAACTACGTATCGACGGGTGGCAAACCAGGCAACGTTGCTATATATAAGGG
>JBAVSO010000154.1:0-10266 GCA_049695635.1 Candidatus Cybelea sp. | reverse complement strand
CGGCTGGCTCTCGCTCTTCGGCGACGATGCCGCGCCCGACGCGGACTTACTCTTACGCCTGACCGCTGCAGCAATCGGCATCGAGCTGGCACGCAACGGCTCGGTATCGCGCGAGAGCGGGGGAGGCATCTGGGAAGCCCTGCTGGCGCGAACTTTTCACGACGCCGCGCAAGCCCGCGAGGAAGCAGCGGCGCGCGGCATCGCGCTCGCGCCGCACTATCTCGCCGTCGTTCTCGAGGCGGAGAGCGGCGACGAGGAGCGCAGTGCGGACGATCTTTCGGAAGTGCGCGAACTCGCAACTGCGGCCTTTCGATCGGCCGATGGCGGTCTCGGGCTGCTCCAGCACGGTTCCGCGCTGGCGATCTTCATTCCGACGCCTCGCGCCGTCGACGCGAGCAACGCAAAGACCGCAGCGAGTCTGCTTCCAAAGAGCGCCGCGCGGCGCAAACCTCACCTTCGGATCTCCGGCGGCGTCGGAACCCTCGAAACGCCGTTTGGAATCCACGTAAGCGTGCACGCAGCGCAGGCTGCGCTTGCGATCGGACGGCGAATCTATGGAAGCGGCCGCGTCACCGCTTACGACGATCTTGGTGCATACCGAGTGCTCTACGAAGGAGCGGACGTCGAGCGGCTGCGTACGTTCGCCTCCGAAGCGCTCGCACCGCTGCGTAGTTACGACGAACAACATCAAACCGAGCTCGAAAAAACGCTCAAGCTCTACTTCAAGACGGGTCAAAACGTCAAAACGGCGGCGGCCGAGCTGAACGTTCACCGCCATACCGTCTTCTATCGGCTTCGTCAGATCGGCGAAATCTCGGGACGTGCGCTCGACTCCCCGCACGATCAGCTCACCCTCCGCCTGGCGGTTGCAATCGATGAACTCCACGACTCGATCTGAGTGGCGCCGGCCCTCGGCAAAGCGCGAGGTCGTACGCCTTGCGCGCGAGCAGAACGTACGCTTCGTGCGGTTGGTCTTCGCCGACATCTTTGGCGTCAGTAAGAACGTCTCGATTCCGGTCGACGAACTCGAGACTGCCCTCGAGGGACGCGTCACCTTCGACGGGGGCTCGATCGACGGCTTCGTCCGCGGCGAAGAGCTCGACATGCTGCTTAAACCCGACCCGTCGACGTTTGCCGTCTATCCGTGGCGGGCGGCGGGGGAGGCTTGTGAGGCGCGTCTGATTTGCGATATCGCGATGCCCGACGGGTCGCCGTTCGAGGGCTGCCCACGCACCACGCTGCGGCGCGCGATCGAAAGCGCACCGGCGCTAAGCGGTCAACGCGTCGCCTTCGAAGCCGAGTTCTACTTATTCGAGCGACGCAGCGGCGCCGTCGCCTCAACCGTGACGTCGGACGTCGGCTCGTACTTCGATTTTTCGGCCAACGACCGCGGGGAAGAGGCGCGCAACGCGATGGTTGCGGCGTTGCGCGCGATGGGTGTTCCGATCTCTTCGGCGCATCACGAGCACGGGGCCGGACAGCATGAGATTGACGTCGCGCACGACGATCCGCTCGCCGCGGCGGATCACGTCCTGACGCTGCGCACGATCGCCAAGCACGTCGCCGCAGATTTTGACCTCGAAGCGACCTTCATGCCCAAGCCGCTTGCGGACTTCGCCGGCAGCGGTCTGCACGCAGACTTCCGTTTGGCCGAATCGAGTGACGAGGAGACGCGGCTTTACGTCGTCGGCGGCCTGCTTGCGCACGCGCCCGCAACGACGGCAATCTGCAATCCGACGGTCAATTCGTATAAGCGTTTGGTCGCGGCCTGGGACGCGCCGATCTATGCCGTCTGGTCGGAACGCAGCGCGAACGCGCTCGTTCGCGTGCCACCGGGTCACACGCCGGCGCGGATCGAGATGCGAAGTCCGGATCCGGCCTGCAATCCGTATCTCGCGCTTGCGGTGCTGATCGGCGCGGCCGCCGACGGCGTCACGCATGCAACGCTGCCTGGACCGGCGCTGGTCGGATCCACGTACGACTTAACCGAAAAGGAGCTCCGCGAGCGCGGCATCCACACGCTGCCGAAATCGCTGCGCCAAGCGATCGCCGAACTCGACGACGACGCGGTCGTCCGCGTCGCGCTCGGCGATCACCTCTACCACGCGTTTCGCGATGCCAAGCTCGAAGAGTACGAACGCTACCGCCGCGCCGTGCACCCGTGGGAACGCGACCAGTACTTACGCTTGTACTAGTTGGTCCGAGCGGCTATGCGAAGGCGGCGGCGAGAATCACGGCGAGCCCAACGACGAACGACGCCCAGAAGGCCGTCAAGTTCAGGCGGGTTTTACCGGTCGTCGCCGCTTCTAGGATGAGGTACTGGGCGACAAGGCACATCGCCAGAACTGCATCGACGACGATCAAGGTCCGGGCCGTGCGCTCGACGGCGAACGCCAACCACGATAGAGCCGCAACGACGATCTGCGCTGCGGGACCAATCCAGATCGCATAGCGCGGGCCGTAGGCGTCGGCGTTTCCGTCGAACCCGAAGTGAATCGGTACACGATCAGGCAGTTGGCCATACCGCGCCGCGGTCAGCGCCACGGTCGCGACGATCGTGCAAATACCTAGAAAAGCTAACTCCGGCACCAGCCTCAGCTACTCGGCTTTCGAGGCGGAGTTTCCCCACCTCTCATAATATGAGGATGAGACGCCAAGGTTAGGGGCTTCCCGATTCAAGATGGCCCAAGCGCGCTCGACGTCGCTGCGTTGGGTGCGCAAGTTTCCGATCGCGAGCCGGATGGCGTACCGGCCGTCGACCTTAGTGTGCGAGATAAAGACTTCGCCGGTCGCGTTGACCGCGTGCATGATCGACGCATTGAGCGATTCGAGCGCCGCTTCGTCAAGGCCGGGCGGGGCGTAGCGGAAACAGACGACCGAGAGCGGATGCGGCGCAAGCACTTCCCAATGCGGCTCCGCTCGAACCCAAGCTGCAAACTCTTGCGCTAACGCGATATGCCCGCGCAGCTTGACGCGGATCCCTTCGGCACCAAGATGACGCAGCACGAACCAGAGTTTGAGCGCGCGGAAGCGCCGGCCGAGCTGAAGTCCGTAGTCCATATAGTTTACGGCGTCGGCCTCGGGTGTCGAGAGATACTCGGGCACTAAGCTGAAGGCACGGCGAACGACCGATTCGTCCTTTAGGAAAAGCACCGACAGGTCCATCGGGACGAACATCCACTTATGCGGATTGACGACGAGCGAATCGGCCAGCTCGACCCCGTCGAGCAAGCCGCGAAACTCTGGTACGATCGCGGCGGCACCCGCGTATGCGGCGTCAACGTGAAGCCAGATTCCGTGGTCTCGCGCCACCGCGGCAATCTCGCGGACCGGATCCACCGAGGTCGTCGAAGTCGTGCCGACCGTGGCGACGATCGCAAGCGGCTGCATTCCGGCCTTACGATCGGCTTCGATGCACTCGCGCAGCGCGCCGGTACGCATCCGAAAGGCATCGTCGCAAGGAACCCGCACGACGTTGCGCTGCCCGACTCCTAACGCGATCGCCGCCTTCTCGACGTGCGAGTGCGTCTCGCCGGTTATGTAGATGCGAAGCGCCGGCAGCGAACGGCCGCTCATGCCTTCCTCGCGGACGTGCAGTCCCAGCGATTCGCGAGCGGCGGCGAGCGCGGTGAAGCCGGCAATCGATGCCGTGTCGTAGATGACACCGGTCCATTCGCGCGGCAGGCCGAGCAGCTCCAGCAGCCAGCGCATCATCACTTCTTCGAGCTCGGTCGCGGCCGGCGAGGTGCGCCAGAGCATCGCCTTGACGTCGAGAGTTGCGGCCAGAGCCTCCGCGGCGATTGCCGCCGGCGCCGAGCTGGTCGCAAAATATGCGAAGAAGCGCGGATGGTTCCAATGCGTCGTTGCCGGCACGATGATCCGCTCGAAATCGGCGAGAATTTCTTCGAACGGCTGGCCGGCCTCGGGTGGATGCTCCGGCAGGGCGGCCACGACGTCGCCAGGGCGAACTTGGGGCATAACGCGATAGGCTTGCGGCTGTTCGAAATAACGCGCGATCCACGCGCCGACTCGCTCCCAGTCGTCGCGCAGCGCGCTCGACCGTTCCGTCGTCCCCATGGCCAGGAGTCTTAGCGGCACAGACGGAGAAGGCCCGCGTATGAAGTTCCGTACCTACCCCGGCAGCAGCGTAACCGTAAGCGAAGTCGGCTTCGGCCTCTGGACCACCTCGACCGGTTGGTGGGGCGAAAAGACCGATGCCGAGGCGGTCGCAATGCTGCATGCCGCCTACGATCTCGGCATCACGCTTTACGACGCCGCCGACACCTACGGCAATGGACGCAGCGAAGAACAGCTCGCCAAGGCATTCGCCGGTCGCCGCGAACGCGTGGTTTACGCCACCAAGTTCGGCTACGACTTTTCGAGCGACGCGCAACAGCACAGAGGCCAATCCGAGCTGCCGCAGGATTTCTCGCCGGCCTTCGTGCGAACGGCGCTCGAGGCGTCACTGAAGCGACTGCAAACGGATTACATCGACATTTATCAAATGCACAACGCGCGTATGGCGCAAATCGACGACGATGCGCTCTGGGAGCTACTCGAAGCCTTCAAACGTGAAGGCAAGATTCGCACGTACGGGGTGGCGCTCGGCCCGGCCATCGGATGGCTCTACGAGGGCGTCGAGGCGGTGCGCAAGCGAAACGTCCCGAGCCTGCAGATTATTTGGAACATGCTCGAGCAGTATCCGGGGAACCAGCAGATCCGCGCGGCATACGATTGCGCAGCGATTACCGGCTACATGATCCGCGTCCCGCACTCGAGCGGGCTGCTTGAGGGCCACTACACCGCGCAGACGACCTTTCCGCCAAACGACCACCGCCGCCATCGCCCGCACGACTGGCTCGTCAACGGAGTCGAAAAGGTTGCGCAGCTCCGTTTTCTCGAGCGGCCGGATCGAACGCTCGGCCAGGCCGCGATCGCATGGCTGCTCGCCGAGCCGCGCGTCACAACAGTCCTTCCCAACATTTACGACGCCAGCCAGCTCGCGGAGTTCGCGGCGGCACCCGACGCACCGCCGCTAACCACCGACGAGCTTGTCCGCATCGAAGCGCTCTATAAAGAGAACTTCGGGATCGTCGAACCGGCGCCGGCTTTCAAAGGTACGATGTCGCCCTCGAAGGAGCCAGTGGGACGATGAAACGCGAGCATATCGCGACGCGCCACGCGCCGCAACCAATCGGCCCATACAGTCAAGCGATTCAATCGGGAGGCGAGCTTTACTGCAGCGGGCAAATCCCGCTCGATCCCGAGACCGGCGAGATCGTTCCCGGTGATGCGACCGTGCAGACCGAGCGGGTCATCGAGAACCTCGGTGCAATTCTGTGCGCCGCCGGATACCATTTTGAGGACGTCGTGAAGACGACGGTTTTCCTCGTCGACATGAACGATTTTCCGGCCGTCAACGCCGTCTACGAAAAGTATTTCGGCACGAGCAAACCGGCGCGCTCGACCGTCGCCGTTGTGGCTTTGCCGCGCGGCGCGCGCGTGGAAATCGATTGTGTCGCTAGAGACTAGGCGTACGTTACTGCGGAGCCGATAACGGCTGCTGCATCAGTCGCGCCGTCTCTTCCCTCGCGATCTGCGCCACATCGGGATCTAGCGAAGCTTGCGCGGCCTTGAGCTCGGCCAACGCGAGCGCCTTTTTTCCTTCCGCGGCGTAGGCCCGCGCGAGGAGATACCTGACGCGACCGTCGTAAGGAACGGCCGCTACGCCCTTGAGCAGCGCGGACTGCGCGAGCGAATAGAGGCCGTTATGTTCGTAATCGATCCCTAAGTTGACGTAGGACTCGGGCACGTAGGGATTGACCGCAATCGCCTGGACGTAATAAGCGACGGCGCGCTTCCAATCGCCGCCGAGATCGGCGAGGTAGCCGAAGTTCACGAGCGCCTCGGGCCGCTCGGGTTCGAGGCGGTGCGCTTTCTTGAACGTCGCCATCGCCTGGTCGTCGAGTCCGTTCTGAATCTTCGCGACGCCGAGATTGTCGAGGCAGGCGTAGTTTACCGGATCAACGTTGAGGCAATCGGTCAAGTACTGCAACGCTGGGGCCGATTGGTGCAGATCCAAGTACGACATCCCCAGCCCGTTGAGCGCCGCTATCGAGCGCGTGTCGCTATCCAGAGCGCGCCTAAAATAGAGTATTGCGTCGTTTGGCCGGTGGACGGTTTCAAAAATCTCGCCGAGCTCTTCTTGATCGCTGGAGTCGTTCGGGTTATCGTTTGCGATCCTTACCATCTCAGCTTGATACTGCGGGAGGTCTCCCTTGCGCAAATGCAGCAGAACGAGGTCGCGGATCGAATCGGTTCCGGGCAACGCGCTTTGGAACTCGACGATCGCTTCGTCAACCCGATTCTCGGTTGCGTAAACGACTCCAAGCCGGTTATGCGTCTGCTTATCGTGCGGATCACGGGCGAGCAACTGTTTATAGACGGCCTCCGCACGATCGAAACGCCCCTGGCGGTAATATAGATCCCCGAGAAACCGCGCGGCCTCGGTGCCGTCGGGATGCGTTGCAACGAAAGCTGCAAGCTGCTTGACCGCTTGGTCCATCTGGCCGGCAGCGATCAGCTCGCGCGCATAGTTAATCGCGGCCTCTTGGTCCGCGAGCTGGTGAGCCTCGGGAGTCAGTATGACGTTCGCGCTTTGGGCCATTGCCGGCCCCATAAGGCCGACCGCGGCCGCGGGGGCTAGGACCAGCGCTAGGAGGAGGCGTCGGGACATCGTCAGGTACCTCACCACCACTATAGCGCATCTTCCAAGGGTGCCGTGACGGCCCGCAGCCGAAGAGGCGTGAGCCGGCTTTAGCCTTTCGACCCAGCCTGCTTTAAGGATCACGTTACGTGGCAAGTGCTAAAATTGGAGCTGGTTGAGAATGGGACCCGCGCCCCTACAATAGCGGCGCCGAGCCGGCCTTTCTCGCGTTGCCCTACCGAAATGCGCAGCAGGCGATGCTGGCGGTCGAGTATCAAAATCAGGCGTCCACCCCGGTAACGGCAATCGTGTTCGGCTTGGTCTCCGGTGGTAGGCTCGTCGGGATCGGCCAGGATTCCGGAAGGTTCTCACAAGACGCCGCGGTTAGTCACGAGCTGGTGCTGACTCAATCGGTATTTCCGCTAGGGGTGCAGACGCACTGCGTCGTGCTGCGAGTTCGGTACGCCAACGGCAGCGCGTGGTATAACCCGGCATCGCCGAGGTTCTAGCCAGTTAACGCACCAACGGTAGAACGTTGCTCGGCGTCAGCGGATAGAACGCCATCGCGACCACTGCGACGGCACAGATTGCTGCGCTCGCCCACGCGAGCGGAACGAACGGCGTAAGGCCGTGGTGTTCGCCTTCCTCCCGCGCGTACATTACCCAAACGACCTTCGCATAGGCGTAGAGTGAGATCGCGGTTCCGACGATCAAAAGGACCGCCAGCCAAAGGTAGCCGCTCGCAATGCTGCTCGAGAGAATGAGAATCTTACCGAGGAAACCGGCGGTGGGCGGCACTCCCGCCAACGCGAGCAGGAAGACGGTCATGGCAGCGGCGAGCCAAGGCCGGCGGCGGCCCAAGCCGCGATAGGATGCCATGCTGGCTCCTTCCTCGCCCTCACCTGAGATCGCGGCGGCTATCGCAAAAGCCCCCAAGTTCATGAACGCATACGCGGTAAGATAGTAGAGCGCGTAGCGCAAGCCGATCGGCGTGAGGCCCGCGAGCGCGACGAGAATGTATCCCACCTGGGCGACGCCCGAATAGCCCAGCAATCGTTTGAGATCGTTCTGCGCGAGCATCCCGGCGTTGCCGGCGATCATTGAAATCCCCGCGACGATCCAAATGGGAAGCAAGAGCCGCTCCCCCGTACCCGACGGAAGAGCCGCATAGATGAAACGAGCGAAGACCGCCAGCGCACCGGCCTTGGTCGCAACGCTCATGAATGCAGTCACCGGCAGTGGAGCGCCCTGGAAGACGTCCGGCGTCCACGTGTGAAACGGCACCAGACTGAGCTTAAAGACCAGACCGATGAGGAACATGCCGGCGCCGACCCAAAAGAGCGGACTCGACGCCAACGCAGGGTTGACGAAGTCGGCAAGTCTCACGCTGCCGGTTGCGCCAAAGAGCAACGCAGATCCAAAGAGCAAAAACCCCGCCGCGGTCGAGCTCAAAATGAGATACTTCAGCGCCGATTCGCGCGCGGTTTTGCGCTCGACCGCACCGCAAAGCGCATAGAGCCCCAGCGAGAGCAGCTCGAGGCCGAGAAAGATCATCATGAGGTTCGCAGCGCCGGCCATCAACATCGCGCCGCACGCGCTCCACAACATGATCGCGGTCATCCCCGCGATGCGTTGGGGCGGCCCGATCGCGCCGTAGAGTACGATCGACCCGGCTGCGGCGATCAAAATGATCTCTTGGAAAACGGTTGCGAAACCGCCCACGATGAAGCCGCCGAAAAAGGCATCGTGATGATGGGCGTACTGATGCGCGGCGAAATCCCCGGCGATAATCGCTCCCAGCAGCGCGATCCCGATCGAAAGGTAGCGCCGATCGCGTTTGCCCGAGAACAAGTCCGCGATCAGCACGGCGAGTGCGGCGATCGCGACGATGCTGACCGGGACGATCGCCGACCAGTCGGCGTGCGTGAACGGCGGCTTCATAGGTGCAGCAACGGCGCCGGGTAGACGCCCGCGAGGACGAGCGCGGCGAGCAGCGGCGCGACGGCCAGGCCTTCAAGCCACGTGAGATCGGCTCGCATCGGCACGTCTTCTACCTCAGGTCCGTTCATCGCGTCCTGGTAGAGGCGAATCATGTATGCGGCGGCAATGACGATTGCGACGAGCGCGACGATGACCGGCCAAACGTATCCGGCCTGATAGACGCCGATCAAAATGATCAGCTCACCGACGAACCCTGCCAAACCCGGTAATCCCAGCGCGGCGAGTGCGGCGATGCAGAGCGCACCCGCGAGGCGCGGATTCTTCCACCCCAAACCGCCGAGGCGGAGCAGCGAACGCGTCTCCTCGCGCTCTTCGAGGTATCCAAGCAGCATGAACAGCGCCGCCGAGAAGAGCCCGTGCGCCACGATGTAAACCAGCGCGCCCGCCAGGGCGATTCGGTTCCCCGAGGCGATCGCGATGACGATGAGGCCCAAATGTGAGAGCGATGAATACGCAACCAGACGTTTCGCGTCGTTCTGCACGAGCGCGATCACCGCGCCGTAGATCAGTGAGATCACGCCGAGGACCATCAACGGACCAGCATACTCGCGCACATAATCGGGAACGAGTGCAAGGGCGATCGCGAGAAATCCGTAGAGTCCGGCCTTCGATTGCACTGCCGACACGACCGCGACCATCGGCGGCGGCAATCCGCTGTAGGTCGGCGGCATCCAGGTGTGGAGCGGCCAAACCGGCGTCTTCACCAAGAACGCAAAAGCAAACCCGGCATAAATCCAAGGCGCCCACGCGCCGACGAGGTGGGCTCCGCTTCGGCCGATGACGTCGGTCGAGCCGTAAATAACGCCGAACGCGGCCGTCGCCAGCAGGAGCGTCAGGCCGCCCGCAAAGTTATAGATGAAGTAGCGCCACGCGGTGGCCGGATGTTCGCCCCATCCGATCAGTCCGAAGAAGACCGGCAGCAGCATCAGGTCCCAGAAGAGCGCAAAGACGAGCAGGTCGCGCGCCAGGAAGAGCCCGAGCATGGTCCCTTCGAGCATCAACATCAGCGCGACGAAATCGCGGGCGCGAGGGACTCGGATCGTCGCAATCGCGCAAGCGGTACAAACCGCCAGCAGCAGCGCAATCCAGAACGAGACGGGCGTAGCCCCGAAATGAAAGGCTGCCGTAAACGGGCGGGCGAGCCAACGAACGCTCCACTGCGCCTCGCGCATTGCCAGAAGCATTGCGAAGGTTGCGACCGCCACGAGCGTGCCGATCGTTCGCGAGAGCACACGATCGGCGCGAGGCAACGCGAAGAGCAGCGCACCGGCAACGATCGGCAGGAGAAACGAGACCGGAACCAGCGTCATGGGTGCGCTGCCCCTGCGACCGCGTAGTATGCGATGAAGCACGCGGCACCGAAGACGAGAATCAACGCGTACGCGCGGACGAGACCCGTTTGGAACGACCGGACCACCGTGCCGAGCCAGCTTGCCCAGAAGGCAACGTCGCGAACCGCGCCGTCGATCACGTGCGGATCGATGATGCGGCTGAAAACCACGCCGAGAAACTGAGCCGGCCGCACGAAGATCAGATTGATTGCCGAGTCGAAGTAGAAG
>JBAVSO010000153.1:0-8752 GCA_049695635.1 Candidatus Cybelea sp. | reverse complement strand
GAGCGAAAGCTTCGCTTTCGCATTGCTGCGCATCGGTAAATCCCAAACGTCGAGTGCGCCGTCGCCGGCATCGAGGGTGTAGAAGCTGTAACGATAGGTATCGGCGGCAAGCGCTCCGACGATCGTGTTCGTGTGCTCGTTCGGAAAGAGTCCCTGGACCGGATTAAATGGCTGCGCGAACTGGCTGGTCACGTTGACCGGCGGCGAAGGCGGCGCGCCCGGTTTGGGCGAGCGCAGCGCGCCGATATACTGTCCGAGCAAGAGCGACGGCGCGCTTGCCGCCGTCGGCGGCCACTGGCTTGAGTCCACGAAGGCGGCTTGGCCTAGATTGATGCCAAGCGATCCGGGCGGCTTGGCGTACGGAAAACCGAACTTGAACAAGCGTCCTCGCGGCGGTACCGCGGTGTTGTTCGCGTAGACGTAGAGCGTTGCGTTGATGTCGAAGCGTCCCTGAATCAGCGACGTGAAACCGGCCGTCTTCGAGCCGGGAGCGCCAAAGGGAATGAAGATTGACGCGACGCTCGACTTGGTGACCGGCGCACGCAGCTCGGTAATGCCGGGGCCGATCGCGTTGAAGAGCCAGAGATTTCCGTTGGGATCGTACTCTAAATCAACCAGAGCGGCATCGCCCGCCGTGCCGATTGCGGTAATCGCCGGCGTCAGCTTGAGTTGCAGCTTCGCACGCGACGGCGCGAACGAGCGAATCGGCGCTTGAAACAGACGAAGCTCGTTGGGACTGGCGACGGCCACGTTGCCGAACTGATCGGCGGCGATCACCGGCGCGACCGTCAAGCCGGGCCACTCGGTGAGCGTGCGCTCTGGTTTGGAACCTTGTGCCAACGGCAAGCGATAGATGTAAAACGTACCGTAGTGATCCACGTAGAGCAGGTTCGGCGCCGGCGTCCCGTTCGGTGGGACAGGTGGTCCTGACGCGCCCTCCGGTGCTGGACCACTCGCGCCGCAGCCCGAGCTCGCCGCCGCAATCACGGCCGCCGCGATCAGCGTGAGAAAGAGCAGCGGAGTCTTCATTGGTCGAGGCTCCCAACGACCGGGCTTGCGCTACTGCTTTCGCGATCGAAGAGAAAGAGCGACAGCCGCGAGGCATTCTGGAACGGCAAAACGTTCGTGGAATCGAAGACGTTGATTTGCGAGGGCGAAAGTTTGCCCAGCGGTTTGCTCGGTGTGCCGACGTAGCCGCCGACGTCCGAGACGCTTTTTCCGAGCGATACCGTGCTGAGATCACCGAAGTGCGCGCTGCCGAGCTGCTTGAAATCCGAACCCGTCGACGCCTTGAAGCGGCCAAAGGCCGTCTGCGGCACGCTCGGCGATGCTTCGTAGAGCGAGACGGCCGCGTTATCGGAGAGCGCAGGCTCCTCGAAGGTGAGCACCTGGTAGTGCGGATAGGTGCCGACCACCACCAGCGTATAGCGTTTGCCCGGGCTTAGCGCCGCCGTTTTGAGCGGACCGACGAAATATCCCTGGGTGTTGCGAGCAAAGAGCGAATGCGTGCCGGATGCTATCGGCAAGAACGAGCTCATCGTACCGTAGTTAAACAACGAAACGACGGTCTGCGAATCGGCCTGCAGATAGACGTTACTACCGAGGCTTTGCGGCACGCCGTCGATCAGCGCGTCCAGCTCGGGCGCACCGTCCACGTACCGCACTTTGACGGCCTGCGTTGCAGGCGGAATCGAGCTCGACGACGAGCTCGATCCGCCGCAACCGGCCAACACGCCGGCGAGAATCCCAAAGACAAGGCGATAATAAGTATTCATCAATACCGTTTCTTGACGCACTGTGGCTATATGAGTTTGCGCGCGCCGCAGGAGCCGAGCGGCGCGCGCAAGCGTTTGGCTCTACTGGAGGAAAAACCGGTTGACTTGTGTTGCTTCCATTAATGGAGACAGGGATGGCCGACGCCGCCCTTGCCGCCACCGGACGTCCCGTTGAGCGCCGCGATAACCGCCTTGTTGATCGAGCCGGACATCGGCGAGTACTCGAGTTTCTTTACGATGGCGGTGGCCTGTTTTGAGGCCAGGAACGTAATGAGTGTCTGCTTGTCGGAAACGTGCACCCCATTGTTGTTGCCGTAGAACAGCAAGTAGCTGACGGCGACAATGGGATACGACCCCGACGGAGGGTTAACAAAGACCGAAGGATCTACATAGAGCTGACACCAGGGCGTGCTCGAGCCGAGCGGATTTCCATCGCTGCCACCGCCGTAGGTGATGTTTTTCTTGGTAACCTTCGCGAGCGCTTTCGTCACGGCCGCCTGGTTGGTCGGCGAGACAAAGATTGGCGAACTAGCATTGAAGCCGTTTTGCAAGAGCGCTTGACCCACTTTCGGACTGGCCCCCGCCGCATACGCGCCTTCGAGATAGCCGCTGCTGTACGGAGTCGCCTGGACTGCTGCCAGAATTCCCGGGGCTCCGGTTTCACCTTTGAAGTTGGGGTTCGGATCTCCCGAGGAGCCTGGACCGGGCCACGTCATATTGACGCCGAAAGTCCAAGCCGCGCTGCGACTCGGCGAACCGTAGGGCGGCGCGTTATAGGGGGCCTGGAACGTTGCGTTACACGCGGCGTTGAGGTGATTGGTGAAGTTGTAGGTCGTGCCGCTACTGTCCGAACGGTAGAAGAAAGTAATTGGCTCCGAGATACCGCCGGTCACCGACTTACCGTTGTCAGCCGTAATCGCCGGATCGTTCCAATCACTCACCGTTCCGTTGGTGATGGCACAGTAGCTCCAGGCAGAGAGGTTGATCGACTTGACGTGTTTCTTGAAGTCCTGGGGCCGGTAGGGGTAGGCGATCGAGCCGCCGATCTCCGGGAGTTCGAAGGGCTGTCCCCAAGTAACCGATCCCGAGAGACGGCCATTGTAGTAGGGCGTCCCGGAAACGCAGCACTCCGTCGAAGCCATTGCAACCGCCGATCCAACGAAATCGAGCGGATCTTGCCGCCCGCCAAAGCCGGTCGCAGTCTGGCCGAGCGCCGCGCATGGGCCGGTCGGCGGGAAGCTGGAATCGCCTTCGCCTTCAAAGGCTTTGCGGCCGTCGCCGCTACTATTGATGCAATAGTAGATCGTGCCAACGGTAGGTGCCGAGTAAAAGAGCGAGCCCGGTCCCGGTCCCGGTTGCTGTTGGTTGTAACTTCCAACCGGCTGACTTTCAAGATTGTATGCGTAGCCGGGAAAATCGGCGCCTCCTGCATGTAGATCTTGCGGACCGTTATCGTCATGGTGACCGCGGGTGTGATGCGAGGCGGCGGCCGGCGCGTTCGGCAAGGCCGAAACTCCGGGACCGCCTCCATTCGCCGACCCGTTGCATGCGCTCAGCACGAGCGCGGGGAGAGCTGCCAAGGCAAATGTAGCGAGGGTTCTTTTCATTTAGGTCATCCTTCTTCGGGTGTTAGTATCGGGTGAGTGCGCCGAGCGAGCTTTAGGGCTGCCCGGAAGTCGAGGTAACCACCAGCGCAATCGGCGCGTGAAGTCCCGTGGCCGAACCGGTGATCTGCAGACTCGGCTTAACTGTTCCGTGCGAGTTTGCCGAGAATGCATCGATTGCGTCGTTGAAGTCGTCGGCAACGAAGAGGGTGCTGCCGTAGAGCGTGAGCGACGGGAAGAACGGCACCAGCGGGTTGCGCGGCGACGTGCAGGTGTAGCTTTGCGCAACGACGCCGGAGAGCGTCAGTGTGCGCAAGGGTGGAACATCGGTAGTTCCCCCGCCCGCACCCGCGGAATAAACGTTCGCGCGCCCCTGGCACGATGTCGAGTAACTGCTGCCGGAGGTAACTGTGTTCGCGATGAAAACCTCGCCGCTGGCGCTCAGGGCGACGTTGGTCGTCTGATCGAGCGTGAGCTCGGTCGTGCTATCCCAGGGAATGGTGCGCGAGGGGCTGACCGACGGATTTCCGTTATCGGCGGCCGTCGCAACGAATAGACCGTAGTTTGTACCAAGCGAAGTGCGCAGCGCGCCGTTGACGTAGAAGTCTCCGGCTGAATCGAGCGCCAACCCGGTTGGCCCCTGATACTCGATCGTCGGGGACGAGAAAGACCAGGCCTGCGCCGGCGCTGCCGCTCCCGAGGTGCCCGGGGAGTACGTTAGCACCGCGTCGTTACCGGCGTTGCCGTCAACCGCCGTCGCGCCGTACGTCACCAAACCTCCGGCTGCGTCGAACGTCATGAAGATCGGAAAGAGCGCCGTCTTGGTCGTTTTGTCGGCGGTCAGCAGCTTAGCGGGCTGCTCGCTGCCGCTGGCACCCGGCGTGTAGATCGCGACTTCGTTGCCCTTGTCGGGTGCGCCGCTCGAAATCGAGAAGCCTAAAGCGTTGTCGAAATAGCCGACATAGAGATTGCCCTTCGCGTCCACCGCGATACTGCGCGCGTAGAGCTTCGAGCTGAGCTGCAAGGTGCGCGCCGGCGTCGCGTCGCCCTTTGCGCTGCCTTCGTACTCAGTGACAGTCGCCGAAAGGCCGTTGTTTGTTCCAAGATTGAGCGCGTAGATCGTGCCCACTGGAGGCGGCGGCGCTCGGCCGCGCAATGAAAAGTTCGCGCTCGCACCGTTCGAACCAGGTCCGTCGACGCTCGCAGCAACCGTGACGGACGAGGCTTGCGAGTTACCGTCGTATTCGAGCGTTATGCCGGACGCCGGCTTGACGATCTTCAGCCAGGAACCGCGCTTCCCGGCAGCATCGAATAGAAACGCGCGCTGGACGTCGCCCTGAATCGCCAGCGCAATCGGCGTCGAGAAGTCACTGGGACCGACGATTTGCGCGCCACTGGCATCGTAGGCCGCGAGCACAACGGCCGCTTTCGCTTGTTTGCCCCGTTTGGCGTTCTCGGGCGTGAGCGAAAGCTTCAGTCCCGCAACGATACCGTCGAGCGTAAGCGAGAGGCGGTTGCTGATTTGTACGCCGCTCTGTGCGCCGGCGATCTTCGCCTGCACCGTCCCGACCGAGAGCACCGCTCCGGTTGCGTAGCTGCCATCGTACGTGGTCACGTCGAAAACATCCGCGCCCGGTGATCCCGAAGCAATTGCGGTGCAGACCGTCCCGCCGGATTCTTGCTTGCAGTCGTGCGCGCGCGGCAGCGTGTTGATTGTCGTCGGGTTGACGCCTACTACAGCCTCGCCGTTCACGGACGCGAGCTCGATGACGAGCGACTCGGTGTTGATCGAGACGTAGCTCGGGCGTATCTGTCGCCGATTCTGATGGCGCGGCACCGTCACCGTCACTTTGACGTTGACGAGCTTCGTCGGCGACTGTGTCGGACCGCCGCCGGGCGAATTCACTACCGAACCATCCGGCAGGCCGCCTCCGCCGCACGCGCTTATAAACAACGCCGCGAGTGCTACTGTCATCCTGAGTGAAGGCCCCGGAGCAACTCGACGGGGCTGAAGTCGAAGGGTCATCTCAATGCTCCTAACGATTGCGAGGAATTAGGATTCTCGAGGGCGGGTATTGCGGTTCTGCGGGATCGCCGCGCGCGGAGAATCTCGGCTGCGGCGAGTTCGGCCATGACACGTAGCTCGGGAACTGCGGTCGCCTCAAAGCGAGAGCCGCGCACTGCCGGTCCGACGATCCATAGGCCGGGAACCGCGTTGCCAATCGGGTCGATCGCGGAAAGATCGTGCGCAACGCGCAATCCGATGCCGCCGGTATCGGACGAGATGATGCCGTCGGTAAGCATCGAGGCCAGCAACGGATCTCGCTTGATCGCGGAGATGCGACCGACTCCGGAAGCGTTCACGATCCAATCTGGACGCAGCTCGACAATCGCTCCGTCGCGCAGCGCGATCGTCGCCATACCCCGCGTCATGCTCAACAGCCGCCCCGCGTAGTTCCGAAGACGTCCGGCGCTCTGATACTCTCCGCGAACGGCGTCAACTTGCTTTGGCGCTCGGTGCCGATGGCGTTCCCAATAGGTGCGCAAATGGCGCTCGAAACGACGGCGCTCGACGCGCTCTAACCGACGCCAAATCGCTTCCGCCTCGGGTCGCAGCGAATCGACGACGGCGCGCCAGTCGAATCCCCGGCGCGACGCCTCGTCCACGTGGCTGCGGAAGCTGCTTAGAAGCGCGCGGGCACCGTGCGTGTCGAGCGCGGGGATAACGTCGTACGGAGCGACGGCTTCGTGCACCTCGGGGTAGCGGCCACGGCGCGACAGAACGTGCACGGTCCCGCGGTGACCGCATCCCTTCAACGCAACCAACACATCCAAAGCCGTCAAACCCGATCCCACCACAAGCACGTGGCCACCAACGCTGCGGTAGTCGAAGCGCCACGGGTCGTCGATGTAGCCGGCGTGAAGGCGAACCTCGAGCGGGAGAAACTCGTCGTTTGGCGCGGGATTCCCAGTTGCCAACACGACGGCTCGCGCCTCAAAGCAGGCGCCGGCGCGGGACTCGACGACGAAGCCCTCGCTGCTGCGTCGCACGTTTCTGACCCGATCGCGGACGTGCGTAAAGCGGATCGCCTTTAAGTCCCGCTGCGCGACTTCATTGACGTACTCGCCGTAAAGGCGGCGCGAAAGAAAGTCGCTCGGACCTCCCCGTACGCCGAGCCAACGAACGAAGTGATCGGGTTCGTCAACGTGCAGGCTCATCATGTGAGCACGCGTGTTCAAAATGTGCTCGCGATGGGAAGTTCCGTATGCTGCACCGCGTCCGAGATCGTCGGGGTCGAAGATCGCGAGCGTTAGATCCGCCGGGGCATGGCGCGCCAGGTTCGCGGCCACGGAAGCCCCACTGAAGCCGCCGCCGACGACTGCGGCGTCGAGTTCGATCATCGGGGCGCCGGTTCTGAATCGAGCCGGAGAACTTGGTCGTAGAACGCCCCCGCAGTACGACAGCGGCGTTCGACCTCGTCGTAAACGAGAAATTTGCGCAGCGGTCCCGAGTAAACATGCAGGGTAACGGCTCGCGAATGGCTCGTCGCCGTTACGCGGTGCAGATCGAAGCGCCCCGAGCGCAGATCCATTCCGCCCGGCTCGAGCCTGCGCGTTCCGCAACGTTCGACATGCGCGTATCCCTGCGTCTGGCCAGAATCGAGGCGCACGTAGTCGTCAATGTCGAGATTGCCTTCGAGAACGAGCATCCAGCAATGCTGGTCGCCGTGGTCGTGAACGGGGGATGCCGAACCGGGCGCCCAGTTAAGTAGGAGCACCTCGAAGCGGGGATCCCGGTACGCGCACGTCCTGGTGTAGGCGTCTGCCTTGTAAGCAAGCGGACGCCCCGGAAGCCACTCCTCCCAGCGCGCGGCCAGAACCGAGCCGATCTCTAAGCTTGGGGCGCGGCAGGCACGAAGATTCTCAACGAGCCGTCGAAGCACGAGAATTAACTCCCTTTAAAGTTGACTTAACTTAATGACTAAAGTTATCTTTTTGGGGGAGCGCAAGTTTTCCCTCCCGCCATTTGCCGCGGGATTTACCGGGATCGCGGCGGCCCGGTGCAGGGCCGCCCTAACTATCGCGAGGTGCTAGGGCGCCAGCGGAGGTCGGGCTGTCGCGCGGCGCGCGTCTCGTCGACGCGCCCAACGACGGTCGAGACCGGCGCCTCGAAAAGGGCTTGCGGTTCGTTCTGCGCCTGGTTCACGATCTCGCGCAGCGCCTCCACGAACGCGTCGAGCGTCTCTTTCGATTCGGTCTCCGTCGGCTCGATCATCAAGCACTCCGGCACGATCAACGGAAAGTAGATTGTCGGTGCCATATAGCCGTAATCGAGCAGAGCTTTGGCGAGATCGAGCGCCCGCACGCCGTGCTCCTTCTTGAGCCGCTGTGCCGACGCGACGAACTCGTGGCGGCAGTTCTCCGGGTACGGCGTTTCGAGAAACTCGGCTATTTTTACGCGCAGATAGTTGGCGTTGAGAACGGCAAGCTGCGATACGCGCTTCAGTCCGGCTTCACCGTTTGCGTAGAGGTACGCGAGCGCGCGTACGGCGTGCGCAAAGTTCGACCAGAACGAGCGCATCGGGCCGATCGACTTGGGCCGATCGAAGTCGAGCCGGAATAACGAGTTATCGCGAACGACGACCGGCGTCGGCAGATATTCGACGAGATGGGCCGCAACCCCGAGCGGGCCATGCCCGGCGCCGCCGCCACCGTGCGGGATCGTAAACGTTTTGTGCGTGTTGAGGTGCATGAGGTCGAAGCCCATGTCGCCGGGCCGCGTGTAGCCCATGATCGCATTGGCGTTGGCACCGTCATAGTACATGAGGCCGCCGGCTTCGTGCACCGCGCGCGCGATCTCGGCGATCTCGTCCTCGAAGAGCCCGAGCGTGTTCGGGTTGGTCATCATGCAGACCGCGGTCTGGGTTCCAAGCACTTTGCGGATCTCGTCAACGCTCACGCGGCCGCGCTCGTTGCTCGGCAGCGAGATCACCTTAAACCCGCACATCGTCGCGGAAGCCGGGTTCGTGCCGTGCGCAGTGTCGGGCACGATGACGTTCACACGCCGCTCCTCGCCGCGTTCTTTGAAGTATTTCTTAGCGACGAGCAGCGCCCCGAGCTCGGCGTGTGCGCCGGCCGAAGGGTTGAGCGAGAACGCCGCCATGCCGAAGAGCGAGCTCAAGGATCGCTCGAGCTCGTACATCACTTCCAGCGCGCCTTGCGCGAGCTCGTCGGGCGTAAACGGATGGAGCTCGGCAAACTCGCGGCGCGCCGCGATCGCATCGTTGACGCGCGGATTGTATTTCATCGTGCAGGAGCCAAGCGGATAGAAGCCCAGATCAATCCCGAACGTTCGTTGCGAGAGACGCGTGT
>JBAVSO010000152.1:0-11933 GCA_049695635.1 Candidatus Cybelea sp. | reverse complement strand
TGCTAGAAGAAGGCGAGGGAGCATACTCAAAGCAGTCTGTGACCGAGCCTTCGACACAGCATCTGGCCGCTTTGCGGTCAAACCCTTCGGGCGACGGCAGTTTTGCCGCATCTCATCGTTGCGCCCTCGGTCACGTAGGGCTCCACTATGCTCCCTCGGGCGCGTCTCGATATGCGGCAAAACTGCTCGCCGCGATCGGTACAGCGACTTCTTCAGAGGGTCCCTGATGTTTCGCAAAGTACTGATCGCCAATCGCGGCGAGATCGCGTTGCGGATCAATCGAGCTTGTCAGGAGCTGGGCGTGCGAACCGTTGCGATTTATTCCGAAGCCGATCGCGACTCGCTTCACGTTCGCCAAGCCGATGAGGCCTTCTGCGTCGGACCCGGACCGGCCGGGCGGTCCTATCTCAACATCCCGAACATCATCTCGACCGCGCTCATCACGCGCTGCGACGCGCTTCATCCAGGTTACGGATTTCTGGCTGAAAATGCTCGTTTTGCGGAGATCTGTAACGATCACGGTCTGATTTTCATCGGACCCAAACCGAGCGTGATAGCGATGATGGGCGACAAAGCGACCGCGAAGCGGATCGTCCGCGAAGCGGGAGTCGCAACGACGCCCGGAAGCGACGTCTTGGCTTCCGTGGACGAGGCCTACGAGGCTGCCGCTTCGATCGGCTATCCGTTGCTGCTCAAAGCAACGGCGGGCGGCGGCGGCAGGGGCATGCGCGTCGTGAACGAGCCCAGCGAGTTGCCGCGCGCGTACGCGGGAGCGACCGCCGAAGCCGAGGCGAGCTTCAAGGACGGCCGCGTCTATCTGGAGCGATTGATTCGCGAGCCGCGGCACATCGAAGTCCAGGTGCTTGGGGACGAGTTCGGAAACATCGTGCACTTAGGCGAGCGCGACTGTTCGGTTCAGAAACCGGCCCATCAGAAGATCGTCGAGGAGACTCCCGCGCCGAACCTTTCAAATCGAACCCGCACCAAGCTGCACGAGATGGCGCTGAAAGCGTCGCGGTATGTCGGCTACACGAATGCGGGGACGCTGGAATTTTTGGTAGCCGACGGAGACGCGTACTTCATGGAGATGAACACGCGCATTCAGGTCGAGCACCCCGTAACCGAGATGGTCTACAATATCGACCTCGTCAAGGAGCAAATTAGAATAGCCTCGGGCGAACCGCTCGGATACGTGCAGCGCGACCTGATCGCGCGCGGCCACGCGATCGAGTGCCGTATCAATGCCGAGGATCCACGCAACAACTTCGCGCCGGCGGCCGGCACCGTTTCGAAGCTGGTCTTTCCCGGCGGCCCTGGGATTCGCGTCGACACCCACCTCTACACGGGCGCGACGATTCCGCCGTATTACGACTCGATGATCGCAAAGGTCGTGGCGTTCGGCGATACGCGTGAGGTGGCAATCGCCCGGATGGGGCGGGCGCTGCGCGAAACGCTGGTCGAAGGCGTCAACACTACCATCGCTCTTTGTCTGGAGATTTTGGCGGCTCCTGAGTTTCGTAGCGGCCGCTACGACGTCGAATTCATTCCCGCCCACATCCTATCCAACGGAGAGGCGAAGCAGGCGACGCCGCGCGGAAAGCGATGACGTCGCGCCGCGCCGCGCGCGAGCAAGCGCTGCAAGTGCTCTACTCGGTCGTTATCGGCGACCGCGAGCCGCGCGATGCCGTAAGCGAAATCGTCGGAGAAGGCGACCTCGAGCAGCGAACGTTCGTCGAGGAGCTTGCACTGGGCACGCTCGAATACGCTCCCGAAGCAGACCGCATTGTGAGCCCGCTTCTGGAAGGTTGGGCGATCGAACGCTTGCCGACCATCGACCGGCTCCTTTTAGAAATGGCTACATTCGAGCTCCACTGCCGCCCCCAGACGCCTACGGCCGTCGCGATCAATGAAGCGGTCGCGCTTGCAAAGCGCTTCTCCACCGAAGACTCCGGGCGTTTCGTCAACGGCGTTCTGAGTGCGGTCGCCAATGCCAGGGCGTAAGCGGCGGCGCCGCAGCCGCGCGTGGCGCGGCCTGCTCGTCACGCTGCTCATGATGGTCCTGTTTTCGATCGGCGCGGTTGCCGGTATGATCGCGGCGTACGGACGAAACCTTCCCGATATCAGCCGCATGGCCGATTATCAACCCTCGAGCGCAACGCGCATTTTTGCGCGCGATGGAAGCTTGCTCGCGTCGGTCTACAAAGAGAATCGCGTTTGGGTTCCGCTCGAGAACGTGCCGCAGGTCGTTCGGGATGCGTTCATTGCCAATGAAGACCACAACTTTTACCACCATCACGGAGTGGATTTCGGCAGCATCGTACGGGCCGCTTTCGCCGACTTCACGCACCAAGAGTTTCAAGGCGCCTCTACGATCACACAGCAACTCGCGCGGCGACTTTTTCTCAACGACGAAGTGTCGTTATCGCGTAAGGTCCAGGAGGCGTTGCTTGCGATTGAGATCGAGCGCTACTACACCAAGGACGAGATCCTCGAGCGGTATCTCAACATCATTTATCTTGGGGCGGGTACGTACGGCGTAGATGCTGCGGCCCACACCTACTTCGGGCGCGGGGTCGATCAGCTAACGCTGGCTCAGGCCGCGATGCTCGCCGGCGTCGTCGCAGCACCGTCAGATTACTCGCCGTTCACGGACCTTAGCTTGGCGCAACAACGCCAGCGTCACGTTCTGGACCGAATGGTTGAAAGCGGCTACGTTACGCGCGAGCAGGCAGACGAAGCCTATGACAGCCCCCTCGACCTGATTTCGGAGCGGCCCACCGGCTTGCAAGGATATCGGGATCCGTACTTTACGACGTACGCGATCGCACAGCTCAACCAGCTCTTCGGTGAAAGTACGGTCGAGCAGGGAGGCCTGTCGGTCTACACGACGCTCGACGAGCGGATGCAGCGAATCGCGCAGGAAGCGGTGACGTGGGGCGTCCACCAGGCGGTCTCGGAGGGCATCGGCGCGCATCAGGCCGCGTTGGTCGCGATCCGCCCGTCGACCGGCGAGATCGTCGCGATGATCGGCGGTGCCGGCTTTTCGTTGAACAATCAATTCAACCGGGCGTGGCAGGCGCGCCGGCAGCCGGGTTCATCGTTCAAAATCTACGATTACACCGCCGCGGTCGACGAAGGGATACCAGCCTCCACGATCATCGACGATTCGCACGTGAGTTACCCGATGGGCGACGGGACGATGTGGACGCCAATGGACGACGACAACAGCTATATGGGAGCGATCACGTTGCGCGAGGCACTCACACTCTCGCGCAACGTCGTTGCCGTGAAGCTCGCCGAGCGCGTGGGTTTAGACAAGATCATTGGATACGCTCACCGGATGGGCGTGAAGTCGCCGCTCGAAGCGAACCTTTCGCTAGCGCTGGGTTCGTCAGGCGTTACCGTGCTCGATCAAGCGAGCGGGTACTCGACGCTTGCGAATCAAGGGCTTCACATAGATCCGACGCCGTTTCGCCTGGTGAAGGATTCGGTGGGAACCAGCCTTCTCGACAACCGCGTTCCTCAGGCCGTCGACGTGGTGAGTGCTGGAACGGCGTACATCATGACGTCAATGTTCGAGGACGTGATCTCGCATGGCACCGGCTATCCAAATGCCGTCATCGGACGCCCGGCTGCCGGTAAGACCGGCACGACTTCCAGCTTCCGCGACGCCTGGTTCGTCGGTTATACGCCCGATCTCGTTACTGCGGTTTGGCTTGGTAACGACAACTACACGCCGATGGTCGAATCCTACGGCGGCAACATTCCAGCGCGAATTTGGGCGCGTTTCATGAAGGCCGCGCTCGCCGGCACGCCGCCGCACGATTTTCCATACCCCTCCGACGAGGTGGCGAAGGTGGCCGGCTGCGGTCGCGGCGGTTACGAGTACTACCTCAAAGGCACCGAGCCGCAATCGGGATGCGGAGGCTCGATCGATGCGTACGGCGAGAACGATGGCTACGGTGCGGCGGCGAGCTATGCCCAACCGACCGTGCCGCCCGCCGACTCGACGCCGCCGGTGGTCGTTCCGCCGCCGCCCGAATCGCCGACGGGATCGCCGTCGCCGTTGCCGACCGTGCCGTTGGAAACGGAGACGCCGGCGCCGCGCGTTCGCCGATGAAACTCTTCGAGGAGTCCCGCGCCCCAGTTCTGCAGCTCACCGTCTCCCAGTTCTCCGAGCGTCTGCGACGCTGGCTCGACAGGCGTCCCGAACTGCATCGAATAGCGATCGTCGGAGAGATCTCGGGTTGGAAGCCGCAGCCGAGCGGTAACGTTTTTTTTAGCCTGAAAGACGACCGCGCGATACTTCGATGCTTCGTTTACTCGAGCGACGCAAAGAAGCTGCCGACCGTTCGCGATGGCGTTGCCGTCGTAGCAACTGGGACGATTGGGATTTGGGAGAAGACCAGCGAGTATCAGCTTCGCGTCGTCGAGATCGCTCCGTTCGGCGTCGGCGCCATTGCGGCGAAGGTCGAAGCATTGCGTAAACGGCTTGGGGCCGAGGGCCTTTTCGAAGAGGCACGCAAGCGGCGGCTTACGCGATTCCCACGCTCCGTGGCGGTGGTTTCGGCGCGTGGAAAGGGCGCCGACGACTTCGAAACGACGCTAAGCGAGAAGTCGCCGAACGTCACAGTGAAGTTCATCGAAACGCGAGTCCAAGGCGAAGGCGCTGAGATCGACATCGCCGATGCGATCGACCGCGCCTCCCGCCAGGATGTCGACGCCATCGTCGTATTGCGGGGTGGCGGATCGTACGAAGATCGCTACCCGTTCAATACTGAAGCCGTGGTTCGCGCGATCGTGCGGTCGCGGCATCCTGTCGTGACTGCGATCGGCCATACCGGCGACCGGCATCTCGCCGATGAAGTTGCCGATGAAGTTTTCAAGACGCCCACGGCGGCTGCTGAGTTCATCGCCGGGTCGTGGACCGAAGTGATCGGGCGGATGCGGCACCAGCAGCAGCTGCTCCAGCGTGCGATCGAGAAAGTCGTTATCGGGCGCGCGCGCGATCTGGACGATGCCAACGGGAAGCTGGACGTCACAATGGATCGGCGGCTTTCACACGCCCAGCGGCGCGCGCTCGAGCTGTTAAATCGTATCGAACGGCAGAATCCGCGCGTTCGCGTCGCGGAGCGCGAGACGCGCCTGATCGGAGCTCATTCGAAGCTCGATAGCCTGCGGGATCGAGTTTTTTCGACGCGCACAAGCCGATTGGCGCTTGTCGCTAGCCGGCTTTTTTCGTTGAATCCCGAGGGCCCACTCGAACGAGGATATGCGATCGTTACGCACGCGGGACGCGCGCTTCGTGATGCGCACGAGGTCGCGGTCGGAGAGGAGATCGAAGCGCGGCTCTTCCGCGGGAGGCTCGGTGCACGCGTCGAACGGGTGCGCAACGATGAGTGACCGCGAGACAAGCTTTGAAACGAAGCTGGATCGAATCGATGCGATCGTCAAGGAACTCGAAAGCGGTGACATCAAGCTAGATCGCGCGATTGCCCTTTTCAAAGAGGGCAAAGTGCTCGCGCGCGAGTGTGAGGTGCTGCTGAAAAGCGCACAGGCGCAGATCGAAGAGGCGATGGCCGAGCCAGGGGCTGCCGGTGCCGACAAACGCGCGAGAAGCCACGATCGCGACAACCAGATACCGTTCTGAAGTCGGCAGCACTAATCGTCCTCAACTGCCGATCTTAAGCGGTTAATGGCCTCATCCCACTGCGCCGAAATTTGCGCCAAGTACCGGCGCACGTCGGCGAGGCGTTTTGGCTCGAGTTTCCAGATCCGCTCCCTGCCGTGGCGTTCGCTTCGAACCAGACCCGCCTCGGAAAGCGCATGAAGGTGCTTCGTCACCGCTTGCCGCGAGATATCGGCGCCCTTAGTGAGCTTGGTAATCGAGAGCGGGCCGCCCTTGCACAGTTTCCTGACGATCTGAAGGCGCGACTCATCGCCCAACGCCGCAAGGATCGGCGCGACGCTCATGAGAGCGGCAGCAACAGGTACTTCTCGACGAGTTGTGCCATCAAGGTCCAGCCCTCTTCGTTGGCTTCGAAGGCGTCGGCTCGGCGCGCAATCGGGATTGCGTCGAATCCCGACTCCACGATCGTGAGCGTCGTGCCGCCTTGCGCCGGTTCGAGCGTGAACGTCACCAGGGTCATTGGCTCGTTCGAATAGTCTATCGAACTGTCAATCGCGAACGGATGCCAGCGAAACGACAAAAGGCTCATCGGCTCGACCTGCTCGACGTAAAAGGCCAGCGGCGTACCCCGATGCTGCTCTTGCATCCGCGCGACTTCGCAATCGACCTCGGTGGGCTTGATGCGTCCGTGCATGCGCGCGCCTGGAGCGAACGCCCCATCCAGCTCGATCCCAAACCAAGTGCCGAACTCCGTAGTATCGCTGATGGCGTGCCATACTCGCTCCTGCGGCGAGCGTAAGAAGACGCGTTTTTCGATTCGATCGGTAGACGATGCCATGTGCAACCTCCTGGTTGCATATAAATTTATCACCGATCCCGCCAAAACGCAACCCTTTGGTTGCGTTTATAGCGGGAGAAGCCGCGCCCCAGCGAGAGCGAGAAGAGGGAAGGGGTGACGCTGAAGCTTCGGCTCGATGCCGCGGTCGCGGAGCGTACCGGCATGACGCGGTCGCAGGCGCGCAGTCTCATCATGGAAGGACGCGTCAGCGTCGAAGGCGTCGTCGCAACGAAGGCGGGCCAAAGCGTCGCTTCGGACGCGCGCATAAATGTCGAAAAACCGCGACGGTTCGTCAGTCGTGGCGGTGAAAAGCTCGACTATGCGCTAAACGCCTTCGAAATCGACGTGCGTGGGCTCGAGGCGCTCGACGTCGGAGCCTCCACCGGTGGATTCACCGATTGTCTGTTGCAGCGAGGCGCGGCGCGCGTTACGGCCGTGGACGTGGGGTACGGTCAGCTCGATTGGGGGCTTCGCAACGATCCGCGCGTGCAGGTTCTCGAACGCGTCAACTTCCGCCGCCTTGCCGACAATGCATTCCCCGGCGGCTTCGACCTCGTTACGGTTGATACGTCGTTCATCTCGCTAAGCACAATCTTGGCGCGAGCCGCCGGATATCTACGCCCCGACGGGATTGTCGTCGCACTCGTCAAGCCGCAGTTCGAAGCCGGCCGCGAACGCGTGGGTGCGGGAGGGGTCGTCCGCGATCCCCAGACGCACCGTATGGTGCTGCGCTCGGTACGCGAGGCCGCTCTCTGCCTCGAGCTCGTCCCCGTCGCCCTCGTCGCTTCACCATTGCTTGGGCCGGCCGGGAACCGCGAGTTCTTAATGGAGTTGCGCCCCCAGGGCGAGCCGTTTGCCGACGCACGAGTCGAGGCGGTCCTCGGCGAAGGGGGTAACGTATGACGGCGATGCTTGCGATCGAGAAGAAGGTCGTCGCGCTCTACGTGGACACCGAACGCGAGCACGCGCGCTCGATCGCCGTACGCATCGCCGCAGACTTTCGCGGTAGCGGCTTCGAGGTGGTCGAAGGGATTAACGCCGCGGCGGCCTCGCTTCTGATTACCGTCGGCGGGGACGGCACGCTGTTGCGCGCCGCCCGTATCGCAGTTGAGCACGACGTTCCGTTGCTCGGCATCAACACCGGCCGGCTCGGCTTCTTGACCGAACTCGACGAGGACGATCCACGGCTCGATGACCTGCCCGCGCTGATCGAGCGTGGGCTCTTTATGGACGAGCGTACGGCGCTGCAAGCCGAATATGACGACCGGCGTTTCTTCGCTCTCAACGACGTCGTCGTGCGTAAGGGCGAGGTCTCGCGCCTCGTGCCGTTCGGGCTCCGCGTCGACGACGGCGCGTCGACGCAAATCGCCGCCGACGGAATCTGCGTCGCGACCCCGACCGGTTCGACTGCCTACTTCTTGTCGGCGGGAGGGTCGCTGATCGCGCCAAGAGTCGACGCGTTCGGTGTGGTCCCGCTACTGCCGCACACGCTCTTTTCACGGCCGCTGATCGTTCCGAATGACTCGCGTATTGAGATTACGTCCGATCTAGAAGCGGCGCAGGCACACCTCGAATGCGACGGCGACGTACTCAGCGACGTCGCGCCGAGTTCGAGCGTGATGATTCGCTGCCATCCCAAGCGCGTCTACTTTGCGCGCACGGCGCCCCTGCACTTCCTCGAGCGATTGGAAACAAAGATGTTATGGGGCGTTTCCATCAAGGATCCTCGGCGTTAAGAGACCTCCATAAAAAGAATGCTGCGGCAGCTTCAAATCGAGAGTTACGGGCTGATCGAGCGCGCCGTCGTGGAGTTCGCTGAGGGAGCGACGATCTTCACGGGCGAGACGGGCTCGGGAAAGACGATGCTGATCGGTGCGCTCGACTTTGCGCTTGGCGCACGCGCCGGCGCCGACGTCGTTCGGCGCGGGGCACCGAAGGCGCTCGTAACGCTGACGTTCGATCCCGACGATGCGTTACGCGCGCGTTTTGCTGCTGACGGCTTCGAGCTCGACCGCGGCGAGCAAGGAACCATCGCACGCGAGATGACGGAGAGCGGACGTTCGAGCTTACGGGTTAACGGGCGAGCTGCGACGGCTGCCTACGTTCGCGAAATCCGCGACGGGATCGCGGAGATCGTCGGCCAGCACGAGGCGCAGCGGCTGCTCTCAGCGGTCTATCACCTCGAGCTGCTCGACCGATTCGCCGGCGAAGCGGCGCTTCGACTGCGCGAGGCGGTGACGGCTGCGTACGCGCGAGCGGAAGATTTGACCGACGCACTTTCGAGGCTCACGCAGGACGAACGCCGAGTTCGAGAGCGTTACGACGACGCGTGCTTCACGGTGCGCGAGATCGAAGAGGCGCGCCTCGAGCCTGGAGAGTTCGAGCGGCTGACCGAACGGCAGGCGTATCTCGATAACGTCGAGCGCATCGCGGTAGCGTTGAATGCGGCCCGCGAAGCCTTCGCCGCGGATGAAGGCGGCGCCAGAGGCGCGCTCGGAGCCGCGACCACCGCGTTGTCGAGCGTAGCGAGGTTCGATGGTTCGCTACGCGATATGGCGGAGCGCGCGTCGGCGCTCCAATCCGAGGCCGTCGATCTCGCGGCCGATCTTTCGCGCGCGGCCGATGCGGCCGAGTACGATCCGGCCGAGCTCGATGCCGTCAACGCTCGCCTCGATCTCATCGAGCGATTAAAGCGAAAGTATGGGCCGGATATCGGAGACATCCTGGCGGCCGCGCAGCGCGCCGGCGAAATCGTGGATGAATACGAAGGTCGCGACCGGCGTGCCGCACAGCTCGCGGCGGAAACCGCCGAGGCGCTGCGCGAGCTGCGCGAGGCGGCAGTTTCGCTCAGCGCGCTGCGCATGCGGGCGGCCGCGGCGCTTCGCAAACGCGTGGGGCGCGAGTTCACCGAGATCGCGCTTGCCTCGGGGGTTTTCCAAGCCGCGATCGAGCCGCTGGAGCGGATCGGCGCCAACGGTGCGGAGCGCGTTGAGTTCCTCTTCGCAGCTAACGCCGGCGAGCCGGCCCGCCCGCTGGCGCGTGTCGCTTCGGGCGGCGAGCTCTCGCGCGTACTCTTGTCACTCGTCGTCGTGCTGGCCGGCGCGCGCGACGCGCGAAGCGCACTTGTTTTCGACGAGATCGATGCCGGTGTCGGAGGCGCTACCGCCACCGCGGTCGGCGCGCGTATCGGACAACTCGCGCGGCGCGGGCAGGTTGTTTGCGTCACACACCTCGCGCAGCTTGCGACTTGGGCCGATCGACACTACGTTCTCGACAAGGTTGAAGCCAAGAAGGAGACGACCATCGTCGTCCGCGCGATAAAAAACGCGAAGGAACGCGAAGCCGAGATCGCGCGCATGCTCTCCGGCGAAACGCACGACGTTGCGCTCCGGCACGCTCGTGCCTTGCTCGCGAAAACCTCCTAAGGAATCTGGTGGATCTTGAGAACGTTCGTGCCGCCCGAGCCGACGGGCATACCGGTCGTAAACGCGATCAAGTCACCCGAACGCACCAAGCCTTCGTGCACCATATGGCGCTCGGTCATGTAGAGCAAGACGTCGATCGAGGCATAAGAATCGATCAGCAACGCCTCCGTGCCCCAGAGCAGCGCGAGCCGGCGCGCAACGTATGGCTCGGGCGTGAGCGCGATGATACGTGCTTGAGGCCGAAAGGCGGCGATATGGTGCGCGGTATTCCCCGTGGTCGTACCGGTCACGATGTACGGAATCTTCAACTCCGCGCTGGCGCGGGTCGCAGCTTCGGCGATCGACGACGCGACCGTCGGTTCGAAGTTTTCCAGACGGCGATCGCGTAACGCGGCGTGAGGATAATGCTGCTCGACTTCGCGGGCGATTTGCGCCATCGTACGAACCGCTTCGGTCGGATAAGCGCCGATCGCCGTTTCAGCCGAGAGCATTGCGGCATCGGTGCCGTCTAGAATCGCGTTGGCGACGTCGGTTGCCTCGGCCCGCGTCGGGCGTGGGGAAGCAATCATCGACTCGAGCATCTGCGTTGCCGTGACGACCGGTTTGCTGGCGCGATTGCATTTGGCGATGATCTCTTTCTGAATGATCGGAACGGTCTCGATCGGAACCTCGATGCCAAGGTCTCCACGCGCGACCATGATGCCGTCGGCGGCCGCGATGATGCTGTCGAGTTCGGTTAACGCCTCGTGCTTCTCGATCTTTGCGATGACGGGAACGCGCTTCTTGCGCTCCGCCATGAACGCTTTGGCGCGCTCGACGTCTTCAGCCGAGCGGACGAAGGAGAGCGCGACGTAATCGACGCCCTGCTCCAGGCCGAATGCCAGGTACTCGAAATCGCGCGGTGTGACCGATGCAATGTTTAGCGAACCGTCCGGATAGTTGATTCCTACGGCCGAGCGCAAGCTTCCGCCAAACTCGACGGTCGTTTCAATTTCTGTCGCGCTCTTACCCACGACGAGCAGCGCGATCTGTCCGTCCTGAAGATAAAGGCGCTTGCCGATCGCGACGTCGGCGGGCAGGTCGCGATAGGTGGTGCTCACTCGCTCGACGGTGCCGGCAACCGGTTCGGAGCTGATGACGAATCGCGCGCCGCGCTCGAGGCGGACCGACGATGCGCCGTCGGCGAGCAACCCGGTCCGCACTTTCGGCCCCGGCAGATCTTGCAGGATCGCCGTCTGAATGCCAAGCTCGGCCGAGATCTTGCGAGCCGAAGCGATCACTCGACCGTGTTCTTCCGGCGTGCCGTGAGAGAAGTTTAAGCGCAGGACGTTAGTCCCAGAGATAAAGAGCGAGCGCAAAATCGCTGGGTCCTCGGACGCTGGTCCGACGGTCGCGACGATCTTCGTGCGCTTCTCTAAAATTTGTTCCATGTCACGTTTGCCTTGTGCGGCGCCGACGGCAGGCTCCTGCGCTCGATTAAGCGCAGTTAACCCGTCCCGTGAAGTTCGCGCGCGATCCCCGCGACCGCCGCTATCCCGAGCGGTTGGCGGGCAGCTTCTTACTCTCGCTGCTTTTACATGCGTTGCTCGCGGCGCTGCTCTTCTCCGTGCTGGAGAGCTCGTCGCAGCAGGGCGCGACGGAAAGCATTTCGGGCGGCGAAATCATTACCATCGCGCGCACCTCGCCGATCGTCGTTTCAAATCAACCGTCCGCCGTTCGCGCGGTCGCACCCGTTCCACACGTTCCGGTGGTCGCGCCGCTCCATCACGCTCCTTTAGTCCAGCCTCAGACGCAGCGCTTGCCGGTGAATCGCCACGAACTCGCAGTGCCGGCGCCTACGGCGCCGCCGAATCCTCGTCCGGTTCCGCAGCAAACGCCCCAGCCCAATCCGCAACCGACTCAAAACGTCTTCGAGGCCACGCCGCGTAACGAACTCCCGGCCGCTCCCGTCAGCGTGCCCACGGTGCGCCCGGTCGCGGTGGCGTTGAAAGCGCCGCCTACGGTCGCGCCTTCGCCCGTTCCGACGAGCGCGCCGACGGCG
>JBAVSO010000151.1:0-2719 GCA_049695635.1 Candidatus Cybelea sp. | reverse complement strand
GCGGCTCAGGTGGTTGATTCGCCTCCACTAGCTTCCAGACACCCCACCCGGCTGCCAGTCCGACCGCCACTAAAAGCAGCTCAATCGCGGGAAGAGGCCAAGGCGTCGGCGTTACGGGAGTCGCTTTTTCCGTCGCGGGTGCGGACAGAAGTCCTAAGATGGCCCAAAATGGAGAGAGCGCGAAGAACCACGCGGCGTAAAGGACCACCGCCCACTTATTCTTCGCACGGATCATTTGGCGGCCAGCGGGAAACGTAGCGAGGACGATGATGGGCAGCGCGAGGAGGATCACGTAGACTAGCCCAATCAGAGCGACCTTCATTTCCGCAGGCTTCGCCCTCGCGGCCGCACGCCCTCGCGAAATATATCGGGCGGTACGATCGACGAAAAACCGGCGCTCCCGTACGTTACCGTTAACCGATCGTTATCGGCAGCGACGGAGGGCGCCTTAGGAGCAGCGAACGAGCCCGCCGAAGCGAGCTAATCATAAAAAAAGAGGCCGAATCGCGTCGACCTCTTTTTCCGTTACTGTCGAAGGGGGTCTAGCAGCCACCCTTCATGCCGAACGCCAACTTGCCGAAGTCGAAGTTTGATCCGCCTTCGATATTTTCGAAGACGCCCTGGCCGATGTTGCCCCGGTGGGCGTCAGCCGTGAAGGTCAAGGCGCCGTTCTGACTACCTGATGGCTTCACGATAGTTGCTATGATGATGTGATTGACAACAACGAATGAGCCGTAAGGATACTTTTGGCTGTCCATGACAAGCGAGGCCGAGCCGCCATTACGGCCATTTCCGGTCAGTGTCAGGCAGTACGTACCGTTGCTGAACTGTGAGTGGGTCACTGTCACCGGCCAGGCACCGCTGTAACTTTGCGATGCGGGAGCAGCCATCATGGGGCTTCCGTTGATGTGCGCCATGGCGGCGCCGGCGGAGACAGACATCGCCGCGGCCGTGACGGCGGCGATTAGGATCTCTTGCGAAAAGCGCATAGGTGCGTCTCCTTGTGGGGTCCGAGGGGACAATGCCGCAGAGTCTAGGCTAGGTTGATAAAAAAAGTCTGAAGTAACGGGCTGCCATCCCTAACCGCTCAGCTCGTCTCGGCAGTGCTCACAGAACTCGGGGAGCGCGCGGCGCTTGGACCGGTACGGTTTCGGGACGGTCCGTCGGTGATTTGGGTACGCTGCCGGCGACTTTGCTAATGGCCCCTAAGTCTACGCACAGCAAATGGGTGTAGTGTGAAAGAGTTCGGAGGAAACATGCCCGGAAAACTGCGGTTCGGTTTCGTTGTTGTGCTCTCGGCAGCCGCGCTCGCAACAGCCTGCGGTCGCCAAGTCACACCGAATCCCCCCGGCCTCGGTGCCGGCGGCGCACCTCCCGGGTACATGGCGGTGATCTTTGACGTCCAGGCTCCCTTCAACTTCCAGCAGTACCAGTACATGGTCGTCTTTAACACCAGCGGCAACGGAGTGACACCGTCGACCGATACGTTGCAGACCAACTGGAACGGCTACAACTTCGCAATGGTTGCGCTCGGAAACGGGGCGACTTCCTTCGCCGAACCGGTCGCGTTCCTGCGAAACAGCAATCCACACATTTCACCGGCGTGGGTGCGTTTGGGGTCGACGCCGCAAACGTTCAGCTACAATCTCAACAACAACGGGACCATGACCGAGTTCTCGATCCTCGCCCAAACGGCGGTCTTCAGCACCGCTGCGCCGTCGCCGAGCCCCACCCCGGCGAGCGTGTGGACCTTCAATGCGTTCACCGCGCAGGCCAGCAGTCAAGGCCAATGGACTTTTTACGATTCGATGGGCGCGGGTGGGCCGGTTGACCCCCAGTTCGTCTGCTGCCAGCCGCCGCTGGACATGACCCAATGCTTTGACAACACGTACTTCGCGCTAGATTCCTCAGTATCCGATCCGGCGGCTCAGATCGTCACGATCCAGATATCGAACAACCCTGTGAAAAACCCCTGCTCTTCGTAGAACGCAATGTAACGCACGAATCTGCGCGAGAGTGCGATCACGATCCGCTCGCGAGGTCGTATCGCGCTAGGGCGAAGCCGCTAAGCCAACCGTTGGCGGGAATGTCAAGCCCGTTCAGATGTTCTCACAGGAAGACTTTGTTGTCGGCGCTCTTCTCTGAACTGGCCTGGAAGACGATCAGGCTTCTCTTCTTCGCACTGCCGTTACGGCGGCGGATCAAGTCGATCCCGATAGAATCGGAGACCATCAAAAGCCTGCGCGTTGGTTTGGGTAGTCTTTCCGTTCACGATTCCCTGGCCCTACGTCTTTGAAGCATATGTTAAGGCGCCCAGAGATCGATGGAAGTAAAGTCTCTGCGGACGATTCTTCGCTCGACGGCTGCGAGACTGGTGCCCCTGAAGGCTCGGGATAGTTCGAATCCGGATCGTGCTCCGGAAAGTCAAGAAACCAACAATTTTACTCCACTTTCCCGCGGCTTGCCGTGGTATACTGAGCGCCTCACCCTAAATACGCTTTGACCGTAGGCTTCAGCGGCCGGCCAATCCGCATTTCCGCGAGAGAAAGGCCAGCCATGACCAGTCCGATGGAGCGCGTCTGGACGCGCATAAAGACCACCGCAGCGAAAGTGGCCAAGCGCAAGACTTTCATCACCGTAGCAGAGGCGCAAAGAGCCATACTTACGATGTGCCACCTAGAGAAGACGGCGTCTCCACCGCCCGATGCACTCGAGTATT
>JBAVSO010000150.1:0-2186 GCA_049695635.1 Candidatus Cybelea sp. | reverse complement strand
CGATAAGCATGACTATCAGGACGTAGCGATGCTTACGAGGACTTGGAGAGGTGGCAGAGCGGTTGAATGCGGCGGTCTTGAAATCACCTGCGACCGCCTCGATGCGTCACCGCAAGCGTGGATAACGCCTCGGAGTCATGACTATCGTGACTTGCAAGGGCCTACCGATGCGTATTCCGTTACCAAATCGTTACCAAATCAAGAGCTTGGCGACGGCATTCCAAACGCGGCGCACTAGACGGGAGCGCGTACGTCCCGATCACGCGTAAGGCAATTTCAGGCCGCGGATAATCGCGATGGTGCGTTGATTTTGTGTCGCTCCGCGAACGCCGGGCGCGGGGGCGAGGAAAGATCAATGTTACGGCCTTCTAGAGCCGAGCCTACTTATCCGACGGTACGTACGCCGCGCCGTAATTGCCGTATTTCAAGTTCTTTTTGCTGACAGTCGACCAATGATTCGTCGCGACGCTGCCGAGGTCGATCCAGCCGTCGGCATCGCCGAGGACGAGATGCTTGTCGCCTTCGTCGAATCCGCCAGAAGTGGGCTCGCCCTTGCCCATACGGGCGAGCGTTGGGCCGAGAATGTTAAACGGCGTTTCGCTTGCGATCCAGGGAAGTTTGTACTGCGAGATCGTGCGCGCCGTCTCGTCGACGACGTTGAGCACCGTACCGTTATTGCTCACATAGATCCCGCCGAGCAAATCGGCGGAAACAGGCGGAATAATCTCTGTCGGGGTCGGTGACGAGCCCGTCGGATTGTCGACTTCGTCCACTGCGTTTTCACATGCGTAACCGGAGGAGCTTGGGTAGCAATTATCGCCAACGCCGGCGTAAAGGTTTCCGGCGGCATCGACGTCCAGCGAGAATGCCGCACCTCCGGCGATCGTGACCATGTTTGAATGCGGGGAGTGACGCTTCCACCACACCAGGGCGGCGACGCCAGACATGCCAAAGGTCGGGCAGGTCAGGGCCGAACTCGGATTCGCTGCAAAGACGTGTCCCTGCGAGTCGAACGCTACGTCGGCCGGCGCACCACCAATTTCACAGTGGCCCTTTATTTTTGCGGAGCGCGCTCCCGGCTGCGTTGCAGCGGCACCCTGCGAGTGGCAGTAGGCCTCGCAGTAATAATCGTCGTACGTCGCCGAGAGCTGGTTTGAGCCGGGCGAATAGCTTTGAATCGAACCGCTTTCGTAGCAGGCTACCCACAGGTTCTGCTTGTGGTCGACCTTTATGCCGGTCGGACTGTTGCAGCCATTTGCACCCGCGTCGATCGTCGCCACGGTCTTCTTTCCTCCGGCGTCTTGCCCAAAGATGTAATTTTTTGAAGGCGACGCAACCCACATTCTGACGGTTGCGCGGCGATTAGAGCCTAGTAGCTGAGGATTGGTTGGAAACGCGATGGGCCTCAATGCCGGTTTCGCTTTGGAGGTCCGCGAGATGGAATCAGGCTGCAAAACCTCGGCTGGAACCGGAACCGAAGAGCCGCCAGCGGTTGAGCCGCAGGCCGCCACAATGAGTGCCACGACGATCGGACCGACTGGCTTCAAAATCTTATTCATGATCGCTGCTTTCCTACTGCTTGAAACCAGGACTGTACGCGAAGCCTTCGGGGTAATCGCTGGAGTCGAAGCCGCTACTGAAGCTGTACTCGTATGTAAGTTCCGTCGGGCTGTACTTATAGATGTCGACTGCGCCAGTCAGTTCAGTCGCGCCGAAGGCATCTCCCGCGGCGTTCAAAGCACCGAATAACGCGCGGCCTTCGAGCGGGAATGGACCGCCGACAAGCTCGCAGGCTGGGTTGCAGCCCGAATAGACCCACAACCGACCAGTCGTCCCACCTAAGTGGTCGACCGACACTAAATTTCCATGCTTGTCGACACTCAAGCTGCCATCGGATGAATTTTCGAAGCCGGTGACCGCTTCACCGTGTCCCGTACAGCCTGCCCAGTACGTCATTACTCCAGCAGTACGTGAGGCGTTGTTGGAAACCAACCAACAGTCTCCGTTTTTCGCCAATGCTACACCTACGGCGGGACCCGTAATGTTTGGATTAGCGAGTTTTTTCGTGCAGCCCCCTTTGAGGGTGCAGATCGCGATGTTACCGATTTGTTTGCTGTTGCTTGCCTCAATATTGGCGACAACGACCATCCCGGTTGCTGCGTTGAAGCTGGCGGCAGCTGCAGGCT
>JBAVSO010000149.1:0-3830 GCA_049695635.1 Candidatus Cybelea sp. | reverse complement strand
CCATCACCCTAATTGCCTTCGTCTTGAACGACTTTACCGTCGATCTTTACTAACGCACTCACGTCCTTGCTCTGCGTCTGCAGCCACGTGCCGTTAACGAGTTTCCAGGTGTCCTGGCTGCTGGTGGTCGCTTCGATGTCGTGATTTCCGTCGGGTGCTTGAATCTGGCCGGCGATCTTGCCCGAAACGACGACGACGATCGTGCTCGCGTCCGACAATGTGGTCGACTGGATCGTGTTGGCGCACGACGTGATGTGCAGTTGTTTGATCTCCTGCTTGCCCTGCGCTACGAACTCAGCGCGCTGCATTTCCTTCCCCTTGAAATCGACGTGCACGAAGTCGGGCGCGAGCAGGGCAAAAGCCGCCCCCAGGTTCGCATCGGTAGGGTCTTGGGATGCGGTGCACACCAGCGCATAATCGGAGGTGATGGCCTTTTGAGCGACATCCGGCACGGCGTCGGCGCTCGCAGAGAGCGGGACGGCAACGGCCGCGTACAGCGCCGCTATCATAATCTTCAGTAGCATCGGTCGTAACCTTTCTTCGATAATTTCTCCCCGGTGTACCGGGGAGAGGCCCGCCAGGTTTCGCGGCTTCGGGCGTTCACCAGAGCGAAATCTGATCGAGCGTCACTTCGATGGAGCTATAGTCGGGGTCTCCATTCACCGAGACAAAGTAAATTGCATCGTTCGGCGTACGCACCACCTTGGTCGGGTAACCGGCCTCGACCGGAACCTTGGTATACGCAACGCTGCCGTAGAGGGCCACCGAGTCGTACTCCCCGGCCTTTACGAGTACGATGCCCGAGTACGGCACTTCCGCGCCGGGCGATAGTCCGAAGCCGCCGCCATAGTTCTTTTGGACGAATTTCGTAAGTTCGACGGTGCGATAGACGACCGTGCGCGACGCGACTCGTGCGTCACGCTCGTACGTCGAAAGGCCTTCGTAGGGACGGTCCACGTGCGGGACGCCCTTGCCGGTGTAGGTCAAGCCTTCGGCGACGAAGCCTAAGGCGATTAGATTCACTTCGGAGTGACCGATGTTGCGTACGCTGCCGTTGTATCCGAGTTGTATCAACCCGTTATGCTCGCCTAGCTTATGCACCGAGCCGGTAACGAGCAGCGCCGGCGGCTCGCTCGCAGGCTTGATCCGCTGTTCGTACGCAAAGACGTAGAGCGCCCAGAACCCGGCCGCGAGAATCGCGACGATCTCGATGATGTCGCGCACTGTCGCAACGGTGCGATTGCCCTCGTGCCGCCCCAACACAAAACATCTTTCGCCCGACTCGGTCCCGTGTCATCCTCAGCCTGTCGAAGAAGAACCGCATTCATTTTTGCTCACGGTTTGCTCACGGATTAGTTTTGCGCAAGTGTGGCTGAATCGCAAAAAGTCCGCCGGCTCGCGGGAGAGCTCGCCTCGAATTCGAAAAATGGAGTAGCTTTACATAGGGAGGTACGCTATGCGCTTGGTCCTCACCACGGCCCTCGGTGCGTTCCTAACCGCAACCGCGGTCGCCCAGACGCCCCCGCCGGGGTACTCGCCGTTCGATCTCGCTCAACAGGCAAAGCTTCAGGCCGACCTCGGGACCTGGAGCTGCGTCTCCGTTCCCGCCCCGAAGACTCCGCTCTCCTTCACTGAGTCGGAACAGGGCAACTGGTTTGTCGCGCGCGAGACCGGTGATAGCTCCGCTACCGGCTACGAACGCTGGAGCCATTCATTGAAAGCGTACGTCTTGATAACGATCTTCGACTCTGGTGCAAGCAACGTTGCGCAGACGACGTCCCTGGACCCCGACAACGCAACGTGGACGCAAATGTGGCCGGTACTCGACAATCAGGGGCGCAAGCGGTTTGACAACCCCGTGTCGCGCACCGGAGACGTACTTCGCTCCTCGAGTCAGTTCTACGACAGCAAGGGCAACGTCCAGACCAGCACCACGACCTGTACCAAGGAACAGCTTTGAGGTTGAGGTTAGAATGCACCAATGCAGTCGGATGCAATGAAAAAACTGATCGTATTTGACCTCGACGGTACGCTGGCGCCCAGCAAAGCGATTATCGATGCTGAGATGGGGACGCTTTTAACCGCTCTGCTCGCGGTAGTCAAGGTCGCGATTATATCGGGGGGCAGTTGGGACCAGTTTGAAACGCAGGTGCTCGCTAGGCTTCCGCAAGAGGCACACCTGAGCAATTTGTCGATTCTACCGACTTCGGGAACGACGTTCTATCAGTATAAGGATGGCTGGCAGAAGCTCTACTCCGAGGACTTGAGCGACGCACAAAAGCAGCAAATTATCACCGCATTGAAGGCGGCTGTGGCTTCATCCGGATTTGCGGCGACGAAGGTCTGGGGCGAAACGATCGAAGATCGCGGGAGCCAGATCACCTACTCAGCGCTCGGACAGCAAGCTCCCCTCGACGAGAAGAGTAAATGGGATCCCGATTTTGCGAAGCGGCAGAAGATCAAAGCGCTCCTCGACGTTGCGCTCCCAAACTTTTCCGTCCGGTTGGGTGGGACGACGTCGATCGACGTCACGCTTCCAGGGATCGATAAGGCTTATGGCATTCGGAAATTGCGGGATACCATCGGTATCACGATCGGGGAAATGATCTACGTGGGCGACGCATTGTTCCCAGGCGGGAACGATTTCCCAGTACGTGACACCGGCGCGGTGTGCATTCAGGTCCGAGACCCCGACGAGACGAAGCGCGTTATCGAGGCAATTACGGCTTGCCTTTCGTAAGCCATTGCGGCTAGGAGTTGGTTGATTGGCGCCTGTACGATAACTCAACAAAGCCGTTCTTGTATCCGACTACGTTCTTCAGATGCCACCGCTGCTCGGTACCGGAATTACCGAATAGGTGCAGCCCCTCACCCAATGTGACCGGCGCTATCATCAATCGGAGTTCGTCCACCAAGCCAAGCCTGAGAAAACTCTGGCCTAACACGGCCCCTCCCACCAGCCAGATGTTTCCGTATCGAGGCGCGAGTATCTCACCTACCAATCTCTCGAGATCGCCTGAGTAGAACTCCACGCTCTCCCTCATGGACGGCAGTTCTCTATTTGTCACTACGACCGTCGGAGTGTCGCCATAGGGCCAGCCGAGTTGCAGCGCGTGCTCATACGTGCGAGACCCTAGCACGTAGCAGTCTATCGACTCGATGACCTCAACGCCATCGTCAGTAACCCCTTTTTCGTAGACGTCGGAGCTGTCCATCCAAGAAACACTGTTGTCTTTCTTGGCGATGAAGCCATCAAGGCTTGAAACGAGGTGCAGCGTTACCGTCGATGTCGTTGCGCTCGACATGGTTCCTCCCGATAAGGCCGACGCCAGCGGATGAGATTATGAAGGTTCACAAATGCCAATCCAACTACTGAGAAAATCGTCTGTGAAACTCGCCGTGCTCACGGCGAATGCCTAGAACGGAAAGTCGCTCTGCGTCAAACCCACGTTCGTTTTTAGATCGTTGACCGATTCATCGAGTACGATCTGTGATCCCGAATACATGATCTGCCGAACCGGCCAATGCGTTTCTCTGGAAAGATAAAGTATTTGCTCGGTGATGTCGTGATTCGAAGCTGGATTGGCAACGTTCAACTCCAAACGGTCAGTTTCGATTCCTCCGATTCTACCGCCGTCAGTCTGCGTAAGCTTTCCGGGGATAGTCCCATAATCGTCGATGATGCGCGGCAGTAGGCCGTCGGGAATCGTGACGCCTCGCAGCGAGACGGCGCGCGGATCGTGCAGGTCGATCTTCAGATGGATACCGGAAAGGATGCCGCCCAAATGGCCGCTCACCTGGTCGCCACCAATCCATACACCGCCCGACCC
>JBAVSO010000148.1:0-6682 GCA_049695635.1 Candidatus Cybelea sp. | reverse complement strand
GCGGTTCTTAACCCTTGACATCGCACACAGAATCTAACGGAGCGGTCGGGAACGCTCGGGAATGGGCGGAAACGGACGGGAGTTAGAGCAGCGAAAAGCCTAACTGAATAACACGAATCGGTAGCGGCCGGGACTCTCCGGAACCCCCGAGAAGTGGTTCGAATCCCGCTGGGGCTAATTCAAAAATACTTATTTCGCAAGGGTTTCCGCGACACTTTCAGGCTCCGTGCAACAAATGTGCAACAGCGGAGCCCTTTTCGTTTCTAGCCGACGAGCCTCCCGAAGGCGTCCGCCGCGTCGGCGTCTCGGTCCGAGTACACGTGCAAATAACGCTCGGCCGTGATTCCGATCGAGGCATGGCCGAGACGCTGACTCACAACCTCGAGGGGGACGCCCGCCTTAGCGCAGAGGCTGGCGTGCGTGTCACGCAGCCGGTGCAGCGTTATCCGCGTCACGCCGCTGCGACGAATGAGTCCGCCAACTGCGCGCCCGAAGTTCCATGGGTCGATTGGCGAGCCGTCAGCGTGGGCGAAGACCAAGTCCTCGTCCTTATCCGCTGCGCCCCAGCCTAGCCGTGCCTCCGCCTGCTTCGCCTTGTACGTACGGAGTATCGCGCAGAGCATGTCACTCACGATGATCGTCCTTTCCCGGTCACTCTTTGGGGCCTTGAACGTCATCCGCTCAGTGAGCGATCTCGCGATTGTCACCGACTTCTTCTTCAGGTTTACGTCGGTCCAACGCAACGCTACAACCTCACCGCGCCGCGCTCCGGTATACACCGAAAACGCGACAGCGGGGCAGAACCACAGCTGCGACGATAGCGTGCCACGCTTCTTTGCTCGCCTGGTCGGATTCCGGGCTTCATGAAGCAACGTTCGAACTTCGTCCACTAGTAGAATCAGGGGAACTCGTGAGCAGTGGGACCGCTCTCGCTAATACATTCTTACCGGCATAAGCTAGGCCGTTTGCACTATACGCTTGTGAGTACATTGTCTCAGTTTCATCAAGGGGTGATTGGCTGCGTTGGAGGTCATGCTAGACTAAGCGGTAGCCTGCTCAGAGAGTGTTCGCGTGAGCGAGGAGCGTCAAGATGAAGAATCTCGGTTTTATCCGCGATGCTTTTGGTATCTGCGCGGCCGCGGCGCTACTCGCGAGCTGCGGTACAAATATCAGCACCGTGCCTCAAGGGAACCGCGACGACGCGGAGGCGCACTCTTTGACCCCCGTGCCTTTTGGGAGACCCGCAGGATCACGACACCACGAGCGTGTTCTCTGGAGTTTTACAACCAACGGTAAGACTGGCGAGGGGGATCCGCTGTCCGGTCTGATTCTCGATAACAGCGGCGCGCTTTACGGCACGTTTTTCCTGTCAGCTGATGACGGTGATGGCGGGGGAGTCTTTGAGCTGACGCCATCCAGGTCAGGATACTCCAAGAGTGCCTATTGTTTCTGCGGCACTCCTTCGGCTCTAGGTAAGAACCCGGCCGGCGGTTTGATCTTTGACAATCAAGGCGCGCTCTATGGCACGGATTCCTATGGCGGCTCTTACGGCCGCGGTACGGTGTTCAAACTGACGCCGCCGGTGTCTGAATACTCCGCGGTGAGCGTCCTCCACTATTTTGCGGGCGGCAGCGATGGCGCAAGCCCGTTCGCCGGTTTAGTCTTTGACGACAAAGGCGCGCTCTACGGCACGACTGTCGGAGGCGGTTATTACGGTTACGGGACGGTATTCAAACTAACGCCTTCGGGCTCGGGGTATTCCGAGAGCGTTCTCTACAGTTTCTCGGGCGGAAGGGATGGCGCGAATCCATACGATGGTCTGATCCTCGACAAGAAAGACGCGCTCTATGGCACGACTTCGGCAGGTGGTTATCGCGGTGCCGGAACGGTGTTCAAACTAACGCCGTCGGGATCGGGGTATTCCGAGAGCACCCTTTACCGATTCCAGGGTAGAAACGACGGCGCCAACCCGTACGCCGGTCTGATCTTCGACGAGAAAGGCGCGCTCTATGGAACGACCGCGGGCGGCGGCCACAAGGGCTTCGGGACCGTGTTCAAACTGACGCCTTTTGGATCGTCGGAGTACGGCGAGACGGTCTTGTTACGTTTCGGCGGCCGCAATGGCGGCGCTCACCCGCATGCCGGGCTGATCTTCAGCAAGAAAGGCAAGCTGTTCGGCACGACCTCAAGCGGCGGCCGCTATGGCTTTGGGACGGTGTTCAAGCTGACGCCATCAGGGTCAGGATACTCCGAGAGCGTTTTGCACCCATTCAACTACAAGGACGGCGCATCGCCGCAAGCGGGCCTAACCTTCGGCAGCACAGGCGTGCTGTACGGCACTACGAGCGGTGGCGGCGACCATGGCTTGAGCGGCTTCGGAACGGTATTCGAATTGACGCCATGAGAGCCGCATTTACTCTGGATACCACAAAAGTTTTACGGTGCCGGCATACCGACGAAAAAGGAGAGGAGAGCACCAGTGATCTCACGTTTCAGCCGTGCGCACCCATCTGCGCGGTTATTGTGATGCTCGTCGGTTGCGGCGTCCTTCGACAGGCTCAGAATGACATGCAGCCGCCGATGGATACGTCGCGAGCCATGCCGCAGGGGCGTAGCCTAACCGCACGTCACCCGGAGCGAGTGCAGCACTCCCGGCACCGGAAATCGTGGATGTCGCCGGATGCCAAAACGATCAAGAAGCTTCTCTACACTTCCGACGGCGGTGACGAAGTGTACGTTTTCAACTATAAAACCGAAGCGCTGGTTGGAATGCTCGCCGGCTACGGTCAATTTTCACAGGGACAATGCGTCGACAAGCTCGGTAATGTGTGGTTCACGGAATTGGGAATCTTCAGTGGCACGGGGTCGGCCGTCGAGTATGCCCACGGCGGAAGCTCGCCCTTGAAAACCTTGAATACTGAGGGCTACGGCGTCGGCTGTTCGATTGACCCGACGTCCGGTGACCTTGCCGTTGCCAATTCTTCCAATGCAGTCTATGGGCCACCGGACATAGTTGTTTTTAAGAACGCTTCAGGGACTCCAAAAACTTATTACAATTACTATTGTGGGGCCCCTACGCGGCCCGGTTACGACCAGAACGGTAATCTCTACGTTGAAGGCCATGTCGGTTACGCGCTTCCTAGTACCGTCTGCGAAATCCCACATGGAGGCAAAGCCCTGAGACCCGTCAACGTCAATGTGAGCATTCCGATTCCCGAAGGCGTGATGTGGGACGGGAAGTACATCACGCTTGCCGGCATAATCGGTTCTCCTTCAAGAACCGCAATTTTCCAAATGGTTGAGGACGAATCCGGGAACTTGAAGAAGGTCGGCAAGACCGTCTTAACCGACACTTGCAATGGCATTCGCGCTGAAGTTGAGCAGCCGTTCATCGTCGGGAATGAAAACACGCCGGCCAACAGACGTCAAGGCAGCGCCGTCGTCGGCGACAATATGGCTTGCCTGAGCACTTTTGATTATTGGGACTATCCTGCCGGCAGCAACCCTGCAGATACCTTTCCCTCGTACACCTCGTCAAATCAATCGGTCAGCATCGCGCCGAACTAACTATGGAGTTCTAAAATAATGACGCGACTACTATCAATTAGCCCAATATGTCTGCTAGCTGCAGTCCTCGTTGCCTTCACGGGATGCGCCGAGACTCCGCAAGGGCTACGCATGACCCCTGAAAGCGCAACGACATCGCCGTCTCGGGCATCTGTGATGGAAACCGTGATTCACCGTTTCGGTGCGCACCGCGATGGCGCCGTTCCGTTAGCAGGTCTCGTCAACGTGAGAGGCACTCTGTACGGAACGACCATCACCAGCAGCGGAACGGAATGTTACGTTGGATGCGGAGCGATCTTTCGCGTAACGACTGACGGTACCGAAGCAATGATCCACCGCTTCTCGGGGACTGACGGTGAAACCCCGGCGGCAAGCCTCATCGACGTCGACGGGACGCTGTACGGCACGACGGAGAACGGTGGGTACGGATGTTCGGACGGTGCCTTCCGCGGCTGCGGAACGGTTTTCAGCGTTACAACGTCCGGAAAGCTGAGAGTGCTTTACCGGTTCATGGATCCGCCGGATGGCAACTTTCCACGAGCGAGTCTCATCAATGTAAAGGGTACGCTCTACGGTACGACATCCAGCGGCGGCGAGCAAAATTATGGAACTGTCTTCAGAATTACGCGATCCGGCCGGGAAAGAGTTCTGTATTCGTTCGGCGGTTACTTAGGCCGCGACGGTGCGGACCCGGAAGCCGGTCTGATCAACGTCGGCGGCGTTCTCTACGGCACTACGGCGTCTGGCGCCCAGGGGGGCACCGTGTTCAGCGTTACGTTATCAGGTAAAGAGAAAGTGGTTTATCGATTTGGCTCTCATATCGATGACGGCAAAGGGCCGCATGGACTGGTGAATCTGAACGGCACGCTCTACGGAACAACTTTTAGTGGTGGCAAATACAATAACGGAACGGTTTTTAGCGTTACGACGTCGGGAAAAGAGAAGGTGCTCCACAGCTTTACGGGCGTAGCGGACGGCTTGTATCCATTCGCCGGCCTAGTCAATGTCAACGGCACACTCTACGGAACGACTTATGCAGGCGGCTCCTCCTCCTATGGAGAGGGTATAGGCGGCGGGACCGTATTCTCCATCCAGGCCTCAGGAACGCATCGCGTCCTCTACGCCTTCGGCGGTCCGCCCGACGCCTCGTTCCCGGAGGCAAGCCTGGTTGACGTCAGCGGAAAGCTTTTCGGCACCACGGCCGGAGGCGGCGGCGTAATGAACTGCCCGGGCTACAACATCGGCGGCTACGGTTGCGGAACCGTCTTTTCGCTAACGCTCAAAGGGCGGTGACCCACTAGGGCGACACTCTTTCGCGCGGCGCTCTCACTCTCACCACTCGGGCAGAAAATCCGTGGAGCGATCCCCGTCGGGGAATTCAGGAGCAAGATCGTACTGGGCCGCGACGGCTTCCGCGTTTAGAATGGTTTGCGGAGCCGCGGACTGTATTATTCTGGCATCCTCTGACGTTCCGGAGTCTGACTCCAGCACGAGAAACCCTAGCTCGCCAAAAAGCGTCGCGTATGTGATGCCGCATCTGAAAGGATAAGCCTTTTGATCTCCTGGAGTAAGTGTTAGATTAACCGACTGACGAGCTGCAGCATCGAATTTCGAGTACACGGTAAAATTCCGACGCTCACCGGCCCCAAGCGATGGGTAAGTCATAAACGCCGTGGGCAGCCCACGCGGAGCAAGCCATGCCTTATACCCGCGGATAGGGCCCGGGCCGATATTATATAAATTCCCCGCCAACGTTATCGAGTAGACCAGCTCCCTTTGCTGGTTCTGTTGGCAAGAGGCAACAGCGCCAACCTCGCTTACCTCAAGGTTCGGCGAGAGAGTCTCCTTATGGTGGCGCTCACGTTGTTCTGACTCATTTTTGGCGCCGATCACGGCGTCGCGCGTTTCCTTCGCAAGGTCCCTCGTCTGATCTGCAAGAGAGGACCTCCCGAGAAGCTCACCCCGGATCGATAGCAGACTCAACATGGAACCAGCAAGCGCCGGCTCACCTCAAACGGCACGTTACCGATCTCCCGGGCGCTTTAGCAGGTGCAAAATCAGGTGCAAACGTCGTCGCTCCTCGTCAAGTTTTAACAGGTCTGTCCAAGCAAAAAGCTACCGACAGGCAAAGCGTTTAGCACGTCTTGGCGCGTTTTGACAAGTCTTAGCACGCAAGGGCACAAGCGTTTTCGAATCCCGCTGGGGCTACCAAATCCGCTCTTATGCCATAAGGGTTTTCGCGCTTCCGACAGGCCGACGGTTGCCATTCGGTTGCCGTGCCGTGCAAAAGCGGTTGCCACTATGCCCCCTTCGCCCGCTCCAGGCGGGCGTCGATCGAGGCGACTGCGCGGGACTCCGAGGCTGGCAACGCGTGCGCGTAGATTCCGAGCGTCGTTGTCGGCGTTGTACGTCCCAGAATGCGCGCGACGGAAGCAACGTCAACGCCTGCGGCGAGCATCCACGTCGCGGCGGTGTGACGCAGATCGTGAAGCGTCGCCTTGACCTTGGAGCGAGCGCGCACCGAGCGAAATGCCTCCGTCGCCAAGAAGGGGGCTACCCGGCCCCCTAACGTGGTTTGAAAGACGTGCCCGGTGTCGGAATAGGACGAACCAGCTTTGCGGCGCTCCTGGACCTGCGACGCCCATTGCGACTGCAGCGCTTCGATCGCAAGCGCGCCAAGCGGGACTGTACGAACGCGGTCGGTCTTGGTGCCCTTCTCAACGATGCGCGCATCCTCGCCTTTGCCTTCGACGAAGGCGCGCCGCACAGTAAGCGTTGCTTGCCCTACCTCGGGAAGCATAACGTCGTCCCAGCGCAACGCAAGAAGCTCGCCGGCGACGCGCTCCCGTGCCGAGAGCGAGCCGGAAGCTTTGCCATGCGCTCGCGATCGAGGACCGCAACTTTCGCGAGCGGCACGCCATCGAAGGAATGCTCCGCACAACCGAGGTCAACCGCATTCGCGAAGCGATTGCGAGGCGTTACGTCATCGAGCTTGCGGTAATCGTGCGGCCCCTTTGCGAAGGCGGCTTCGGCGGGCGCGACCGCGACAAGGCATGGCCGGCCATTTTCGATTGGGCGCTTTTCGTCGCGAGCGTGGCGCTCATTGGCACGCCGA